>DATBHU010000420.1:0-3291 GCA_036557265.1 Polyangia bacterium
GATGTTGATCGGAACGTTCGATTCGAAGGTGGCTTCGATGACGATCTGGAACGTGGCCGGCAGCTCTCCGGACGAGGTCATGACGTGCGACATGATCTCCTTCACGCGGGCGGGATCGGTGACGCTCTGGGCCAGCGCCCACATCAATTCAGCGCCCGCGCCGGTCAGGATCATCATGCGGTGCCCGGGCTGCGGGCCGGGCAGCACGCTGACGACGCCGTACTTCTTGCCAGCGCCGTGCGTGGCCGCGTTCGGGTACTCGGCGGGCTCCCCCGGTCGCGGGTGGAGGTTGCGCACGGCGGCGCCGAACTCGCTGTCCACGAAGTCCAGCTCGCCGTCGCGCAGCACGCGGCGGATGGCCGGGTTGACGCTGGACTTGCCGACGAAGACGACGTTGCTGTTCCAGATGTCCTCCCAGCCGAGCGCGCTGGAATACTTGAGGCCGACCTCGCGGTCGAGCAGGTGCCCGAGCAGGAAGGCGGCCTGCACGGCGCCGACGTCGGCGTAGTCGTAGGTCTCGATCAGCTGGTCGGCGCCCATCCGTTCGCGGAACGCCGCCAGCGCCTTCGAGCGCGCCACGTCCTCCTTCTGGTTGGCCTGAAAGTCGCGCACCACCAGGCCGGTCGCGGGCGCGAACAGGAACATCCGGATCTCGAACGAGATCAGCAGCGGGGTGTTGCGGTCGAGGAACGGCTTCCAGAGCGCCTCCATCTCCGGCGTCGACGCGCGCGCCGCCAGACCGCCGCCCGCCGACTTGTGCTGGATCGCGCGCATCGCGGCCAGCGCGACGATCGCCATCGCGACCAAGACGGCGGCGACGATGCTCGTGCGCAGGCCGAGGAAGCTGCGCGGCGCGGCGGGCGGCGCCGGCTCGGGCGCGCCGGACGGCGCGTCCGCCGGGCGGGCCGCTTCCGCCGTGGTCTCGCGCCGCTTGAAACGTGGGACGTAGGCCCCCTTCTCGATCTCGATCTGGATCGGATCCGCGGGCGCCTCGTCGCGGTAGTAGCTCGCCAGCTTGTTGCGCAGCTCGTAGGCGCGACTGCGGACGCTGGAGTCCTCGGCGGGCGAATAGCCTTCGGGGCGCCCCAGCACGGAGACGCCCAGCGCGTACTCGTTGAGCTGCTGCGCGCGCCCCGCGAACTCGGCCTCGCAGACGTAGCGCAGGAACGCGCGCAGCTGATCGGAGCGGCTGAAGGCGCGGCTCTCGAGCACGCGCGCGAGCGCCGCGCGCTTCTCGTCGTCCGAGACCGCGGGTGAGACCATCTCCCGGCGATGTTATCGCGTCGGCGCTAGAGGCCGGCGAAGAAGTCGACCATCGCCTTGATGGCGAAGCAGGGGACGCCGTGCTGCGTTCCGCTGTAGCTGGGATCGTTGTGCGAGCACCAGATGGTCGGCACCGTGCAGCTGTCGTAGATGTTGCAGCCCGGGTTGACCAGCGGGTGCCCCGAGTCGGTGCTGTTGCAGGTCATCACCTGCGTGTACGGCTTCGACGTGTCGGCGCACATGTTGGAGGCCCTGAACTTCGCGACGGTGTTCTTGGCGGAGTCGGCGCTGCGCTGGTTGTCCATCATGCCGTCGATGTAGAGGACGGGCATGGGGACCGCGACGTTGTAGGGATCCGCCGCCACCGGCGAGATGCCCCTGAGGTTCAGGTGCTGGGCGTCGGTCTTGTGGGACAGGATGTTGACCAGCATCTGCGCGCCCGAGCTGTGGGCGATGGCGAACACGCGGCTCTGGTCGATGCAGTAGTTCGCCATCAGGTCGTCGTACTGCGACAGGATGCGGGCGACGTCGCCGGTATAGCTCGACCAGCACTGCCCGCTGTCGGGCGTGTTCGGGAACGTGCGGACGTAGTCCGTCGCGAAGGCGGTGTTGTTGGTCAGGCTGACGAACTCGGTGTTCGGGTTGCCGCACGCGTGCAGCGCGATCAGCAGCGGGAACGGCTTCGTGCCGTCGTAGCCGGTCGGGAAAATGTGCAGCGACGTGTTCGCGACCTGCACCATGCCGCCCGACGGGCGCCCTGATTTTCCGCAGCCGGCGCTCGGCATCGGCGTGCCCGAGCCGGAGCCGCCGGCGCCCGTCGCGCCCCCGGTGCCGCCGCCGCTGCCCGCGCTGCCACCAGCGGATCCGCCGCGGCCGCCGGTCGCCGTTCCGCCCGCGCCTGCCGAGCCACCTGCGCCCCCGCGCCCGGCCGTCGCCCCGCCCCGCCCGCCGCTCGCGCCGCCCGCGCCCGCGCTACCACCGGCGCCGCCGGCCGCGCCTCCCGAACCGCCGACGCCGGCGCCCGCCTGCCCGCCCGCGCCGCCCGCGCCGGTGCTGCTGCCGCCGCTGCCCGCCGTCCCGATCGCCCCCGCGGCGCCCGTCGTCCCGCCCGCGCCGGTCGTGCCGCCCGTTCCGGTCGTCCCCGCCTGCCCCGGCGACGCGCTGCCCGCGGCGCCTGGGTTCCCGGGCGATTCGCTCTGCGCGCAACCGATGGCAAGCACGAGGAGGGGAACGAGACGTTTCATTTTTTCGATCTTCATTCCCGCGGCGCTACGCCTTGATCGCGGCGATCTCGCCGGTGCCCGTGCCCATGCCGAAGTTGACGGCGGCGGTGCTCTTGTCGCGAATCGCCGCGGTGATCAGCGTGTTCCACAGCTTGTTGTTGGTGACGTTGCCGGCGTCGACGTACTGGCCCGTCTTCAGGTAACCGCCGCCGTTGCCCCAGATGATGTGCGGGACGTTGCGGCCGCTGTGGCTCGGCCCGTCGGAGATGTGGGTCATCCAGACCACCATCGCGGTCGACGCCAGGCCGCGCGCGTTGAACGCGTCCAGCCCCTTTGCGAGCGTCTGCATGCGCAGGATGTCGACCTCGTGGTGCGCCTGCTCCGCCGTCGGGTTCATGCCGACGGCGCCGTCCGACTGGACGCGGTGGGAGAGCTGGTGAAACGTCCAGCCCAGGCTGGCGTTCGACGGCACGCTGTACTTCGTCGTGTCCGTGCCGTCGCCCCACTGCAGCGTCGCGACCCGGTTGTAGTTGCACGCGAACGCCAGCGCCACCAGCTGCATGTGCAGCAGCGACACCGTCTCGATCATGCCGTTGGTCTGGAACGAGAACTTGCTCTTGTACGAATCGAGCGTGGTCGTATCGAGGCCGCTGGTCGTGCACATCATGCCGGCGTTCCCCATCGTCACCTCGACGTCGCGGATGCTGTCGAAGTGCTGCTTCAGCCGCTGCTTGTCGTCCGCGCTCAGCGCCGCGTTGCCCATCAGGCTGTTCAGCTCGGCGCGCACCAGATCGTTGACGCTCTT
>DATBHU010000421.1:0-15132 GCA_036557265.1 Polyangia bacterium
GCCGGCCTCGACGTCGGAGTCGGCCGGGACGAAGGCGCCGGCGGCCGATGCGCCGCGCAGCGAGACGCCCGCGCCCATCCGCCGCGAAACGGCGCCCCGCATGGAGGTCGTGCGCGCAAACGGCCCATCCTCCGCGGACGCGACCAAGTCGGACGGCCCGCCGCGCAGCGAGGTCGCCGGCACGATCGACAGCAAGACGACCAAGCCCACCGACCCGTCGACCAAGAACTGACCCGGCGATCGGAGTCGCCCCACACCCCGGCCCTCTCCCAAAGGGAGAGGGAGGAAGAAGCCCTCTCCCCGGTCCTCTCCCAAAGGGAGAGGGAGGAAGAAGGGGCAGGTCCCCTCTCCCCGCGAAGCGGGGAGAGGGTTAGGGAGAGGGGCGCGAGCGGCTAGCGCTTGCGAGCCGGCTTGGCCGGGGCGGCGGGTTCGTGGGCCTCGAGGAACTTCCGCGCCTCGATGTAGATGGGGTCGTCCTTGGGCACGTCGTGCGAGGCGCGGCGCGCGAACATGATCGCGCGCTCGGTCTCGCCGCGGCGCTGAGCGATCTGCGCCTGGCGCAGGAACGCCGCCGCCGCGCTGATCGGTCCGGGCGCGTTGTGGGCGACGATCAGCCGCAGCGCCTTCAACGCCAGGTCGTCGTCGCCCGCCTGCTCGGCGCGGTCGGCGACCTCGGCCGTCAGCTCGCCGTTCTTCTTGTCGGCCTCCAGCGCGTGCCCGAGCGCCGCCAGCTCGCCCGCGCGGTCGCCGGCCATCCCGGCGATGCGCGCCAGCCGCAGCTGCAACGCGGCCAGCGCGGGCGAGGCCTTGCCCTTGTGCGCGGCCACCAGCGGCTTCACCAGGTCGGCCGCCTCGTCCAGCGCGCCCGCCAGCAGGTAGGCGTCGGACAGCAGCAGCGCCGTCTCCTCGTCCGCCGGGCGGAGCACCAGCGCCTCGTTCAGCGCCATCACCGCCAGCGACGCGTCCTGGGCGTGAATCGCGAACGCGCCGGCGCGGCGGAGCAGGTCGAGGCGCTGCTCCTCGTCGGGGTTGCGGTTGCCCTGGTCGAGCAGCAGGCCCGCCAGCTTCGCGAGCTCGCCCGCCTCCTCGTAGAGCGGGGCCAGCACGTCGGCCAGCGCGACCTGGTCGGGGTGCGCGGCCAGCGCCGCTTCGATGGCAGCCGCCGCGACGGCCGGCTGGCCGATGCGGTCGGCCAGCGCGACCAGCTGGTGCGCCGCATCGATCTGCGCCTCGCCCTCCGCGAGCCGGACGAACTGCTGGGCGGCGGCGAACGCCGCCTCGGCGTCGTCCTCCGCCTCCGCCAGCTCCCAGGTCAGGCGCACCGTCTCGACGTCGGCGGCGCCGCGCGCGACCAGCTCGGCGAGCAACCGCCGCGCCCGCGCCGCGTCGCCCGCCGCGCGCGCCAGCTCCGCCAGGCGCAGCGTCGCGTCGCGCAGATCCGCCGTCGCGCCGCCCGCGGCCGCGTCCTGCCGCCAGGCTTCCAGCTCGGACGCCAGCACCTGCGCCACGCTGTCCGGCGACAGCACGAACGCCTGCTCCAGCACGACGACCGCCGCGCGGTGATCGCCGGCAGCGGCCTCCAGCCGCGCCCGCAGCAGGTGCAGCGGCAGGCGCTGCTCCTGCGCGAGGCTCGCATCTTCCAGGGCCGCGCGCACCTCGGCGGCCGCCGCGCCCAGCTCGCCGTGCGCCACCAGCGCGCGCGCCAGCTGCTCGACGATCTGGATGTCGTGGGGCGAGCGCGCCCGCGCCTGGCGCAGCAGCTTCAGCCCCCCGGCCACGTCGGCCAGCCGGCCGCGGCGCAGCGACGCCGCCTCCAGGTAGAGCGCGGCCGCCTCCTTCGCGTCGGGCCGCCGTTCGGCCTCGGCGGCGTGCAGGTCCGCCAGCGCGCCCCAGTCCTGCTTCGCGCGGTAGAGACGCTCCAGGTCGGCGAAGAACGACTCCTCGCCCGGCGCCTGCGCGTAGCCCTTCTCCAGCACGCGGCGCGCGGCCTCGGCGTCGCCGAGGTCGCTCCAGATCGCCGCCAGCTCGCGCGCCTGGCGGGCCGCCTCGGCGCCGGTCTCGCCTTCCAGCACCGCCTCGAGCAGCTCGGCGCGCTCGCGCGTCGCCTCGCCCGCGGGGCGCAGCGCCAGCAGCCGCTTGAGCAGCGCGGGATGGCGCGGGGCCGCGGCGAGCCCGCGCTCGTACGTCTCCGCCGCGCGCTCGTCGTCCTTGCCCTCGAGCGCGGCGCCCAGCCGGATCGCCGCGCCGACCACCGCCTCCGCATCCCCGGCCCCGATCGCGCTGTCGAACGACTGCGCCAGCAGGTCGACGAGATCGCTCTCCGAGCCGGTGCGCTCGTAGTAGCCGGCGAGCAGCGCCAGCGCCTCCGCGTTGGCCGGCTCCTCGAGCAGCACGTCCTGCAGGATCGCCGCGGCCGAGCCGTCGGCGCCGTCGGCGGCCAGGGACAGGCGCGCCAGCGCCATGCGCAGCTGGTTGCGCTGGCCGACGTCGGGCAGCAGCGGCAGCGTCTCGCTCACCAGCCGGGCCAGCCCGTTGCGGTCACCCAGGCCGACGTAGTGGTCGAGCAGCGGCCGCCAGACCGATTCGTCGGCGGGCGCGCTGGTCCGCAGCCGCTCCAGCAGCTCGGCGCCGAGGCGGAGGTTGCCGGCGCGCCCGGCGCGCTCGGCCAGATCGCGGGCCAGCGGCATCACGCGCTCGAGCGGCAGCAGCTCCGCGGCGCGCTCCAGGATGTGCGCGGCCGCCTCGAGATCGCCGGACGTCTTCTTGATCCGCAGCAGCTCGAACAGCGCCCATGTCGCGTCGTCGCGTCCGTCCATGCGGTCGGCCGCGATGTCGGCGAGCCGCACCAGCAGCGGCTCCAGGCGGTCGTCGCGATGCAGCGCCACCGCCAGATCGATCGCCTCGCGCACCTCGCCGCGCGTCACGTCCGGCGCGCCCACCCGCCGTTCCAGGTAGTCGAGCAGCACGGCGTCGTCGCCCGACTGGCGCGCGATCCGCTCGTAGAGCGGCAGGATCTTCACCAGCTCCGCGTCGGGCACGCCGGCCCCCGCGACCAGCGCCGCGGCGCGCTCGAGATCCTTGCTCTTCTCGATCGCCTCGCACAGGTCGGTGATGCCCGCCGCCCGGGTCTCCGGGCGCCCGAGCTCCAGCGCGGCGGCCCGGTAGAGCGCCTCCGCGGCGGCCGCGGCGTCGCGCGCCTCGGCGGCGATCAGCTTGAACACGCCCGCCACGCGTTCGCACGTGGCGCCGTCTCCTTCGAGCTGCGCCAGCCGCGCCACGCCGGACAATACCTCCAGCGCACGCGGCTGCATCTCCTCGGCGCGGCGGTGCAGGTCCAGCGCGCGGGCCCGATCGCCGAAGTCACGCTCGGCGATCCCGGCCGCCAGCAGCAGCAAGGTGCTGGCGACGCCCATGTCGGCCTTGCGGCGGCGCCGCTCGACCAGCGCCAGCAGCCGTTCGACGAGCGGCTCCAGCCGGCCGCAGCCGCGCGCGTGCTCGACCAGCGACGCGTGCAGGTGCGCGATCTCGGGCGCCGCCTCGACGGCGCGCAGCTGCGCCTCGAAGGCCGCCTCCGGCTTGCCCTGCGCGCGCAGGCAGTCCGCCAGCTCCGCGGAGATCTCCGCCTCGGCGGGCGTGCCGGCCGCGCGCGCCAGCCGTTTCTCGAACAGGCGCGCCAGCTCGTCGTGGGCGCCCGCCGCCAGCAGACCGCGCTGCAGGCGCGTCGCCTGCTCGGGATCCTTGATCGCCGCCGCCAGCGCCGAATCGAGCAGCTCGTCGGCCTCGGCGCCGTGCCCGCGCTTGCGCGCGAGGCCATAGAGGCGCAGCAGGATCTCCGTCAGCGCCAGCCCGGCGCCCGCGTCGGGTGCCGCCACGGCACCCTCGCGCGTCTGCACCAGCAGCGTGCGGTAGGCGCGCTCGGCCCGCTCCAGATCGCCGCCCGCCTCCGCCACCTCGGCGAGCTGGGTCAGGATGGTCGGGTTCGACCCGTCCATCGACGACGCCTGCTCGAACTCGGCGAGCGCGCCCGCCGTGTCGCCCTGGGCGCGGGCGATCTCGGCCAGCCGCTGATGAAGGTGCGCGCGCTTGCGCGTCTTCCGCCAGCCGGCCTGCTCGACCAGGCGCGCCAGCTGCGCGCGCGCCTCGTCGAAGCGCTCGCAGCGCGCCAGGCCGTCGGCCAGCGCCAGCCCCAGCCCTTCATGTTGCGGGACCAGGCGCACCGCCTTCTCCAGCACCGGCACCGCCCGCTCGAGCAGGTTGAGGCGCCCGTAGACCGCCGCCACCTCGGTCGCGCGCGCGATGGTCAGCGCGCCGTCGTCGCTCTGGTCGCACCCCTCCGCCAGCACGCGCGCCAGCGGCTCCCACGACTCGGCCTCGCGATACAGATCCGCCAGCATCGTGCGCAGGCCGTCCGCGCGCGGCGATTCGCCGAGCGCCCGCTCCAGGCAGGCGATGGCCCGGTGGCGCTGGCTCGCCGCCACGTAGGCGCCCGCCAGCCGCGCAGCCACCTCGACGCGCGCGCCGCCTTCCGTCATCGCCAGCCGGCGATCCAGCCACTCCGCCGCGCCGACCGCCTGACCGGCGGCGAGCGCCAGCCGACCGAGCGCGTCCAGCGCCTCTGTGCCGGCGTCGAGGCGGGCGGCGTTCTCCCACGCGCTGGTGGCGCGACCCGCGTCGGCGAGCGCGCGCTCGATCAGGCGCGCGGCCTCGGCCCACAGCGCCGCCGACGCCACCGGCTCGGCGTCGCCCTCGAGGATGCGGGCCTGCCCCTCGAGGACGTCGGCCAGCTCGGGCTGGCGGCCCTTCGCCACCAGCACCTCGGTCAGCTTGTCGAGGGTGGGGCGGTGGCCGGGGCGCTCGCCCAGGCTGGCGCGCAGCACCTCGGGCGCGCTGCCGCGCTGTTCGAGCAGGCCGCCGAGGCGGACGATCTCCAGCCGCAGCGCCAGCCGCCGCTCCGCGTCCCGGCTGCGCTCCAGCTCCGTCGCGCGCAGGTCGACGCCGTCGGCGAAGCGGGTCTCCGCCTCGTAGAGGCGGGCCAGCGCCTCGCGCGCGGGCGCGTCGTCGGGCGCCTGCTCGTGCAGCTGCCGCCAGATGCGGATCGCGCCGGGCCGGTCGCGCAGCGCCGACTCGGTCAGCTCGGCGGCCCGCCGCAGCCACGCCCAGCGGCGCTCGTCGGCCAGGCGCAGGCGCGCGCCGTCGAGCAGGAGGGCGATCGCCAGGCCGACCCGCTCGGGCGTGCCCGCCGCCGCGTGCAGGCGGACGATCTCGTCGACCGCCCAGCCGGCGACGTCCGCGGCGGCGAGCCGGCCGGCCGCGCGCGCGCCGCGCCCGAGCAGGCTCCCGGCGGCGTCGAACAGGCGCACGCGCAGCTCGATCGCCAGCGTCTCGTCGGCGACCGCCGCGGCGGCGATCTCCGCCGCCTCGCGCAGGAAGTCCAGGTTGTCCGGCTGCTCGGCGGCCAGCCGCATCAGCGTGTCGCAGAGCTTGCGATCGGGGCGCCGCCGCTGCAGCTCCGCGCGCCGCATCAGCGTCGCGACGTGGCGCGCGTCCGCCGCGAGCGCGCGGTCCAGCGCCCGCTCCGCGGCTTCGTGGTCCTGGTGGTGATCGATGAACGACGTCGCCACGCGCGCCTGCAGGTCGCGGCGCGTGCCGGCGTCCAGCGCGGGGGCGTCGTCGACGGCCTTCTCCAGCGCCGCGACCGCCGCGCGGATGTCGCCGCCGTCGGCGGCCAGCGATTCGTAGAGCGGCCACAGCACGGTGTCGCGCGCGTCGGGCGCCGTCTTGGCGTCCACGAGCAGGGCGGCCGCCTCGGCGTACCGCCCCAGGCGGACCTGCGTTCGCAGCAGGCCGCGGCGCGGCTCCAGCCGCTCGGGCGTCAGCGCCAGCGCCGCCGCGTAGCTCTCGGCCGCGCCGCCGAGATCGCGGACCTGCTCCTCCAGCAGGGCGCCGCGCCGTTCGTGCAGGTGCGCCAGTGTCAGCGGCGGCATGCCGCCCGCCGCGATCGTCTCGCCCAGGGCGCGCGCCGCCGCGGCGAACTCGCCCGTCGCCTCGGCCAGCCGCAACACCTCGTGCTCGAGCCGCGCGCTGGTCCCGGCCAGCGGCAGCGCCGCGCACAGCCAGGCCATCGCCCGCTTCGGATCGGCGCCCCGCGCCTCCGCGCTCGCCGCGGCGTCCTCCAGGATGCGGGCCTTGTCGCCCGGGCCTGCCGCGCCCGCCAGGCGGAGCGGAACCAGGTCGAGCAGCAGCTGCCAGCCGTCGGTCTTGCCGGCGGCCGCGGCCAGGCGGCGCGCCGCCTCGACGGCGACCGCTTCGTCGTCGAGCAGCGCCCGCAGGCCGGCCCGCGCCGTCTCGTGCGCCGGATCGACGTCGAGCGCGCGCCCGTACCATTCGACCGCGCCCGCCGCATCGGCGAGGCGCAGGCGGTGCGCGTCGGCCAGCCGCGCCAGCCGGTCGGCGTGGCGCCCGCGATCCACGTTGGCGTTGCGCGACAGCAGCGCCGCCAGGTCGCCGAACGCGTCGTTCTCGGCGTACAGGTCGGCGAGCGCGCTGACGTTCTCGTCGTCGTCGCCGAAGCGCGTGACCACCTCGCGCCACAGCTCGATGGCGCGCCCGACGTCGCGCAGGCGATCGTGGGCCAGCGTCGCCATCTCGATCAGATCGGCGCGGATCTGGTGGGCGGGCGGGGCGCTGTCGATGCGCTTGCGCAGGAGGTCGATGACCGCCGTCCAGCGCTCGCTGCGCACCAGCAGGCCGCGCGCCGCCGCCAGCGCCTCCACGTCGGCGGCGTCCAGCGCGAGGCGCGCCTGCCAGGCGGCCAGCGCGCGGTCGACGTCGCCCAGCTCCAGCGCCAGCTCGGCCGCCAGCGCCCAGGTGAAGCGCTTGCCGCCCGGCTTCGGCTCGACGGCCGCCAGCCGTTCGAGCGCGTGCAGGCGCCGCGGCTTGTCGCCGAGCGCGTCGTAGATCTCCTCCAGGCGGCGCAGGCTCTCCAGGCGCAGCTCCAGCGAGCCGACGTCGGCCTGGCCGGCGATGGCGTCCTCGAACAGGGCGCTCGCCCGATCGGGGTGCCCGAGCTGCCGGTCCTCGACCCGCGCCGCGCGCACCAGCAGCTCGATGCGGCGCTCGGCGGCGGTGCAGGCCCTGGCCGCCACGGCCAGCCCGTTCGCCAGCCGCTCCGGATCGCGCGCCGCCTCGGCGAGCTGGCGCAGGCTGTCCTCGACCGCGCGATCTTCGGGCGCGAGCGCGATCAGCGCCACCATCTGATCGAGCGCGCCCGACACGTCACCGAGCGCGTGCAGCCGCTCGCCGCACTCGCGGCGCAGCTCGCGCAGGCGTTCGCCCTCCGCGAACCCGATCGCCGTCCGCAGCAGGTCCGGGACGCGCGCCGCCGCGCCGGTCGCCTCGTAGCGCGCGCGCAGGGCGTCCAGCGCCTCCAGGCGCGTCTCGGGCGCCGCGCGCTCGTCCGCCAGCAGCTGCTCGAGCAACCCGGTGAGCGGGGCGTCGTCGTGCAGATCGGGCAGCAGGACGCGCACCTCGGCCAGCGCCGCGTCGGGCTGGGCGAGCTTGTCGTGCAGGGTGCGGGCGATCCGGAGCCGCAGCTCGCGCGCCTCGGGGCCGGCCAGCATCTCCAGCCGGAAGCGCCGCGCCGCGACCAGATCGGCCCAGCGCTCGTGCCGCTCCAGCAGGCGCTCCAGCGACGACGCCACCTGGCCGTCGCCGGGCCGCTGGCGAAACAGCTGCTCCAGGTAGCCGATCGCGCGCGCGTGATCGCCGATGAAGTCCTTGGCGATGCGCGCCGCCTCCTCGAGGATGTCGGCGCGTCGATCGAAGTTGCCGCCCGCGCTCAGGCGGGCGTCGTAGGCGTCGAGCACGTCGCGCCAGCGTTCGGCCATCGTCAGCGCGACGACCAGGGGGCGGAAGGCCCAGTCCGCATCGGGCGCGGCCCGCAGCACGGCGCGCAGCACTTCGACCGTCTCGGGCGCGTTCTCGCCGAAGCAGTCGGCGGCGAAGCGCGCGGCCCGGTGCGACAGCACCCCGAGCATCGGCCGGGGCAGCTCGGGCGAGAGGCGCGCCCGATAGAAGTCCAGCAGCTGGCGCGCCTGGTTCTCGTCGGAGACGACGGTCGCCTCCAGCCGCTCCCACGGCGACTCGTCGGCCGGCGCCGCGGTCGCGGCGGTCAGCGCCTCCTGAAACATTTCGTCGGGCAGTGGCGTGACTGCCACGGGCTTCGACATCTCGACTGTGGCCAGCTTCGCCGCCATGGACCTGTCTCCTTTGTTCCGGCCTTGGAGAATCGGCAGTCGCGTCAGATCTGTTGAGCAACCTGCGGGTCGGAAATTGACGATTTCCGCGCTTGCCCCGCTGGCGCGTCGCGCCAACCCCCGATCCGGCCCGTCGCGCGGGGCCTCGAAGAGATTGCGGGAGCGACTGAGGGCGCCTGCCCGACGCTGCGCCTTAGGTTGCATCGCGAGATGAGGTCGGCGAGGACGCCGCTACTGCTGCTGGGGCTGGCCGTCGCCGTCTCGATCGTGTCGATCGCCGCCGGGCCCCCCATGCTGGTCACGCACCGGGGCATCGAGCCGCAGGCGGAGCAGCGGCTGCGGGCGATGGCCAACTACCTCGGCAGCCTGCAGAGCTTCACGGTGCTGGCCGCCTCCATGGACGAGGTGGTGCTCGGCTCGGGCGAGAAGATCCAGCTCGCCAGCGAGTCGCTGGTCTCGGTGGAGCGCCCGAATCACCTGCGCAGCGAGCAGGTCGGGGCGACCGGTCCCGGCGGGCTGGCGTTCTGGTACGACGGCCGGACGATGACGCTCGCCTGCAAGGCGGACGGCAGCTACGCGACGATCCCGGCGCCGTCGACGATCGACACGGTCATCGACAAGGTCCGCAAGCAATACCGGATCGACGCGCCCGGCGCCGACTTTCTCTATAGCCATCCCTACGAGGTGCTGACCGAGCAGGTGGTGAGCGGCCGTTACGTGGGCCGCGAGACCATCGACAGCGTCGCGGCCGATCACCTCGCCTTCGAGGGCGAGGCGGTCGACTGGCAGGTCTGGATCCAGGAAGGATCGCAGCCGCTGCCGCTCCGCTTCGTCGTCACCACCAAGGGGATCAAAGGCCGTCCCCAGTTCACGGTGCGCATGTCGCGCTGGGACCCGGGGATCAAGGTGCCGGCGGCCACCTGGTCGTACGAGCCTCCGGTCGGCGCCCGCCGCCTGCCGTCGTTCCCGGTCGACTGCCGTGCGCAGCAGACGCAGGCGTCGCGCCCCTAGACGAAAGGAAGCGCCATGGTCCGGAAGGGCAAGCTCCGTCTCATCATGCTCGGCACGGTCTTCGCGGCGCTGGCCGTCGCCGCCGACGTCATGGCGATCGTCGGCCGGCCGACGACGCCGTTCAGCTACGCCAGCGTGGCGCGCCGGTCCGTCCGGCGCGCGTACTACTGAGGCGCCGTTCTCGCGACATCCGGCTTCGGGCAGCGTCCCGATCCGGTATGACGTGGAAGACCGGCACGAACTGGGTGGTGGCCGCCTTCGCGCAGCAGTGCGTGCTGACGGCGCTGTCGGTCGCCGTCCAGCCGGCGCTGGCGAGCACGGCGTCGCTGGCCGCGGTCGCCGGGCTGGTGTGCGCCGCCGGCGCCTGGCACCGTCAGTTCTGGGGGTTCGCGGGCGTGATCGCGATGTGCGGCGTGGCGATCCTGCTCGACGTCTACGTGCTGCTGTTCGAACCGGCGGCGAACGGTCTGCTGCTGCTGCACACCTTCCTGTACGCGACGATCGCGGGAGCCCTGTATTCGGCGCGGCGGCAATTCGCGCGCCGGACGCGCGCGGCCGGCTGACCGGACGTTTTCGGCCAGCGAGAGCGGGCGCGTCTCCTCGTCAGCCGGAAGATCCGGAAATTGCAGCGACTTTCATTCGAATTGTCACGGAAGAGTGTGGCGCGCGTCTTCTGCGCCGTGTTACATGCGCGGGCGTGTTGTCGGCACAGGCTACGACCCGATCCCCGGCCCAGCGCCGATCTGTGGCCATGAGCCGATCGCTGGCGGCGGGCCGCGCTGTCGCCGAGAGCCGCGAGAGCCGATCGACGGCCCCGGTCCGGGCGCGCTACGAGCCGATCGCGCAGATCGGACGGGGCGGCATGGCGGAGGTCCTCCTCACCATGGCGCACGCGGGGGGCGGCGCTTTCCGGCTGGAGGTGCTGAAGCGGATCTGGCCGGAGCTGGCCGCGGATCCGGACTTCGTGACGATGTTCCTGGACGAGGCGCGCCTGTCGCTGCGCCTCAATCACCCGAACGTCGTGCAGACGCACGAGGTGCTGGTCGGCGACGGCGAGCTGGCCATCGCGATGGAGTACCTCGACGGCCAGCCGCTGACGCGGATCCTGAACCGCCTGCTGCGCGGGCCGGGCGCGCTGAGCCTGCCGTTGCGGCTCCGGATCCTGAGCTGCGTGCTGGCCGGCCTCGAGCACGCCCACACGCTGACGGATCTCGACGGCAAGCCGATGGGCGTCGTGCACCGCGACGTCAGCCCGCCGAACGTGTTCGTCACCTACGACGGGCAGGTGAAGCTGGTCGACTTCGGCGTCGCGAAGACGCTGGCGGCGTCGCACCACACGCGGCCCGGCGCGATCAAGGGAAAGCTCGCCTACATGGCGCCCGAGCAGCTGCAGAGCTCGGCGATCGATCGCCGCGCGGACATCTTCGCCGTCGGCGTCATGCTGTGGGAGATGCTGGCGGAGCGGCGGATGTGGCACCGGATGACGGAGGTCGAGATCGTCGGCCACCTCGCGGCGGGCAAGCCGATGCCGCCGCTGCCGGTCGCCGGCGACGACAGCATGCCGGCCGGGCTGGACGCGATCTGCGCGCGCGCGCTGGCCACCGATCCGGACCGCCGCTACCAGACCGCCCAGGAGATGGAGATCGAGCTCGAGCTGGCGCTGGCCGGCGCCGCCGATTCGCACGCGCGCAACCTCGGCAAGCTCGTGTCGATGGCGTTCGCGACGGAGCGCGCCGAGCGGAGCGCGCTCATCGAGCGTTCTGTCGCGCGGTGTGGGAAGAGCGGCCGCCCCGCGGCGCCTGCGCGGCCGGGACGCCCGGACGCGATCACGGCGATCGAGATCCCCGTCGACGATCTGCAGCTACAGCGCCCGGTGCGCGCGCGTGACAGCGAGATCGATGACGAGCGCCATGACGAGATCGACGACGAGATCGACCCGACGCCCGCGCTGCTGGTGCCGCCGCGGCTGACGGCGGGGCGGCCCGACTGGTGGCGCCGGGCGGCCGCCGTCTGCGGCCTGATCGCGGCGGTGACGACCTCGCTGCTGGCCGTCGGCTGGCGGCGCACGCCGGCCCCGGAGGCGGGCGCCGCGCAGGGCGCCGTCGCGACCGCGGCGCCGCCCGCGGCGGCCGGCGGTCCACCGGCCGCCAACGGGCTGACGTTCGAGGTGCTGCCGGTCCCGGCGCAGCCCCAGCCGGCGCGGCCGGCGGCGGTCGCGCGCACCGACGAGCGGGAGCACCGGCGCCGTCACCACCGGCGTCACGCGGCCGCGGACAACACGGCCCTGCCGCCCAGCAACGTCGATACGGGCGGCGTCGACTTCCGCCCCTGACGCGGCCAGGAAGCGCGGCGGAGGGCGCGAAGGCCGCGCGGCCGGCTCAGGGGCGGGCGCGGTCGCCCGCCGCCGTCGCCGCGGCCGCCGGCGCGATCCCGACCGCGCCCCCGTCGGCGCGCTTGCCGCCCGCGGCCTGCGCGGCCAGCAGCCGGCGGGCCCGCCGCCACGCCCACAGCGCGTACGCGGCGCCGCTGCCGACGGCGACCGGAGCGGCCCACCCGAGCAGCAGGTTGGGGGCGCCGACCAGCTTCATGCCCGACAGCAGCAGCACGACGATCAGCGCGGGCCGGATCAGGTAGTCCGGCGCGCGCGAGGAGAAGCGCGCGCCCACGAACACCCCAGGGACGCTGCCGATCAGGATCGACGCCGTCAGGCCGAGCTTGAAGTTGCCGAACAGCAGGTGGCCGATGGCCGCGCTGGTCACCAGCGGCACCGCCTGCACCAGGTCGGTGCCGACCAGCTCCGACAGCTTCATGCGCGGATACAGCATCAGCAGCATGATGATGATCAGCGAGCCCGAGCCGACCGACGTGATGCCGACGATGATGCCGCCCAGGATGCCGACCAGCAGGGTCGGGATCGGCTTGACGACGAACGGCAGCATGCTGTCGCCCGGGCGCCGGCGCGCGCTCAGCAGCGGCCGCACCACCAGGCCGGTCGCGACCACCAGCAGCGCGATGCCGAGCGACAGCTTGATGTGCGTCTGCAGGACCGCGCCCGAGCCGAGCTTGCGCAGGAGCAGCACGCCCAGGAACGCCGACGGGATCGACCCGATCATCAGCCACTTCACCAGCGGGCGCTGCACGGTGCGGCGCTGCCAGTGAACGGCGCCGCCGATCGGCTTCATCACCATCGACGCGACGATGTCGCTGGAGACGGCGGTCAGCGGCTCGACGCCGAACAGCAGCACCAGGATCGGCGTCATCAGCGCGCCGCCGCCCATGCCGGTCAGGCCGACGACGAAGCCGACGAAGGCGCCGCTGGCGATGACGAGGGGGTCGAACACGGAGTGCATTTCACCACACTTATGGGTCCGGACGGCCTGGAACTGCAGTAGCGTAAGCCGGCGCAACGGCTCACGATTTGCACCGGGTCGGAAGGGGCGTGATTAGAATGAGCCTGCGTCCATGATCTTCCGCCAGCTCGTCGACGCCCGGTCGTCGACCTACACGTACCTGCTCGCCGACCCGGCCACGCGCGAGGCGGTGCTGATCGATCCGGTGTTCGAGCAGTTCGCGCGCGACGCGGCGCTGGTGCGCGAGCTCCGCCTCGCGCTGCGCTACACGCTGGAGACGCACGTGCACGCGGACCACGTCACCGCGGCGTGGCTGTTCCACGAGCGGCTCGGCAGCGCGATCGTGGTGTCGGCGGCGGCCGGGGTCGAGGGCGCCGATCGGCTGGTCGGCGAGGGCGACGTGGTCACGTTCGGCGGCCAGGCGCTGTCGGTGCTGTCGACGCCGGGCCACACCGGCGGCTGCGTGAGCTACCTGACCGGCGACCGCCAGGCGGTTTTCACGGGCGATTCGCTGATGATTCGCGGCGCGGGCCGCACCGACTTCCAGCAGGGCGACGCCCACCGCATGTACCGATCGGTGCGCGACAAGCTGTTCGCGCTGCCCGACGACTGCGCGGTCTACCCGGCGCACGACTATGCGGGGCGGCTCGCCAGCAGCATCGGCGAGGAGCGCGGGCTCAACCCGCGGCTGGGCGGGGCGCGCAGCGAGGCGGACTTCGTCGGCTTCATGGCGAACCTCGGGCTGGCGCATCCGAAGCAGCTCGACGTCGCGCTGCCCGCGAACCTGCGCTGCGGGCGGCCGCTCGACGGCGCGGCGGGCGAGCCCGAGTGGGCGCCGGCCCAGCGATCGTTCGCGGGCGTGCTGGAGGTCGAGGCCGAGTGGCTGGCCGAGCACGCGGGCGAGGTGCAGGTCGTCGACGTGCGCGAGCCGGCCGAATGGAACGGCGAGCTGGGACGCATCCCGGGCGCGCGGCATCTTCCGCTCGGCGAGTTGCGCGCGCGCCTGGGCGAGCTGGCGCGCGCTCGGCCCGTCGTCGCCGTCTGCCGGTCGGGGGGCCGCTCGGCCGAGGCATCGCTGATCCTCGAGCAGGCCGGCTTTCCGCGGTCCGCGAACCTGGCGGGCGGGATGATCCGCTGGCACGAGCTCCGGTTGCCGACCGAGTCGGGCGCGGGCGGGTGACGGGGATCTGACGCGGGCGCCGGCGCGGGCTGTTCGCGGCGTTCTTTCCCGTTCAGCCGGACGGGGACGCCTCCGATGACTGATCGCGCATGGGCGTGCGCATCGGGATGAACGCGTGGATCGTGGGGTTGTCGGCGTCCGCGGTGCTCGCGGTGGCAGCGCTGGGCGGATGCGGCAGCGTGACACCGGTGAGCGGGACCGGCGGCGCCGGGGGGGAGAGCGGCCGGGGCGGCGCGCGAGGCGGCGCGGGGGGCGCGGGCGGCGGCGCGGGGAGCGCCGGACATGCCGGCAGCGACGGCGCGCGCGGTGGCGCGGGCGGGACCGCGATCGCGGGCAGCGCCGGGGCCGGCGGCCGCGGCGGCGCCTCCGTCGGCGGCCAGGGCGGCAACGTCACGCCCGCGGGCAGCGGCGGTGCGGCGGCGGGGGGCCGTGGCGGCATCGTGGCGACAGGGGGGCGGGGCGGCGCCGCGGGCAGCGGCGGCGGCAACCCCGGCACGGGCGGCGGCCCGAGCTGTCAGCCCGGGACGTGTCCGCCGCTGGCGATCGGCGATCTGCAGGCGATCGACGACTCGGGCGCGCCCGGCTTCGACGCCGCTGGCTTCCGGTGCAAGTCGCTGACCGTCTGCCAGAACGCCTCCGCCTGCTTCTATTACTCGCAGGACATTCTCGGCAGCCTGCAGTCGGCCGAGGACACCTACACCGACGGCGTCGAGGGGGCGGCCGCCGCGGTGAAGCTGGTGTTCGCCGGCGGCGCCGCCAGCCAGTGCGCCGATCCGGCCTTCTCGCTGACCGCTTCGGATTCGATCACGCTGCAGTTCGACGGCGGCAAGAAGCTGGCCGTCTACCTGCCCGCCTTCACGGGGACGTCGCTGACGCTGTACCTGGCGAGCGACGGGTCGACCTTCCGCGACGCCGCGCTGACGATGGCGGCGCGGCTGCACCCCTGAAGCGCGCCGCGTCCCGCGCCGCCTGATATCGTCGTCCGCGTGGTGCGGAAGCGTGACGTCGCGCGGTCGCTGAGCTTCGCGCGCGCCGGCTCAGGTGCTGTTCGCGGATCTGACGCTGCTCCGCGCGGTCGCGGTGGCCGAGGCCGGCGCGCTCTTGCGCCTGCGCATCCGGCGCACGGCCGAGGCGCTCGGTGCGCAGATCAAGCGGGCGTTGTTCGGTCCGGAAGAGTCGCAAGAGTCGATCGAGGGATGACCTGACCCCGCGCCGCGGGCATTGTCCGATCGCGGCCCGACCTCAGGTTTAAAGGGCAAGAGGGGGAGGTGTGACGATGAGAAGGATGGTTGGGGTTGGGGTGGTGCTGGCGGCCGCGCTCGGGCTCATCAATGGA
>DATBHU010000422.1:0-6673 GCA_036557265.1 Polyangia bacterium
CGGCGGGCCAGCCCGACGCCGCCTTCGGCACCGACGGCAAGCTGGCCATCGACTTCTTCGGCGCCTTCGACAGCGCCCAGGCGGTCGCGGTCCAGCCGGGCGGCGGGATCGTCGTGGGCGGCAGCGCGCGCAACGGCAGCCGCGGCGGCGTCGGGCTGGTCCGCCTCCTGCCGTAGCGGGACGCCGGAACGCCGCTACGGCGCGGCGGGCGGCGGGGGCGCAGCCTCGGGGGGCGCGCTCGGCGCCGGCGCGCCCGCCGGTGGCGCATCCGCTGCCTGCTCTCCCGGCTGCGTCTCGCCGTCGTCGCTCGCCGCCGCGGGCGCGGCGCCGGATGCCGGCGCGGCGTTGTCGCCGGCGGGCGGCGCTGCTTCTCGAGGCGTCGCTGCTTCCGCGGGGGGCGCGGCGGGTGAAGGCGGCGCCGCGGCCGGCGCCGCGACGGGGACGGCGGCCGGCGCCGCGACAGGTACGGCGGCCGGCGCGGCGGCGGCAACAGGCGCAGGACGATCCGGCGGGCCCGGAAAATCCGCCGCTGGGGGCGAGGCGGCGCGGGGCGCTTCCACCCGCGCGGGCGCCGGCGCGGCCGGCAGCTCGCGCGCGCTCGCCAGCTTCTTCCGGGCGTGCGAAGCCGCCGCCGGGGCGGCCGGCACCGCGGGCCAGCGCGAGGCGGGAGGCGAGAGCGAAGGCTCGCCGGTGGGGCGCGCTGTCTCGGCGGCCACCGGACCGCTCACCGGCTTGTCGGCGAGCGACGCCACCGTCCCGGCGATGATGGCGACCGATGTCAGCGCGAGCAGCGCCGCCACGGCCATCTGCGCGCGGCTGCGCGGCACGCGCGCGGGCGCCGCGATCTCCAGATCATCCTCCTCCTCTTCGTGATCCCCCGCGCCGACCGCCGCGGCGGCCGCCGCGCGCCCGGCCGCGTGCGCCACTTCGAGCTGCTCACCCTCGGCGAAGAACTGCTGCGTCAGCGACGACGGCGGGGACGCGGGCTGCGGCGGCGCCGCCACCGGCGCGGCCGCTCGAGGACGCACCGCCGCCACGGCGGCGACCGGCGCGTTCACGACGACCGGCGCGCTCACGGACGCCTCTTCCAGGGCCGCGACGAACGCCGTCACCGCGCCGAACCGCAGGCTCGGATCGGGGCTCATCGCTCGGAACAGCGCGCGCTCGACCGCGGGCGACGACGCTCCCCCCAGCAGCCGCCAGGCCAGCGTCGCCAGCGCGAGCTGATCGGCGCGCTCTCCGGCGCGGCGACCGAGCTCGACGTGCGCCGGCGCCGGCGCCCAGGGCTCGTCCACGAAGCGGCCGAGCGCCCGCGCCGCGGCGGCGAGCTTCGCCACGCCGAAGTCCAGCAGCTTCGGGCAGGCCAGACCGCAACCGGCGGGCTCAGCGACGAAGACGTTGTCGGCGCGCACCGCGCCGTGGGCGACCCCTGCTTCGTGCGCCGCGAACAACGCCGAACCGACGCCGCGCACGATCGCCACCACCTCGCCGATGGACAGCGCCGCGCCCGCGGCCATCTCGTCCAGCGTCATGCCGGCCAGCCGCTCCATCACCACGAACGGCGTCCCGTCCCCCAGCGTCCCGGCGTCGACCACGCGGGCGACATGTGGGTGACGCAGATTCGCCACCGTCATCGCCTCGCGTGTGAAATCCTGGACCACCGCCTCGGGCAGCCCCGCCCCCCAGGTGAACAGCTTCACGACGAGAGGCCCGGCGCCGGCAGCCCCTTCGGTCTCGAACACCTGCCCGCTCCGGCCGACGCGCGCGCCGATCGGGACGAAACGGGACTCCCAGGAGCCGTCAGCTTGCGGCGACTCGTCCTGTCGCCCGAATCCGTGAAGCGTCCGCGGCCAGTCCGAATTGCGTTCCTGCAGGTATTGCGGCATGGGTGTCCGCACCGCGACTGCAACTTTCGAACCCGCGCGGAGGGGTGCCGGCGATCACGCTCGTTCGGCGCGGGTCACGCCGTCGTCGTCGAGCGCGAGGTGGCGCTCGGCGTCGACGGGTCGCGCTGCCTCGCGCGACACCCGCGGCAGCGTGAAGAAGAACGTCGTGCCGACGCCGAGCGACGACTCGGCCCAGATGCGGCCGTGGTGCGCCTGCACGACCCGCTCGGCGATGAACAGTCCCAGTCCGGTCCCTCGATTGTCCGACTTCCAGTACTGCTCGAAGACGTGCGGCAGATCGTGGGGCTTGATGCCGCTGCCGTTGTCCGCGACGGCCAGCTCGATGACGTCGGTGCGCGGCCGGGCCGTCACCGTCACGCGCCCTCCGGCCGGCGTGAACTTGAGAGCGTTGCCAACCAGGTTGCCCAGCACCTGGAGGACGAGATCGCGATCAGCCTGGACCGCGACTTCGCTCGGGATCTCGACCGCCTCGAGCGTGACCTCCCGTTCGCGCGCCGTGATCGAGAACGAATCGACCGCCTCGTGGACCATCCATTCGACCGATTCCGCGCGCGGCGAGATCGTCAGCTCGCCGTGGCCGATCCGGGTGCTCTCCACGAGCTGGCCGATCAGCCGATCCATGCGATCGACCGCGCGGTCGATCCTGTCGAGCCGCGGCGCCAGGGTCGGGTTCCCGTGCGCGACGCTGGCGGCGAGGGTTTTGATCGCGGTCAGCGGGTTGCGCAGATCGTGAGCCACGATCTCGAGCACCCGCTCGAGCGAACGCGTCGCCGCGTCGGCGCGCGCCCGGGCGATCTGGAGCGAGCTGACCACCGCGCAGACCACCAGGCTGATACCGAGGAAGAGGACCTCGTCCAGGCTGGGCAGGCGCAGCAGGCCGGGCTCCTTCGACCACAGCGCATGCAAGGCCAAGGTGCTCAGGGCGGCCGACAGCACGCCCGGGCGAAAGCCGCACCACCACGCGGTCAGTATCACCGTCGGCAGCAGAACGAGGTGGCGGTTCTGCTGCAGACCCCACCAGGGATTGAGGGCCAGCCGCGCCCCGACCACGGCCAGGGTCAGCGCCACCGCAGTCAGATATCTCTGCCAGGCCGGTCTCGACAGTGCCTTGCTGCGGATCTCCACGGCGCTGTGGCGAATCTTGACGCGCGAACGGCGAATTGTCATCGCGACAAGTGCGACCCGGCACGGCGGCGCGAGGTCAACCGCCCCCGGAGCGGAAGCGTCGATCAGCGACGCCTTTCCCGCCGGCGCGCGCGGCTCAACAGATTGGAATGCTCCACCTGATTGCTGGCGGGTGCGAGTGGGCGTACGGTCCCCCTTCTGCGACTCGCAAAGGGGGCCAAATGCTCGAAATCACACGCACGACATTCGCTCGTCGGATCGTTTCAACCGCGTTCGCCGTCGCGCTCGGCGTCGCTTCGGCGTCCGCATTCGCGGGCACCACCCAGCGCCCGATCAGCGATTTCCTCAGCACTCAGGGCACGTTCTGCGTCGACGACGGCGCCGGCGGCTGCACGATCTTCGTGCCCCCCACGCCGAACTTCGTCGGCTTCACCGACACCGTGCACGACCTCGGCATCTCGTTCGACTACGCCGGGCTGTCGGAGGTCCCGCTGGGCGGCACGCTCGGCACCACCTTCGATGGATCGGTCTCCGAGCGCACGGTGAAGGACGGCAGCGTGATCGTCACCGTGCACCTGCACACGTCGAACGCGCTCGTCTACGTCATCCCGTTCGACCCCACCAGCTCGGAGAACCAGTTCGGTGAGAACCAGCTCCTGTTCGGGACGCGGGTGACGGACGTCCAGGCCGGCGCCCAGCCCGCCCTCGGCGACAGCAACTTCACGCTCGAATTCACGAACGCCGCGCCGGGCCTGCCGATCCCCGACTTCGAGCAGCTCCTGTTCGCCCCCGGCCCCGGTCAGTCGATCCTGTCGGTCGTCTTCGAAGGCAGCGCCAGCGGCCAGTTCGCGAACGGCACCCCCGGCAAGGTGCACGTGATCGAGCGCGGCATCTTCCACAACGGCTTCCACGGCGCCGTCGCCGACGGCTTCCCGGCCGAGTTCATCAACTTCACCCAGCAGTAGGGGCGGACCGCCCGCCAGGCGCCCAGCCGGGCGCCTCGGCGGGCGCTCAATCCATCGAGGGCGTCCGGCCCGCCTGCAGCGCCGCGTGAAACTGGGCGCACTGCTCGTGAACGACCGCGCGCAGATCGTCGGGCATCTCGCCGAACGCGAGGTAGGTGAGGCGGCTGTACTGGCGGTTGTCAGCGCTCATCGACCGGATGCCCTGCCCCTCAGCTTATCGCGAGCGCGCGCCCACCGGGGCTGAGGCGCCGCCCTACACGGCGGACCGCAGCTTGATTCGGCCGCGCCGGTACGCACTTTTTCGGATGCAATGGCAGGGTGGGCCCGGCTGTGTTCTGTCGTCTGCTGGGCCGGTCTGCTCGTCGGCTGCGCGCACGCGCCACGCCAGACCAAGTTCATGGCGTCGCTGCCCGGGGTCACGATGTCGACCGACGAGCTGCGCGCCCGCGTCTTCGAGCTGGGTCGCCGGGAGAGCGCGCTGGTCGAGGAGGCCGTGTACAACATCTACAACAGCACGGAAGAGCTGCCCGTCCGGCGAACGGCCGTCACCTGGGGCCTGAAGGCGATCCCCAGCGTGCAGGAGGCCACCATGCACCCGGATCCGCTGGTCGCTTTCGGCGACCAGTGGGCGCTGGCGCTGCAGACGGAGGCCTTCGCGCGCGAGGGGCCGGGGCGCGAGCGCCTCGGGGCCGCGTACGTCTTCGTCGAACGCGCGGCCCAGAAGATGGAATACGAGTGCGAGCAGGTGGCGGCGCTGGTGTTCCCGAGCGGCGCGGCCGGACCCCGCCAGAGGGTCCACGACTGGGCTCGCGCCAACCCGATCACGGCGGCGACGTTCGCGCGCCCGTCGGCGGGCGCGGCCTGGCCGGGGGCGATGAAAGACAAGGACCACAGCGCGCTCGGGTTCATCGCCAGCACCGACGATCGGCTGACGCTGCTGAGCGCGCGGATGGAGATGATGAACGAGACCCTGCTCGACCGGGTGCGCTGGACGACCGAGCTGATCGTGGCCGACGCGCTGGGCACGGGGAACGTGGCCCGCTTCCTCGACAGCGCGGAAGCGGTGGTCGACAAGGAGCACGACAAGCTGGTCGAGGATATTTCGGAACAGCGCGATCAGCTTTTCGCGCAGCTGGACCAGCAGCGCGAGGCCGCGTTCGGCAACATCGCGCGCGAGCGCGCCGACATCTTCGAACAGGTCGCCGGCGAGCGCGCGGCGATCGCCGCTCAGGCGGACGCGCTGCTGAAGAACGTCAAGACGGACACGCGCGCGCTCATCGATCGGACCCTCCTCTACATCGGCGTCGGCGCGGCGCTGCTGATCGTGCTGGCCGCGCTCGCGCTCTGGATCGTGTGGCATTCGATGCGACGGCCGCGCGGTCCCGAACGGCGGGACAGGCGCAGGATCCCCGCCTCGGAGCCGCTCACCGCGCCGACGGCTTGAGCGGGGCGCCCTTGGCGACGGCGGCGGGCGGCGTCGCGGCGCGGGCGGGGATGGCCGGCGGCGCCGCGGCGCGCGTGGAGGCGGCCGCCGGGGCCGCCGCGCGCCGCGCGTTCGGCTTGGCGATCGGAACGAGCTCGACGTCGACCTTCGTCTCCGCGTCCTTGAGATAGACGGTCTTCTTCCACGGGCGATAGCCCGGCAGCGACGCCTGCAGGTGGAGGTGCTCGTAGCGCTGCGTGTTGATCTTGCGCGGCGCCTGCCCGAAACGGCTCTTGTTCACCTTGATCAGGGCGTTGGGCGGCGAGGACGTCACGAGGAGCTTGGCCGGCGGCCGGGTCATGCGTTCGTCGACGACCGTGTCTTGCCCGCGGTCGGCGGAGATCTTGCGGGTCAGCTCCGCGTAGCGCTCGCGCCGGAACGTCAGCGTGCCCGCGCCGCACGGAATCGCCGCGTGAGCGAGCGGGCTGGTCCCGAGGGCGATGTCGCCCCACAAGACCTGCGCGCCCTTGGGCGTGGTCGTCACGCGCGCCACGCAGTCGCGCGCCGACGGCGTCGCGGTCGCCTCCGCCGGTGGCGCTGCCGCGGGCATCGGCTCGCCTTCGGGCGGCGTGACGACGGCGGGCGCGCCGACCATCACGGCCACCTTCGCGTTCGGGCGGAACGTCATCCCGAGCCACAGCCCCACCAGCACGCACGCCGCGTAGGGCGCCACGCGCCGACCGATGCGCTGCGCGCGTTCGAGGCGCGTCTCCTGGCGGCGAGCGGGCGGCGGCGGCGGCGCGACGTGGGCCGGCTCGGCCGCGACGAGGACCGGCGCGTCGCTCCCGAGCGCCTCACCACCCGCGAGCGGGGCGGCGCCGGCGGCGCCATTGGTCTCGAGCAGCGTCAGCTCGATGAAGCCCGCCAGATCGGCGGCGTCGAGATCGCTGAGCGGATTCGCCGGCAGCGTGAAGGCGGCGCCCGGGACGCGCGCCTCGGGGCGCGCCAGCGGCGCGATCTCCCCCGTCACCGGCGCCGGCGTCGCGGACACGACCGCAGCGGCCGCCGACGCTGGCAGTCCCGCCGGGGCGACCGGCAACGGCGCGGCCGAGCTGCGCAGCGAGCGCGTGCCCGGCACGGACATCACCTGCATCGTAGAAGCGGGCGGCGGCGCGGGCGGCGGTGGCATGGGCGCCGGCACGCTGCGCAGCGGCGGGACCAGCGTGAGCGCTCGCGCGGCCGGACGCGGAGCA
>DATBHU010000423.1:0-11403 GCA_036557265.1 Polyangia bacterium
GTCGGAGACGGAAGTGCGTGCGCTCGTCAGCGGTCGATCTTCCGCGGCCCCGGCGGGCGCTCGTCCTCGATCGCCTTCTTCAGCGCCGCGACGTGACTGCGCGCGTCCTCGGCGTTCGTCCCGTCCGGGTAGAGGCGCACGTAGTTGCGGTAGAGCTCGAGCGCGCGCGGCTTGTTGCCCGCCAGCCGGTACGACTGGGCGGCGTTGTAGAGCAACGCCGGGTCCGGCTTGATCGCGAACGCCGCCTCGTACCTCTCGGCCGCCTCGGCGTAGCGGCCGAGCCCGAACGCCGCCGTCGCCTCCTCGTAGATCCGCTTGGCGTCCTTGCTGCTGGGGGCGGTCCCCGCCGCGCGCGCCGCCGGCACGGCGGCCAGCCCCACCGCCACACCCACCATCGCCACCAGCCCGAGGAGTCGCGCCGTCCGCATTTGGGGGCCACAGCGTAACATCGATCGGGGTGGTAGATTCCGCGATCGCAAGACATGTCCACCCGCGTCGTCGAGACCCGTTCGCGCAAGCTGCGCATATTGGAAGCCGAACAGGGCGCGGATCCCGCGGCGCGCCCGCAGATGCAGCCGAAGCCGCCCTGGATCCGGATGAAGATGCCGACCGGCGACGTCTTCTTCGACCTCAAGAAGCGCGTCGCGGAGCTGGGGCTGCACACCGTCTGCGAGAGCGCCTCCTGCCCGAACATCGGCGAGTGCTGGAACCGGCAGTCGCTGACGATCATGATCCTGGGCGGCGTCTGCACGCGCTCCTGTCAGTTCTGCGACGTGCCGACCGGGCGGCCGCTGCCGCCCGATCCGGCCGAGCCGGAGCACGTGGCGACCATGCTGGCCGAGCTCGGCCTGCGCCACACCGTGATCACCTGCGTCGACCGCGACGACCTGCCCGACGGCGGCGCCGCGCACTGGGCGGCCACCATCCGCGCGGTCAAGCAAGCCAGCCCGGAGATGGTGCTCGAGGTGCTGACCGGCGACTTCAAGGGCGACACGGGCGCCGTCGACGTCGTGCTGGCGGCCGGTCCGGACGTGTTCGCGCACAACCTCGAGACGGTGCCGCGGCTGTCGCGCCAGGTGCGTGTGCAAGCCAGCTACGCGCGCTCGTACGCCATCCTGCGCCACGCCAAGGCGCACGGCGCGATCACCAAGACCGGCCTCATGCTGGGGCTGGGCGAGGAGCCGGACGAGCTGCGCACGGTGTTCGCCGAACTGCGCGAGATCGGCGTCGACATCCTGACGCTGGGACAGTACCTGCGGCCGTCGCCCAAGCACCTGCCGGTGGCGCGCTTCGCGCCGCCGGACGAGTTCGCGGCCCTCAAGGCGGAGGCGCTGGCGATGGGCTTCCCGCACGTCGAGTCGGGGCCGATGGTCCGTTCCAGCTACCACGCCGACGGCCAGCGCGACATCGTGCTCGCGCTGCGCAACAGAACCTAGCGCGCCAGATGATTCCGTACTTCAACGGGCACCTGGTCGACCTGCCGATTCCGTTCTACGGCAAGGTGCCGATCCACCTGTTCGGCGTGCTGGTCGCGCTGGGCGTGATCGTCGGCGACCGCATCGTCGTGATGCAGGGGCGCAAGCGCGGGCTCGACGCCAACGACGTCAAGTACATGAACGCGCGCATCGTTCTGTACGGCTTCCTGGTCGCGCACCTGGTGTCGGTGATCTTCTATTACCCGGAGCGCATCCGCGAGGACTGGCGCGTCCTCTTCAACCCGTTCGCGGGGCTGTCGTCGTTCGGGGGCTTCCTGGGCGCGTTCCTGGCGTTCATGTTCTTCACGAAGAGGGCGGAGATCCCGCGCCTGCGCTACGCCGATTCGGTCGCGCTCGGCCTTTCGGTCGGCTGGATCTTCGGACGCACCGGCTGCTTCACCGCGCACGACCACCCGGGCCGCCACGTCAGCGCGTCGTTCTTCCTGTCCGTGAACTATCCCGACGGCCCGCGCGTCGACCTCGGCCTCTACGAGCTGCTGTTCACGATCGTGATGACGGCGATCCTGTTCAACTACAACCGGAAGGCGCGGCCGCCGGGCCGCATGATCGCGCTGGCGGCGCTGATGTACGCGCCGGCGCGCTTCGTGCTCGACTTCTTCCGGGCCACGGACGTGGCCCGCCCCGACGAGCGCTACCTCGGGCTGACCCCGGCGCAGTGGGCCTGCCTGGCGACGGCGGCGCTCGGCCTTCACCTCTGGCGGCTGGCCGGGCGCCCCCCCTCCGACGCGGCGCCGCCCGCGCCGCCGGGGACGCCGGCCGAACCGACCGCCGCCCCGCCCGCGCCGTCCGAAACAGGCGGGACGAACGACCCCGCGTGAGCGGCCGCGTCGCCGTCGTCACTTGCCCTCGGCCGTGACGGGCGAGACACTGCTGTCCATGGCGATGAAGCTCGGGATGGGTGGAGCGAGGGGCGTCCTGCTGGCGATGGCGATAGCGATGTCGTCGGCGTGCGGCGGCAGCAGCGCCGGGACCTGCGGCAAGGTCCAGCCGTGCGGCGGCGACGTCGTCGGCAACTGGACCATCAGCGGCGCCTGCGCGAACACCGCCTCGCTGGCCATGCAGGTGGTGCCGAACTGTCCGACCGCGATGGCGACCGCGTCGAACATCCAGGCGACCGGCAACGCATCGTTCAACGCGGACATGACCTACAACCTGACGCAGACCCTCTCCGTCTCGGCCTCCGGGACGGTCCCGTCGTCCTGCCTGCAGGTCGGCGGCTTCACCCTCACCTGCGCGGAGTTCGACCTGCTCGCGCAGCAGTACGTCGCGATGGACCCGACGACGATCCAGTCGGTCCACTGCGCGGGCGATCAGATGTGCAACTGCAGCTTCACGCTCGCCCCGCAGACCACGACGGAGACGGGCACCTGGTCGACGACGGGGACCACGCTCGTGACGACCACCAGCACGACGTCGTTCTCGACCGACTACTGCGTCCAGAAGAACCAGCTGCACATGATGACGCTCAACACGACGATGCCGATGGGCGCCATGGGTCAGGCGAACATCGACACCGACACCGTGTTCACGAAGAAGTAGCCGCCGCCACCGGCCTCTCGGCACCGGCCTCTCGGGCTATGGCATCTCGTCTTCGGCGCGCGCGATCAGGTCCTCGTAGCGGCGGCGCTCGGCCACCAGATCGCACTCGCCCAGGAACGCCGAGTAGCTCATGAACGCGGTCAGGTACGACAGATCGCGCGCCCACGCCGGCAGGTAGTCCGGCGGCCCGACGATCCCCTCCCGCACCAGCCGCCCGAACAGCGGCACGTCCTCGACGTCGATCTTGCCGGCGAAGAACAGCGGCACGTAGTCGAGGTGGCCCTTCACCAGCGCGACGCGCAGGAAATTCGTCACGCGCAGCAGGCCGTCCAGGTAGCAGACGTCCTTGGTGAACGGCGCGCCGCCCTCGACCAGGCCGCCCCGGCAGACGCGCCGCGCGCAGTCGTAGGCCGCCGACTCGTCGTGGCCGTGCGCGAGGAAGAACTGGTACAGCTCGCAGAAGTCCGCTCCCTCCTCGGCCATCTTGATCGCCAGCGTCCGGTCGGCCAGGCGCCGCATCCGCTCCAGGCTCATCGACTGGGTCAGGAATTCGGTCAGCACCGCCAGCCCCTCCTGCGTCCCGGTCGTGCGCGGCGACGGATAGCCGATGAACGGCATCACCGGCTGGGCGCGGCCGTTCAGCGCCGTGGCGACGTGCACGTGGCCCTCGTGGAACTCGAGCTGCGCGAGGTCCCGCCGCGAGAACCGCCCGCCTCGCTTGATGCGCACGCCGTCGACGCCGGCCGCCGCCTTGGAGGCGATGTCGTCGACCAACTCGACGCGGATCTCCTGGCCGGGGAAGAAGCGCGCGAAGCGCTCCGCCAGCAGCGGCACCACCTCGGCGGCCGTGTAGACCAGCTCGTCGAGCGGGCTCGGGATGGGCGCCCGCCCTGCCACGCCGTCGACGACCTGGGTGAAGTGCTCCGCCAGATCCAGGTTGGTGGTCTTGCGATCGGCGGTCAGGCTGGCCGGGCGCCCGTACAGCTCGACGGCGTGATGATAGAAATCGCGCGTCCCGACCGCCGCCAGCATGCGCGCCGCCGTGGCGAACGCGTCGCAGGTGTCGCGCAGGAAATGTTCGATGGCGTTGTCTCCCGGGACGGCGGCCTTGAGCTCGCGGAACCGCACCTCCGCGTCGGCGATCTCGGGCGGGACGCGGTATTCGGGCCGCGGCAAGGTGCGCCCCTTGCCCGCGAAGAACGCCCGCTCGACCTCCTCGCCCCAGGCCAGCATCCGCAGCACCCGGATCGGGCGCTGCGCCTCCAGGATCCGGGCCGCCACGTCCCGGAGAAGCTCTATCGTGCGCGGCGAGAGCGTCGGCTTCTCCTCACGCTGCCCCGCGCTAGGCGGTTCCGACCCGCGTGCCGGCCGGCACCGAGAAGGTGATGCGCGCGTTGCCGCCGACGACGGCGCCCTTTCCGATCACCGTGCCGCCGCCCAGGATGGTGGCGTTCGCGTAGATCGTCACGTCGTCCTCGATGGTCGGGTGGCGCTGCTTGCCGGTGGCCGCCGCCGCGCCGCCGCGGTTCCGCACCGAGTGCGCGCCCAGCGTCACGCCCTGGTACATGCGGACGCGGTCGCCGATGCGGCTGGTCGCGCCGATCACGATGCCGGTGCCGTGATCGATGAAGAACGACGCGCCGATGGTGGCGCCGGGGTGGATGTCGATCCCGGTGCGCGAATGCGCGTACTCCGTCAGCATGCGCGGCACCACCTCGCCCCCGAGGGCGAGCAGGCGGTTCGCGACCCGGTAGATCGCGATGGCGTAGAGGCCCGGGTAGCAGGCGACGATCTCGTCGATGCCGCTCGCGGCCGGATCGCACTCCAGCGCGGCCAGCACGTCCTTGGCGAGGCGAGCGCGAACGTCAGGCAGCGCCGCCAGCAGCTTGGCGGTGATGGCGGCCGCCCGTTTCCGGCAGCTGTCGGCGCGCGAGGCGCGGTGCAGGCGGTGGAGGCCGAGATAGATCGCGCTCTCCAGCCGCGGCTCCAGCGCCGCGATGGTGGCGGCGACGTGGCCGCGCAGGCTGCCGCCGTCGGTTCCCAGGCGATGCGATTCGGGGAACAGCACCTCCAGCAGCTCGTCGACCAGCGCCTTGATGTCCCGCCGCGACGGCAGCGGCCCCTCGGCCGCCAGCCCGGCGCGCAGCCCCCCCGCCGCCGACATCACCTTGTCGGCGAGCGCCAGGTGGTCGCTCCGGGCGGCGACGATGGGCGCGGCGACTTCCCGCTTGCGGGCCATGCTTGAGGTTACACCGCCGGCCGCGCGCGCGCGATGCGCGTGGGGCGCGGCGCGGCGTCCCCGCGCGGCGCTCATCGCGGGAGGCTCGGGACCCGCTGAGGGTCCCGAGTGGACAAAGCGGCGAGCTTGGTCATGACCTCGTTGTGGCGCGCCTCGGGCACGGTGACCCGCGTCGGCATGCCGCCGCCGAGATCGAACAGCTTGACGAAGTCGAACCCGGACTCGAAGTCGGCCGCGATGGTCAGCGATCCGGAGTCGCGCACCACCGCCACCGGCGCCCGCTCCTGCCCGAGCAGCAAGAGCTCGGTCTTGTCGTACGGCTTGCCGCCCGCCTCGACGTAGGCGACACCGTCGCTGATGCGAAAGCCGGCGGCCAGGCGGCGGCTCTCGTCGAGCAGCGGATCGATCAGGCGCGCCGCCTGCTCGATCTCGTCCCACAGCACGGGCGCCTTGGTGCGCGCGACCAGGTACTGGATCACCCGGTGCTTCAACGTCTCGTCGCGGAAGCGCGCGCGCAGGGCGCGATCGATGCGGGCCGCGATCGGCCCCGGCTCGCCCCGGCGCGTGTCGACCGCGCGCGCGTCGGCGTCGGCGCCGTCGTACGGCTCGATCCCGCCCAGCACCCACTTCGCGCCCGAGTAGAGCCCGTCGAGGTCGAGGTGCATCGCGACCGTGTCGACCGGCCCCGCAGTGCGCACCACCTCCGGCGTCACCAGCTCCGGGCAGGCGCCGTGCTGGGCCTTGGTCGTCAGGATGAAGCGCGGATCGCCCGCGTAGTCGGCGTGGCGTTCGTGATCGTGGTGATCGACCCACGCGGCCAGCCGGCTGCCGAGCCCGGTGATGAAGGGCAGCGTCGTCTTGTCGAACGAGGCGCCGCCGCCCTCGCTGGCGAACGCGATGTCGAGGACCGCCACCCGGCCGGCCAGCTTCGCGGCGGGCGGCAGTGTCCGCGGCGTCAGGAACGCCAACTGTGGCAGGCTCGACGGTGGTTTGCTGGACGGCAAGGTCGAACGAAGATAGCCGACTTTCCGTCGGACGCCCGCTCCAAGTCGGACGCGGCCGTCAAGTCGAGCAATAGCCGTACGGATCGCTGCCCGCGTGCGTACAGGTGCTCGGTGGCGTGCAATCCGTACCGTCGATCGTGCACGTCTTGTAACAGGCGGCGGTGGCCGGACCGCCGAACGAGATGCACCGATAACCGGGAATGCATGAATTGTAGACGCTGCAGGGCTGGCCCGGCATCGCCGTGTTCTTGCAGTCGCACACCGTCCCGCCCGTGCTGGTGATGTAGCAGCCGAGCGCGTCGTTGCCGCAGTCCTTGCTGTCGCCGACGGGATTGCACTTCTTCGCCGGCGGCTCGCAGACCGTCAGGCTGGTCATGCCGCCGTCGGCGTCGTTCACCGTGACGTCGCACGCCTGCTCACCGCACACCGTTTCGTCGCTGGCGGTGGCGGTGGCGCAGAAGCGATAGCAGCGCGCGGTCCTCCCCTCGCAATCGGCGAGGCAGATGTTCCCCGGCGCGCAATCATCCGTGGCCGGACTGCAGACCGCGCCCGTCTGCTTGTTGCCGGCCGGCGTGCAGGCCAGCGTGGTCCCCGACAGGTTGCAACGCCCGCAATCGCAGCGGCTCTGGCAGATGGGATCGCAGTCGTCGCCCGGCTGCCCCGCGCAGATCGGCACGACGTGGGGCAGCTCGCTCTGGCAGATCATCGTTCCGCCCTTGCGGCACGTGCCGTCGCCGGCGCAGTGGAACCCTTCCGGGCACGCGCCGCCGTCGGCGCACTGCAGGCCGCCGTCCTGGATGTTGGGCTTGTAGCAGGCGGGCGCGGCGAGCCCGATCAGCAGCGCCAGGACCGCGCGACGCGCCCACCGCATCAGCCGGAACCGCAGTAGCCGTACGTCGCGTTGGCGACGCCGTTGTCCATGTAGACCCGGCAGCTGCCGAAGCTGCAGTCGGTCGACACCGCCAGCCGGCAAACGCGGGTGCACAGCTTGGTCCCCTGTCCGTTCGGATCGACGCACACCAGCCCCGGATTGCACTCGCGCGAGCGCGCGCAGACGTCCATCTCGCGCAAGCCGGGCGGGAACTCGCAGTCGCAGATGGTCTTGCTCGGGTCGTTCGTCGACAGGTAGCACATCAGCGCGTTGCCGACGCAGCCCGTGTTCATCCCGGCGGCCAGCGGGACGCAGTCGTCATACGGGACGTCGCAGACCTTGACGCCGCCGCCCGCGTCCTTGTTGCACGGCGCGTTCGTGCACTCGCCGTCGTTGCGGCAGAACTGGTAGCAGCGCCCGCTGCCGGCGGCGCTGCCGCAGGCGTCCTCGACGCAGACCAAGCCCGGCGCGCACTGATCATTCTGGTTCGCCGTGCCGCCGTTCTGGATCTGACAGGGCTGCAACAGCGTGCGCACCTGGAAGCCCGACGGCGGCACCTTGCACGTCAGCGTGCCGGCCGTGTTCACCGAGCACTTCTCGTGGCAGCCGCAGCCGGTCTGGCAGTACGGGTCGCACAGGCCGCCGCCCGGCGTCGGCGTGCAGTTCATCTTCGGCGGGAGGCACATCCCCGTGTCGTCGCCGCCCCCGTCCATGTCGACCGAGGTGTCGCCGCTGGTGCTGTCGGCGCCGCCGTCGCCGAGCAGGTTCCGGCGGCAGCGGCCGTCGGTGTCGCACTTGAACCCCTCCGGGCAGGCCTTCGCCCCCGCGTCGAGGTTGCAGGCCAGCCCGCCCTCGACGATGGCGGGCCTGTAACAGCCCAGCGAGGCGGCGGCGACGACGAACAGCAACGCGAACGGCGAGGCGAAACGGATGGCAGCGGGCCGTGCGGGTCCCATGCTCCGCCTAGAACAGCAGCCGGGCGCCACCACCCACCAGGCCGTTCGAGATCCACGGCGTCACCGACACGTGCGCCACCGGGGTGGCCCCCTTCTCCGTCGGCTCCGAGGAGCCGCCTGAGATCAGCACGATCGCCCCGGCGATGGCGACGGCCGTGCCGCCGATGCCGAGCGCGATGGCCGCGATGTTCGCGTTCTTGCCGGCCGTCTCGACCGCGGGATCGAACGTCTTCGGCGGCGTCATCATCGAATCGCGCGTCAGCTGGTCGCCCTTCTGGCGGGCGCGGTAACCCTCGAACGCGGCCACGCCGTCGACGATCAGACCGGCGCCGATCAAACTCCAGCCGACGACCGCGCGCGCGTGCGAAGTCTCGGGCGGGGGCGGCGGCGGCAGCTGCGGAGGCGGCGGCTGCGGCGGCACCACCGCCGGCGGCGGCTTCACCTCGACGATCGGGGGCGGCTTGGTCGGCGGCGTGGTGGTCGGCGGAGGCGGCGGCACCACCGGCTCGACCTTCCTGCGCTGGTCGGCCAGCTTCTCCTGGTCGGCGATCTTGCGCTCGACGTCTTCGCGATTGCGGGCGTTGGGCATCCGCTGCAGAAAGCGACGGTAATAGCGCGCCGCCTCGCTCGGCTGGTCGGCGAGCCGATAGGCCTGGGCGATGTTGTAGAGCATCGGAGGATCGCCGCTGATCTCGTACGCCTTCTGATATTCGTCGATCGCCTCCTGATATTTCTGGAGATCGTAGGCGCGGGTGGCGCGCTGGTAGTGCAGCTTGACCTCATCCTTCTGCGCCTGGGTCATCTGCGCTCGAGCTTGCCCCGCCCCCGCCATCAGCCCGATCGCGACCAGAAGCGGCGCCAGCGTCCCCCTCACCGACGTTGCCCTGCGCGGCGTTGCTCGCCTCGGAAAAACGCGAAATCCCCGCGTCATGACAGTCAAATTGTCCTCTGAGAGGTTAAGCGCCGCGGCTGGCTATCCGCGTTGATTGCGTACAATAACCTACCTTTATGCGGGCCGTAAAGGGATGGTGCGCGGTCATGGCTCAGATCCACCAACATCGGCGGACGCTCGCGAAAGCAAAGCGCAACCGACGAGAACCGTTCCCCGATCTCCTTTCCGCGTCGCGGTCGGGGATCTCCCAGCGCCCGGAAGAATGTTGTAGGGTGCAGCCAGCTTTGCACATTGGAACGTTGCCCCCCTGCCCCGATACTCCCAGGAGGTCCGGATGCGAGCCCACGGTCTGCCGCGCAGCGTAGCCCCCCACTTCGCGATCCCCGCCGTCACCTTTCTGGCGGCGCTGGCCGGAATCGCGTCCTGTACGAAGAGCGAACAGTCGTCGGCGCCGACGACGTGCTGCGACCAGCCGAAGATCCCACCGGGCGTTCCGGGGTTCACCGTCGTGCGCGACGAGGTGTCGGGACCGACGGACGGCCAGGACGTGAAGCTGCACGTCGCGCTGAAGCAGAAGACGAAGCGCGACGACATCTATCCCGCGCTGCAGTTCCTCTATCGCTACGCGATGACGCGCAAGACGTTCGAGCCGACGACGTTCGCGGGCGCCTTCTACACCACCGAGGGCGAGGCGCAGACGGGCGGCAACCCGGTCGCGAAGATCTGGCGCGAGCACGGCGACAAGGGACCGAAGTGCGAGAACAACATCAAGCTCGAGTTCGCCGAGGAGGTGGGCAAGGCCTTCCAGTGGAGCTTGAACCGCGCCGAGCCGGAGAACCTCGAAGACAGCTGCCACCTCGAGGTGAAGAAGAAGGTCGAGCGCTTCGACGACAAGTTCGCGCACAAGCCGACCATGAAGGTCGACGACGCGACCAAGTCCGTCGAGGTCAGCTTCCCGTACCTCGAGACCGGCAAGGACGAATACGTCGCCAACCTGAACTTCAACAGCGCGATGACGTACTGGGCCGAGTTCACGACCACGATGTTCGGCAAGTCGCCCGAGTTGAAGAAGGTCACCTACGTCGGGCTGCTGAACGATCAGCCGGTGCTGAAGATCGCGACCACGCGCGAGCAGTACGACGCCAAGCTGTCGACCGTGCAGGAGACGATCGCGTCCTACTCGGCGATCACCTTCGCCAAGCTCGGTCTGCACAAGACCGACGACAAGGGCGCCAAGAAGGATCAGGAGCAGCACAAGACCGCGGTCTACAAGGCGGCCCTCGCCTACCTGCCCAAGGACCAGGTCATGGTCTCGCCCAAGCTGAAGTAGCCGGGCCGCCGGATCAGGCCGCGGAGCCTTTCAGATCAGAAGCGGGGGAGCTTCAGCACCCCGAAGCCGAACAGCAGCCCGGCGATCCCGAACGCCACCGTTATCAGGGCGGTGATGGTGGCGCGGTTGATGATCTTCTGCAGCGGCGTCTCGCGTTCGCCGCGCGGGCGGACGAACACCTGCGCGACCCCGGCGATGATCAGGATGACGCTGCTGATGACGAGGAACTTCGGGAACAGCGCGACCGCGTTCATGGGACACCTCGCCGGGCCAGCTGGTCGTAGAGCGCCATCAAGCGGCGCGTGACGGGGCCGGGCGTGCCCGCGCCGACCGGCCGCCCGTCGATGGTGGCGATCGGCAATACGCCCCGGGTGGCGCTGGTCAGGAACGCCTCGTCGGCGCCGCGCAGCTCGTCGGGCTCGATGCGCCGCTCGAAGACGGCGATGCCGTCGCCGCGCGCCAGCTCCAGCACCTTCGCGCGCGTGATCCCGTCCAGGATCCCGACCTCCGGCTGCGGCGTCCAGAGCTGGCCGCGCACCACCGCGAACACGTTGCTGCTCGCGCCCTCGGCGACGCTGCCGTCGCCCGCGCACAGGATCGCCTCGTAGGCGCCGAGGCTGCGGCGCGCCTCGCCCAGCGCCAGCACGTTGTTGAGGTAGTTGCCCGATTTGACGGCGGGATCGATGGCGCTGGGACTGTTGCGCGTGACCGACACGATCGCGACGCCCACGCCCTTCTCGAACATCTCGGGCGTCGGCGCGCCCAGCGGGAAGGCGATGACGACCAGCCGGCAGTCGTCGCAGCTGGCCGGGTCGAGATCCAGCTTGCCGACGCCGCGGGTCAGCATGACGCGGACCCGCGTCTCGGGATTGCCGGCCGCGGCGACCGTCTCGGCGATGGCGGCCTCGATCTCGGCGCGGGGCGGGACGCGCAGGCCGATCCGGCGCGCCGAGCGGTCCAGCCGGTCCAGGTGCTCGCGCGCCGCGAACAACCGGCCGTACATCGTGCCAATCGTCTCGTAAACGCTGTCGCCGTAAAGGAACCCGCGATCCAACACTGACACTTTGGCGTCCTCA
>DATBHU010000424.1:0-7159 GCA_036557265.1 Polyangia bacterium
CGGATCCACAAGAAGATCACGTCGCTGGGGCGCAGCGAGGACGCCGACGTGACGCTGGCCGACGCGGCGCTGGCCGACAGCCACGTGCACATCCACTTCGACGGCCGCGAGTTCAACCTCGCGACGACGGAGAAGGACGCCGAGGTGTTCGTCAACGGCAAGAAGAAGAACCGGCACAAGCTGCAGCACGAGGACCGCATCCGCATCGGCAGCGCCGAGATGGAGTTCTCGCTGTACGACCAGCCGGTCGCCGAGGACGTCACCGACAGCAAGGGCGCCGAGCTCGCGTCGTACAAGCAGCTCTACGAGTTCTCGCACAAGCTGATGGCGAGCTACGAGCTGCCGACGCTGCTCGACCAGCTGCTCGACGTCATGATCGCCGTGTCCAGCGCGGACAAGGGGTTCCTGGTGCTGATGGAGTCGGGCGAGCCGGTCGTGAAGGTCGCCCGCAACATCCGGCGCGAGACGATCTCCGACGCCGTCCGCCAGCTGTCGGATTCGATCATCGAGCACGTCGTCAAGACGCACAAGCCGCTGATCATCAGCGACGCGCTGAACGACGACGCGTTCAAGAACTCGCTGTCGGTCGTCAACCTGAAGCTGACGTCCGTCATGTGCGTGCCGCTGCTCGAGCGCGGCAACATCCTGGGCGTCATCTACGTCGGCAACGACCACGTCGCCCAGCTGTTCGACCAGTCGCACCTGGAGATCATGATGGTGTTCGCCGCCCAGGCGTCGCTGCTGGTGCGCAACGCGCTGCTGGTCAACGAGCTGAAGCTGGACAACCGCTCGCTGCACGACCGCATCGAGCAGATCCGCTTCGGCGAGATCCTGGGCGCGTCGCCGCGCATGCAGGAGGTGTTTCGCAAGGTGCAGAAGGTCGCGACCACCGACATCTCCGTGCTGATCACGGGCGAGACCGGCACCGGCAAGGAGCTGATCGCGCGCGAGCTGCACGGGCGCTCGCCGCGCGCCAAGCAGCCGTTCATCACCATCAACTGCGGCGCCATCCCCGAGAACCTTCTGGAGTCGGAGCTGTTCGGCCACGTGCGCGGCGCCTTCACCGGCGCGGTCAGCAACAAGACCGGGCGCTTCCAGGCCGCCGATCGCGGCACGCTGTTCCTGGACGAGATCGGCGAGATGCCGCTGCCCTTGCAGGTGAAGATCCTGCGCGCGCTGCAGGAGAAGGTGGTCGTGCGCGTCGGCGACACCAACGCCGAGTCGGTCGACATCCGCATCCTCGCCGCCACCAACCGCGACCTCGACGCCGAGATCAAGGCGGGCCGCTTCCGCGAGGACCTCTACTACCGCCTGAACGTCGTCAACCTGCACCTGCCGCCGCTGCGCGACCGCGGCGACGACATCGTCGTCCTGGCGCGCTACATGGTCGGCCGCTACGCGCCCGAGTACGGCAACACGGTGCGCGGCCTGACGCCCAACGCGATCGCGGCCATCAAGCGCCACCGCTGGCCGGGCAACATCCGCGAGCTCGAGAACCGGATCAAGAAGGCGGTCGTGCTGGCCGACAAGGCGCTGCTCGGGCCGGAGGACCTCGACCTTTCGCCCGACGATCTGCCGCCCATCCTGCCGCTGGCGGAGGCGAAGGAAAAGTTCCAGCGCGACTACATCAACGAGATCCTGACCCTGAACAACGGCAACCGGACCAAGACCGCGCGCGATCTGGGCGTCGACCCGCGCACCATCTTCCGCCACCTCGAGAAGGGCGAGAACGGCGAGGACGACGGCGCGGAGCCGAGCCCGGGCGGCCCGGACGGAGGCAGCGCCTAGCTGAGGCTGTGCTTCGTGCTGTGCTTCGTGGGCCGTGGAAAATGACCACAACGCCTGACAGCAATGTCCGGGTCGCGCGCCGTCCCGGCGCCGCAAGCGCCCGCCGCGCGCGCCGTTCGCCGCTGGCACGCTTGCTGCTGACAAACGGCGTGAAGTTGCTGTTGTCGTTCGCTGCCGCCTCATCCATGTCGGCCTGCATCATCCCGGTCGGGCCCGAGTTTCAAGATCCACCGGGCGCGCCCAACTCGTCGCCGGAGATCCTCGACCCGGATCCGCTCTGGGGCGCAGAGGTGACCGGCATGGCGCCTGACGGAAAGACGTTCAAGTTCGCCGTCACCGACCCGAACAATGAGGAGCTTTACCTGCGGTGGATCGTCGATGGCCGAACGGTCCCTGGACCGGGGATGGCGTCACCCGCCGACTTCGGGACGCCGTTGACCAAGCAGGTCACTTGCACCGACGTCGACGTCAGGCTGTCGCGCCATGCCATCACGGCTGTCGTCGCGGATCGGACGTTCTTCGAGGGAGATCCCGACCTTTACCGCATCCACGACCAGGGCCTCTCCGACAAGATCACCTGGACGCTGAACCTCACCTGCCCGGTGTCGCCGTGAGCCGCTATCTGGGCGCGACACTGGCGGCTCTCACATCGATCGCCGCGGCGGCCTGCGCCAGCTCGAAAGACCAAGCTGCCGTCTCCGCGGACGCCGGAATCGGCGGCGCTCCGCCGACGGCGAGCTGCTCGTCGGACACGAACTGCGGGACCACAGCTGGCTGCGTGGCGAACCGCTGCGTGCAGCGGCAAACCGACATCGGGAGCTGGGCGATCGAGATCGATCCGCCAGGCGACTCCGGAGCGCAGCTGACCGAGATCCCCGCGGCAGATGGAACGACGGTCGTCCAGGCGAGCGCCACGCTGATGCTCCAGGTGTCGTTCACCGCCGGAACGAGCCCGACGGCCGCGGTCCCGGACACCGCCACCGTCCTGGTGACGATCCCTTCGGTCATCCCAGGGCGGCCCGACCTCTCCTTCCAGGCGAATCTCCAGCCGGGCACCGAGGCCGCGACCGTGCCGGTGCCGGTAGCGATCCGCGGGCGTGCCGCCACGGTCACGCTGATCCCCGTGTCGCCCGCCGATCAGAGCTTCCCGCCCTTCACCTTCACGACGACGATCCCGGCCACCGGGTCGAGCCTGCCGACCCAGCCGCTGCCGACCAGCCTGTCGACCGTTCGCGGGCAGCTGCGCGACGCTCTCGGCACCCCCAAGGGCAAGTACACGGCGCGCGCTTTCCGAGGCGGTGTCTTCGTCAGCACGGCCGGAAGCACCTCGCCCAACACCAACAACGACGCCGGAAACTTCGCCGTCGCCCTCCCTTCCGGGATCGGAAAGGGCAACGATGTATCGGACCGGATCACCGTGCAGCTGGCGCCCGATGCGAGCGGCGCCGACCCGTGGGTCACGTTCTCGGCGTTCGCGCTCACCCAGGTGAACACCGATCTGGGTACGATCATGCTGCCTGGCTACGCGGGAGCGAACCCTTTCCAGGTGACCGTGCACGGTGATGACCAGGGGGGCGTCGGAACACCCGAGATCGGCGCGGCCGTTCGCGCGTTCACGACACTGCCCAGCGGCGACGACCGCTTCACCACCCAGTTCTTCCGCGACGGCACGACCGACGCGCAGGGCTCGGCGAGCCTGTCTCTCATCCCCGGCGATTCGCGCGTCCCACGCCCCTACACCGTCAGCGTCGTCCCCGCCGCCGGATCGCCGTGGGCCAGCCAGTGCATCCAGAACGTCGGGGCGTCCTGGAACGGCGTGTCGGCCCCGGTGACGCTGCTCCAGGACGTGACCCTGACGCACCGGCCGACCGTCAGCGGAACCGTCGTGTCGGCAGGCGGCACGCCGGTCGCCAACGTCGTCGTCACGGCGACCGGCGGCTCGATGGCGGCGGACTCCTGCCTGCCCGGCCCGTCCGTCACCAGCGCCACGACCAGCGCGACCGGGACATTCTCGCTGCCGCTGGATCCCGGCGTTTACCAGCTCGAGTACGACCCGCCGGCCGGATCGGCGGTGCCACGGGCGACCGAGCTCAACGTGGCGGTCGCCGAGATGATGTCGCGGCTGGTGCAGCTGCCGGCGCCCGCGCTCGTCGAGGGCGACGTGCACGACGCGATGGATATGCCGCTCCCCAACGCCACCATCCGGATCTTCGAGCCGCGCTGCGAGATGGTCACCCCGTGCACGACGCGGCCGCTGCTGCGGGCCCAGACGCTGTCCGACGAAAATGGCCATTTCCGGGTGGTCGTGGCCGCGACGCCCACCAATTAGTCGGCCGGGCCCGGCCCGTTGCTCTATGATTTGAGGCTCGGCATGTCGATCGTGCGGCCCGTCTCTCTTCTGCCCACCCTGGTCTTCTGCCTCGCGCTGGCGGCGGCTTGCGGCCGCACCGAGCTGGACCAGCCGGAAGACGACGCTGGATCGGCCGCCGGTGAGGGCGGGACGGCCGGCCCTGGCGCAGGCGGCAACGGCGGCTCCGGCACGGGCGGCAACGGCGGCAACGGTGGCTCGATCGGCGGCAGCGGGGGCAGCGGCGCCGGCGGCATCGCCGGATCGATCGGCGGCAGCACGGGCGGCGCGGTCGCCGGCTCGGCCGGCGGCGAAGCCGGCCGCGGGGGCAACGGCGGCATCGCCGGACGCGGCGGCGCCGGCGGGACGGGTGGCACCGGGGTGGGCGGCTCCGGCGGGCGCGGGGGCGCCGGCGGCATGGCCGGCCGGGGCGGGATGGGCGGCAGCGCCGGGCGCGGTGGCGCAGGCGGTATGGCCGGCCGGGGCGGCGTCGGCGGCAGCGCCGGAAACGGCGGCCGCGGCGGCATGACCGGGAGCGGCGGCACCTCCGGGCGCGGCGGCGTCGGGGGCAGCGGTCGCGGGGGCTCCGGCCCACCCCCGATCCCGTGCGGCCAGATGACCTGCGACGCCGCCGCGCAGAAGTGCTGCCTCAGCGCGAGCCGGGCCATGTGCATCGACGCGCAAGGCACCTGCCCGGGCCTCGGCGTCGGCTGCCTCAACGGCGCGGCCTGCGGGGCGGGCGACGTCTGCTGCCTCAGCCTGGCGGGCGGCGCGAGCAGCTGCGTCACCCCGGCGGTGTGCGGCTTCGCGGGCGGGGTCGTCCTTTGCGCCTCGCCCGCCGAGTGCCCGGCGACCGCGCCGAGCTGCTGCCGGTTCGGCCCGCTCGGCCTCTGCAGCGCCGCCTGCCGTTAGCGGACCCCGAGCGCCGCCGGCCCGGCCGGATGCGCATGAGTTGACAGCGCGCGGGGGCGCCCGTAGCTTTCGTGGCGACGCCCCGGCGCACCGGGGCTTTCGTGATGCGGCGGCGCTCCGTCGCACGCGCTGACGCGCCACCGCGGCAATGCCCTCTGAACAGCCTGCTACGACATCACCTCCCGAATTTCGCCGCTACCGAAGATTCCTCTCTTGGTTGGTGCTGGGATTCGTCTCGCTCGGTAGCGCCTACATGCTCGTGTCGGTGGGCGTGACGATCTACCGCCGCCGCAACGCGGTCCCGATCGGCGCGCCCGTCGGCGCGCTGGCGTCGCCGGCCGACCTGCAGGGCTGTCTCGAGGAGCTGGCGGTCGTCGAGCAAGCGCTGGAGAGCCACCTCGAGAACTTCCACAACCTCCTCGCCCACTACGACGCCGACGAGGCGCAGCGCTGGTCGGAGAGCGAGGCGTTCTGGCACGGCCAGTGGAAGGCGGCGGGCCAGCGCTGCCGCTTCTCGGAGCCCCGCAAAGGCCCGCTCGCCAAGAGCTGGGAGGAGCTCCGCGTGATCTACGACGACCTTCAGAGGACCGAACAGACCTACACCAAGGAACTTCGCCATTTCGCAGAAACCCAGGCGCCACGCCTGGACCAGATGCGCGAGCGACTGAAATCGGTGAGCCGACGCATCGGCACCACCATCGCCGCGCCCGCTTCCGGAGCCACACAACCATGACCGATCCGATCAACGACCACACACCCGATCCCACCCTTCCCGTCGTCCCTCCGCCCGAGGGGCCGCCATCGCCCGCGGACGTCGCGGCCGGCGCCGCCGCGGGGGCCGACGCGAGCGCCGAAGGTGCAAACGTCCCCAAGGGTCCGACCTTCGCCGAGCTGGGCCTGCACGCCGACGTGCTGCGCGCCGTCGACGAGATGGGCTTCACCGAACCGATGCCGGTGCAGGCGGCGACGTTCCCGCTGATCACGGCGGGCCGCGACCTGATGGTGCAATCGCGCACCGGATCGGGAAAGACGGCCGCCTTCGGCATCCCGTTCGCGAACGGCATCGTCAATCCCGACGACAAGTTCGTGCAGGCGATCGTGCTGCTGCCGACGCGCGAGCTCGCGCTGCAGGTCGCCGCCGAGCTGGCCAAGATCTGCCAGTACCGCCAGATCACCGTGGTGCCCGTCTACGGCGGCGCGCCGATGGGGCGGCAGGTGGAGCTGCTGCGCGCGGGCGGGCAGATCGTCTGCGGCACGCCCGGGCGCGTGAAGGATCACATCGGGCGCGGGACGCTGCGCCTCGACCGCGTCCGCTGCGCCGTGCTCGACGAGTGCGACGAGATGCTGTCGATGGGCTTCCAGGAGGACATCGAATCGATCCTCGAGAAGACGCCGTCCACGCGGCAGACGCTGCTGTTCTCGGCGACGGTGCCGGAGGGGATCCAGCGGCTGGCGCGGCGGTTCCTCCGCTCGCCCGAGTTCCTGAAGCTGTCGGGCGACTACGTCAGCGTGCACGACATCCGGCACGTCTACTACTCGATCCCGGGCATCCAGCGCGAGGAAGAGCTGCTGCGGATCCTCGACTTCGAGGAGCCGAAGTCGGCGATCATCTTCTGCAACACGCGCGAGGAGACCGGCCGGGTGGCGGCGTTCCTGCGCGGCAAGGGCCACGACGCCGAGGCGATCTCGTCGGACCTGTCCCAGGCCGACCGCGAGCGCGTGCTCGGGCGCATGCGCCAGGGCGGCATCAAGTTCCTGGTGGCGACGGACGTCGCGGCGCGCGGCATCGACATCGAGAACCTGTCGCACGTCTTCAACTACACGTTCCCCGAGGCGCCCGAGGTCTACATCCACCGCACCGGGCGAACCGGGCGCGCCGGCCGCAAGGGGACCGCGATCTCGCTGATCGGGCCGACCGAGGTCGGGTCGTTCTACTACCTGAAGCTGCTCTACAAGATCAAACCCGAGGAGCGGGCGCTGCCGTCGGAGGCGGAGATCCGATCGCACCGCGAGGGCGAACGGGTGCAGGTGTTGCGTGGCGCGCTCGCCGGCGATCCGGGCGGTGAGTGGCGCGGGCTGGCGCGGCGGCTGGTCAGCGCGGTCGACGGCGAG
>DATBHU010000425.1:0-2372 GCA_036557265.1 Polyangia bacterium
GTCGTCCATGCCGCGCAGGAGGAAGTGCCGCGACAGCAGGCGCGCGATGCCCAGGCTGTGCACCGACGTCGCGACGCCGCGCAACGGCGTCACCAGCCCGACCACCAGGTCGACCTCCTTGGCCGGGTCCAGCGCCGTCAGCTCCTCGATCAGCGGGTCCGCCAGCGGCACGCCGAAATGGCTGCGATCCCAGTCGCGTAGGCTCTCGATCTCGAAGCGAACGTTGAACACCGGCCCGAGCACGGCGTTGACGTGCTGGATCTGCGCGCGCGTCCGGCTCTGCCAGCGCAGCACGGTGCCGCGGTAGTCGCGATCGGCGTAGACGCGCAGCCGGATCACGCGCGATTCGCCCTGGGGCGCCACCGCCGGCTCCAGGCTCATGCCCTGCGGCGACAGCCCCTTCACGAAGTCGCGCTCCTGCGTCACCGGCGCCTTCCACCCGCCGATGTCGAAGTAGCTCGGCTTCTTCTTGTCGGCGCGCGCGCCGGGCCCCGGCAAACAGATGGCGCCTGCGAGAAGCCAGCCGACCCACACCCGCGTGCGCCCCATCACATTGCGCAGAATACATGTATTCTCCCGGGCGATGGGTGACGACGCGGCGGAGCTGTGGCGCATGCTCGACGCGCGCAACGAGCATCCCGAATCGCTGGCCGAGATCGACGGCGAGATCTGGGCGCGGTTCGGCCGCACGTGCGCGGTGCTGGTGCTGGACATGTGCGGCTTCTCGCGGCTGACCATGCGCTACGGCATCACGCACTTCCTGGCGATGATCCGGCGCCTCAACGTCATCGTCCGGCCGATCATCGCGCAGGCGGGCGGGCACATCGTGAAGACCGAGGCCGACAACGTGTTCGCGACGTTCAACGACGTGCCGGAGGCGCTGGCGGCGGCGCGCGCGATCCACCGCAACCTCGAAGCCGCCAACACGTTCCTGCCCGAGGACTGGGACCTGCACGCGGGCATCGGCATCGGCTACGGGCCGCTGCTGCTCATCGGCGAGCACGATCTGTTCGGATCGGAGATGAACGTCGCCTCGAAGCTGGGCGAGGACGTCGCCAGCCGGGGCGAAATCCTGCTGTCGGCGGCGGCGCGCGCGCGGATCGAAAGCGACGCCGACGCATCCGAAATTACTGTGCAACTATCTCGTCTTACACTGCGTGCTTTCCGTTGTACTTGAACATTAAAAGGAGGCCGACCATGAAGCGCTCCACCCTCACCTTCTCGTTCGCGCTCAGCGCGGTGTTCGCGCTCGGCGCGGTCAACGGCTGTTCTTCTTCCACGAGCGGAGGCAACGACGGCGGCGGCGGCACGGGCGGCAGCGGTGGCTCCGGCCCGGGCAGTGGCGGCGCGAGCGGCACGACCGGCACGGGCGGGACGACCGGCACGGGCGGCACCGGCGGTGGCAGCGGCGGAACGGCGGGCGGCACCGCCGGCTCGGGCGGCAGCGGCGGCACCAGCGCGGGCTCCGGCGGCAGCGGGGGAAGCGGTGGGAACGGCGGCACCGCGGGCGCCGGCAACGGCGGGCGCGGCGGCAATGGCGGCACCGCGGGCAGCAACGCCGGCACCGCCGGCGCGAGCGGCGGCAACGGCGGGCGGGGCGGCAACGGCGGCACCGCCGGCGGCGGCAACGGCGGGCGCGGCGGCAACGGCGGCACCGCGGGCGCCGGCAACGGCGGGCGCGGCGGCGGCAACCCTGCCGGCGCGGGCGGCACCGGCGGCGCCAATCAGCAACTGACGCTGACCAGCACGGCATTCACCAACGGGATCATGATGATCCCGGCCATGTACACGTGCGCGGGCGACGACCTCTCGCCGCCGCTCGCCTGGACGGCCGGCCCGTCGGGAACGATGAGCTACGGCGTCGCGCTCGTCGACATGAGCAACGGCTTCGTCCACTGGACGATCTGGGACATGCCGCCGACGACCATGTCGCTGCCGGCCATGCTCCCGACCACGCAGACGCTGACGACACCGGTGATGGCCAAGCAGATCAACCGCTTCAACGGCGACGGCTACTACGGACCCTGCCCCGGCACGATGACGCACACCTATGTGTTCGAGGTCTACGCGCTCGACGTGGCGACGCTGCCCTCGGTGAACCTGAGCGGCATGCCCGAGATGGTGAGAACGAATATGATGTCGCACGCCCTCGCGACCGGTACGCTCTCGGGCATGGCGAAGACCCAGTAACCGCCGCTCAACAGACTCGCTGCCGGCGGCGCGCTGCTGGCAGCGATCCGGAGCGCAACACAATCCCGGGCGGGTCGATATTGGCGTATGGGGTTTTGCAAATGAAACGGATCGCGTTTGGTTCCTTCAGATCACCGATCCGGCATGTCAGGGTGGCAGTAACGCTCTTGGTTGTCACCACG
>DATBHU010000426.1:0-1853 GCA_036557265.1 Polyangia bacterium
ATCGACGCGCTCAAGCGCGCGTCCGCCGGTTCCATCATCGCCTGCATCCCCTACTTCGGCTACGCGCGCCAGGACCGCAAGAGCAAGCCGCGCACGCCGATCTCCGCGCGCCTGGTGGCCGATCTGATCACCGCCGCCGGCGTCGATCGCGTCGTGTCGATCGATCTGCACGCCGGCCAGATCCAGGGCTTCTTCAACATCCCGGTCGATCATCTGTACGGCATGCCGGTGGTGATGGACGACCTCAAGCTGCGCTTCAACCACGAGGCGGTGATCGTGTCGCCCGACGCGGGCGGCGTCGAGCGCGCGCGCGCCTTCTCGAAGCGCCTCGGCACCAGCCTGGCCATCATCGACAAACGAAGGCCCGCGCCCAACGTCAGCGAGGTGGTCAACATCATCGGCGACGTGAAGGGGCGCGACGCCATCATCGTCGACGACATGGTCGACACGGCGGGCACGCTGTGCGCGGCCGCCCAGGCGGTGGTGGCGCAGGGCGCGCGCTCCGTGCAGGCGTGCGCGAGCCACGGCGTGCTGTCGCCGCCGGCGATCGAGCGCATCATGGCGTCGCCGCTGCAGGAGCTGGTCATCACCGACACCATCGCGGTGCGGCCCGAGGTGCGCGCCTGCCCGAAGATCAAGGTGCTGTCCGTCGCGCGCTTGCTGGGCGAGGCGGTCAAGCGCATCCACCACGGCGATTCGATCAGCTCGCTTTTCATTTGATCTGATGCTGCTGTAAACACTGCACCGCTCGGAAAGGACACGGTCATGGAGTTCGCAAAGGTCAACGTCGATGTCAGGTCTGCCGCCAAGAAGGGCGCCGCCCGCCGGGTGCGCAGTGGGGGCCAGGTCCCGGGCGTGCTCTACGGCCGCAAGCGCGAACCGCTCGCCGTGACGTTCAACGAGAAGGAGCTGATCAGCTCGCTCGACAAGGAGAAGCGCCGCAACACCGTCCTCAAGCTGACGGTGCGCGACGCCGGCAAGTCCGAAGAGGTGACGGCGATGGTCCGCGACGCGCAGATCAACCCGCTCAGCCGGCGGCTGGTCCACGTCGACTTCCTGGCCGTCGATCTGAACGTCGAGGTGCACGTGACGGTGCCGCTGGTGCTGATCGGCAAGGCGGTCGGCGTCACCAACGGCGGCAACCTGCACCAGAGCATGCACATGGTGCCGGTGGCGGCGAAGCCGGCGGCGATTCCGACCAAGCTGGAGGTCGACGTGTCGTCGCTGGACATCGGCGACGCGCTCCACGCCAGCGACCTGAAGCTGGGCGAGGGCGTGCGGGTCGTGCTCGACGCGAAGGAAGCGATCGCGTCGGTCGTCGCGCCGAAGGCCGAGAAGGTGGAGGAGGCCGCGGCGGCTCCGGTCGAGGGCGCGGTCCCGGCCGAGGGCGCGGCCCCGGCGGCGGGCGCGGCTCCGGCGGCGGGCGCGGCTGCGGCGGCCCCGGCTGCCGGCGGCAAGAAGGAAGAAGGCGGCGGCAAGAAGAAGTAGCCGTCTGGCAGCACTTCCCTCTCCCCTCGGGGAGAGGGCCAGGGTGAGGGGCCCGGATGCACCTGATCGTCGGCCTGGGGAATCCGGGCGCGCAGTACGCGGACAACCGCCACAACCTCGGGTTCATGGTGGTCGACGAGCTGGCGCGTCGCGGGCGCGCGGCGGCGCCGCGCGCGAAGTTCGGCGCCGAGCTGCTGGACGCCACCGTGGCGGGCCAGAAGGTCCTGCTCTGCAAGCCGCAGGAGTTCATGAACGTCAGCGGCCAGGCGGTGGCGCGCGTCGCCGGCTTCTGGAAGATCGGCCTCGCCGAGACCGTGGTCGTGCACGACGAGCTGGACGTCCCGTTCGAACGCCTCAAGGTGGGC
>DATBHU010000427.1:0-6252 GCA_036557265.1 Polyangia bacterium
CCATGCAGCCTGCTCCCTCTCGGCGTTTCGCACCTCGCTGGCCCTGATTCCCACGAAGGTCGTCCTACGATGACCTTTCGTGGGGATCCCCCAGGGGTTAGGGAGAGGGGCCCTCACCCGTTGAGGGCCGCGATATAGTGAGCGCGTGGCCACGCCGAGCACGCTGCTGGAGGAGTCGACGCTCGCCCGCAGCCAGGCCGGCGGCGCGGCCGGCCTGCACCTCCTGGTGATGGGGCCGCGGCAGTTCGCGACGTTCGCGCTGCCGGCGCGCGGCGAGGTGACCGTCGGGCGCGGCGACGCCGTCGGCGTCGACGTCAAGCTGGACGACGCCAAGGCGTCGCGCCGTCACCTGCGGCTGTACGTCGGCGACGACGTCGAGATCGAGGACCTCGGCAGCGCCAACGGCACGCGCGTGCGCGACGGCAAGCTGGCCCCGGGCACGCGCGTCCGCGTGCTCCCGGGCGAGGCGATCTCCGTCGGCGCGCTGGTGCTGATGGTGCAGCCCAATCGGCCGGCGCGCAGCGCGCGCCACGGCCACGCGTTGCCGCACGCCGAGTTCGTCGGACGCGTCGACTGGGAGTGCGCGCGCGCCGAGGCGACCGGCGGCACCTTCTCCGTGGCGCGGCTGGAAGGTCCGGCCGGCGCCGTCGGCGACGCCGCCGTCCTGCGACCGATCGACGTCGTCGGCGGCTACGGGCCGGGCCAGCTCGAGCTGCTGCTGCCGGGCCTGGCGGGCGACACCGCGCGCGCGCTGGCACGGGCGCTCGCCGACCGGCTGGCCGCGGCGGACGAGCGCCGCCCGGGCGGCGTCGGCATCGCCAGCTACCCCGGCGACGGACGCCACGCGGCGGCGCTGCTGGCGCGCGCCGCCGAGGACGCGCGCCGTGACGGGCCGGCGCCCGGCCCGCGCGCGGTGGGCCGGGACGCCGGCGCCGCGATCGCCTGCGTCGAGGAGAGCATGCGCCGCCTGCAGGCGCTGGCCGAGCGCGCCGCCGCCGGCGACATCAACGTCCTCATCCTGGGCGAGACCGGGGTCGGCAAGGAGGTCCTGGCCCGCGCGATCCACGCCGCGTCGGCGCGCGCGGCGCGGCCGCTGGTGGCGATCAACTGCGCCGCCCTCGCCCCGACGCTGCTGGAGAGCGAGCTGTTCGGGCACGAGAAGGCGGCCTTCACCGGCGCGGGCGCGGCCAAGCCCGGGCTGCTCGAGACCGCCCCGGGCGGCACGATCTTTCTCGACGAAGTGGGCGAGCTTTCTCTGACCGTCCAGGCGAAACTGCTGCGCGTGATCGAAGCGCGCGAGGTGATCCGGATCGGCGGCCTGCGCCCGCGGCCGATCGACGCCCGCTTCATCGCCGCCACCAACCGCGACGTCGAGGCCGAGGTCGAGCGCGGCGGCTTCCGCCGCGACCTGTTCTTTCGCCTGAACGGGATGACGCTGACCATCCCGCCGCTGCGCGAGCGCCCCCGCGATCTGCCGGTGCTCGCGCGCGCGTTCGTCGCGCAGCTCGCGCGCGGGCGCGCCCCGGAGATCTCCGAACCGGCGCTGGCGGCGCTGGCGGCGCACGGCTGGCCGGGCAACGTGCGCGAGCTCCGCAACGTCATCGAGCGCGCACTGTTGCTGTGCGACGGCCCCGCGCTGCGGCCCGAGCACCTGCCGCAGCCGGTGCCGCACGCGCCGGCCGACGCCGCGGCGCCCGATCGCGCGCCGGCCGCGCCGCCGCCGGGCGCCGCGAAGCCCGACGAGCGCGCGCGCATCCTCGCCGCCCTGGCCGCCTGCGGCGGCAACCAGAGCCGGGCCGCGCGCCAGCTCGGCATCTCGCGCAAGGTGCTGATCGCGCGCCTCGAACGCTGGGGCGTCGCCCGCCCCCGAAAGCCGGGCGCGCGATGAACGACGGTCCCCGCAGCGGTTCGAAGAGCCGCCCGCCCGGCGCGACGCCGATCACCGCGCTCGACCGCGACGCGCCCCGCCCCACCACGCCCACCCTGGTGCCGCGCGCCGCCGGCGACGCGCGCTACGTGGTCGACAAGCAGATCGGCAGCGGCGGCATGGGGCGCGTGTTCGCGGGGCGCGATCTGCGCCTCGGCCGCACGGTCGCGATCAAGATGCTGCGCACGCAGGACGCGGCGCTGGCGCGGCGCTTCGAACGCGAGGTGCGGCTGGCGGCGCGGCTCCAGCATCCGGGCGTCGTCCCGGTCTACGACGCCGGGTTCTGGGCCAGCGGCGAGCCGTTCCTGGTGATGAAGCTGGTGCTCGGCCAGTCGCTGGCGCGCGTGGTGAAGGACGCCGACACGCGCGAGGACCGGCTGGCGCTGCTGCCCGACGTGCTCGCCGCCGCCGAGGCGGTCGCCTACGCGCACGACCAGGGGATCGTCCACCGCGACCTGAAGCCGTCGAACATCCTGCTCGGCGCGTTCGGCGAGACCGTCGTCCTCGACTGGGGGCTGGCCAAGGACCTGCGCGCCCAGGAGGCGCCCGACCGCGATCCCGGCCCGCTCGGGATCCAGCCGATCGGCGGCGACACGGCGGTCGGCGCGATCGTCGGCACGCCGTCGTACATGTCTCCCGAGCAGGCGGAGGGCAAGCCGGTCGACCTGCGCACCGACGTCTACGCGCTCGGGGCGATCCTCTACTTCGTGCTGTCGGGGACGGCGCCGCAGCCGGCGGCGACGAACCCGCCCGGCCGCGCGCCCGCCGCGTCGGGGAAGCTGGTCTCACTCGGCACGCTGGAGCCGGGGCTGCCGTCCGACCTGCTCGCGATCGTCGCCAAGTCGATCGCCATGGATCCCGGCCGCCGCTATCCGTCCGCGTTCGAGCTGGCCGAGGATCTCAAGCGCTTCGCGAGCGGCCAGCTGGTCGCTGCCCGCCGCTACTCGCCGCTCGAGCGCGCCGGCCGCTTCGTCGCGCACCACCCGGTCGCGCTCGGCCTGGCGTTCGCCGCCGCGGCGGCCGGCATGGTGATCGCGCGGCTGGCGCTGCGCTGACGCCGCCGCAACGTTACCGCAGCGAGAGCCGTTTTGGGCCCGGCCGACAACCGGTGCCACGTGCGGATCCGTCTGTCCGGCCCGTGGGCGAGCGCGGCGGCCCTGATCATCTCGCTCGGGTGCACCGCCAAGGTGACCCCCGGCGCCGCCGGGACGGCGGGCGGGACCGGCAGCGGCGCGGCCGGCGGCGCGACGGGCGCCGCGGGTTCGAACGCGACCGCCGGGACGACGGGCACGGGCGGCGCGGGCGGCACGATCGTGATCGGCACCGACGGCGGCAGCAGCGACGCCGCCTGCACGCCGTCGGTCACCTGCATGCCGGCCGGCGGCCAGTACTGCGGCAAGATCGGCAACGGCTGCAAGGGCGGCTCGCTCGAGTGCGGCGCCTGCCCCGGCGACGGCGTCTGCATGTCCGGCCTGTGCGTGGGCGGTCCGAGCTGCCCGCGGATCACCTGCGCGTCGGGCGGCGGCGCGAAGTACTGCGGCACCATCGGCGACGGCTGCAGCGGCAAGCTCGACTGCGGCGCCTGCGCGACCGGCGAGGTCTGCACGGGCGGCGTCTGCGTGAAGGCCGGCTGCGTGCCGCTGACGTGCAAGTCGGCCAGCGCGCAGTACTGCGGCACCATCGGCGACGGCTGCGGCGGGACGCTGGCGTGCGGCGACTGCGCCGCCGGCTCCACCTGCGGCGGCGGCGGCGTGCCGGGCGTCTGCGCGCCGACGAACTGCGCGCCGATCACCTGCAACCCGACGGGCGGCGGCCAGTACTGCGGGCGCATCGGCAACGGCTGCGGCGGCGCGCTCGACTGCCCGACCACCTGCCCGGGCGGCATGGCCTGCGGCACCGGCGCGCAGGCGGGCGTCTGCCCGAGCCTGCCCGGCACCGGCGGCCCGTGCACCGGCCTCGCCTGCCAGATCAACAAGTGCACGGGCATGCCGAAGACGACCCTCAAGGGGACGGTCTACGATCCGGGCGGCAAGCTGCCGCTCTACAACGTGATGGTCTACGTGCCGAACGCGCCGCTCGACCCGCTGGTCGAGGGCGTCTCGTGCGACAAGTGCGGCACCATCGCGTCGGGCCAGCCGGTCGCCAGCGCGCTGACCGACGCGGCCGGCAACTTCACGATGGCGGACGTGCCGGTCGGGACGAACATCCCCGTCGTCATCCAGACCGGGAAGTGGCGCCGCCAGATCACGCTGCCGATGGTGAAGGCCTGCCAGGACAACGTCTTCTCCGGCGCCGACACCTTCCGGCTGCCGAAGAACCAGTCGGAGGGCCACCTCCCCAGGATCGCGATGACCCGCGGCAAGGCCGACAGCCTCGAATGCCTGCTGCGGCGGATCGGCGTCTCGGATTCGGAGTTCACCAACCCCGACGCCAGCGGGCGCGTGAACATCTACTACGAGACCGGCGGCGGCACCGGCTACGACTCCGGCACGGCGTTCCCGCTGGTGTCGACGCTGTTCAACCAGGCCGTGCTGAACAAGTACGACATGATGGTGATCTCGTGCCACGGCGAGAGCGACCGCTCGCGCGCGCAGCCGCTCAGCGAGAAGCAGATCGTGAAGAACTTCGTCGACGCGGGCGGGCGCGTGTTCGCGTCGCACTTCTCGTTCAGCTACTTCCGCGGCGTGCCGGGGACGACCGACGCGAAGAACTTCCAGCCGACGCCCTGGCCGCTGCTGGCGATGTGGGACGGCAACAGCGACCCGCCCTACAGCGTCGACACCAGCTTCACCAAGGGGATGGCGTTCGCGGACTGGCTGGTCACCGTCGGGGCGTCGACGGCGCGCGGGCAGATCGCGCTGACGGGCGTGGAAGGGCCGGCCATGTCGCTCACGCCCGGCTACGGCAGCCAGAGCTGGATCACCACCGTCGGCGGCATCCCCTACTTCAGCGTGCCGATGCCGGTCGAGAAGGCGGCCATGCCGGCCGACCAGTGCGGGCGCTTCGTCAACACGGGCATCCACGTCGTGGCGGGCGGCAACGGCGGCCCGTTCCCGTCGCAGTGCGGGACGGCCGCGCTGACGCCGCAGGAGAAGGCCTGGGAGTTCCTGATCTTCGAGCTGTCGGCGTGCCCGCTGCCCGACAACCAGATGCCGACGCCGCCGCCCGTGCCGCCGCCCGGCGCGCCCAGCTCGCCGCCGGGCGCGGTGACGCAGCCGCCGGCCCCGCCGCCGCCGCCGCCCCCGCCGCCGCCGCCGATGGTCGACTGAGCCGCGCACGTTGATCCCTGGGCGGAGCAGGTTGCTCCCGCGCGGGGAGCAACCTGTCCCCTGCCCTCGCGCCGCCGCCCGCGCTCGGCGCGGCCGGCGCGGCGGCGCGCGCCGTGCAAAAGCGACGGGCATGAGCCCTTCCACTTCGACCGCACGCGCTCCCGAGACCGCGCGCCGCGACGAGCGCCGCCTGCTTCGCGTCGGCATCGTCCACGGCCGCCGCATCGTCGAGGAGCGCCTGCTGGCGCGGCCCGGCGACGTCACGATCGGGACGTCGCCGAGGAGCACGTTCATCGTGCCGTGGGACCGCGTGCCGGTGCGCTGGCGCCTGTTCGAGCAGCGCGGCGGCCGGCGCTTCCTGCGCCTGGCGGGCGACATGAGCGCGCGCATCGCCGACGGCGCCGACGTCACCAGCGTCGACGCGGGCGGCGCGGGCGCGCCGGCGCGGCCGATCCCGCTGTCCGATCGGGCGCGCGGCAAGGTGACGGTCGGCGACACGACGGTGCTGTTCCAGCTGCTGCGGCCGCCGCCGCCGCAACCACGCCCGCAGCTCCCGGTCTCGGTGCGCCGCCGGGTCACCAGCGAGATCGATCGCTGGTTCACCGCCGTGCTCGCGCTGACCGCGATCCTGCACGCGACGGTCGTCGTCTACCTGCGGCAGGTCGAGTGGCCGCGCCGGCCGGCGATCGAGGAGATCCCGGATCACTTCATCCGCCAGCGCATCCGCCTACCGCAGCCGGCGCCGCCCCCGATCGCGTCGGCGTCGCCTGTCGAACAGACGCCGAAGCCCGCGCCCCGCCCGCGTCCGCCGGGCCACGCCGCGCCGATGCCGCGGCCTGCGCCAAACCCGCAGGAGGCGATGCAGCGCATGGGCCTGATCCCGCTGCTGACGGCGCGCGGGCCGGACGGCAAGTCGGCGATCGACGACGTGCTGTCGGGCGGGGCCGTCGATCGCTCGCTCGACGAGGCGCTGAACGGCGTCGCCGGCGTCCGCGTCGCCGGGGCCGACACGCTGCACGGCCTCCAGGGCGCGCTCACCGGCCACGGCAAGGTGGT
>DATBHU010000428.1:0-3122 GCA_036557265.1 Polyangia bacterium
CACGTAGATCCGGTCCGTGTCCAGCACGGCGGCGCCGGATGCGCGCGGCGTCACGGTGAGCGGCGAGGTCGTCCAGGCGTTCGCGGCGGGATCATAAATTTCGATCACCCCCGTCACCTGGGAAGCGCCGTACTGGGTTCCGCCGCCGATGACCGCGAGCTTCCCGTTCCAGGCAACGCCCATGGCGTTGGCGCGGGCGGTCGGCATGGACGGCCCGGACTGCCATGTCCCCGTCGTGCTGTCGAGGAGGCTCACGGCGTCGGTGGGCGTGTGTCCGTCGGACCCGTATCCACCGGCCACGACGATCACTTTTCCCAGGACGCCGACCGCCGCGCAGCACTGCGGACCGGGAAGCGGCGGGCCGGCCGTCCACCCGGCCTGTCCGGGATCGAGGCGCTCCACGTCCGCGAGCAACCCGCTTTCGCCCAGTCCCCCCATCACGTACATCGCGCCGTCGACCACGGCGCCCATCGCGTTCATGCGCTTCGTGGTGAGGCTCGGCCGAGCGCGCCAGCTGAAGCCGATCGCGCCCGTTCCGCCGCTCCCCGAACCGGCCGTTCCTCCCGTTCCTCCCCTTCCTGCCGTTCCCGCCGTTCCTGCCGTTCCGGTGCCGCCGCGGCCACCCGCGCCGGCGCGCCCCGCCGCGCCGCCAAATCCGCCCATCCCGGAACCGGCGCCGCTGCCCGCCGTTCCGGGGCCGCCCGCGCCCCCACGGCCCGAAGCGTCGCCACCCGTGCCGCTCGAGCCGCCGCTGCCGCTGGTGCCGCCGCTGCCGCTGGCGCCGCCGCTGCCGCTGGCGCCGCCGCCGCCCCCTGTGCCGCCGCTCCCCCCGGTGCCGCCGCTGCCGCCGGAGCCCCCGGAGCCGCCGTCGCCGGCGGCTCCGTCTCGGCGCTCGGTCACGTGGCTGGAGCAACCCACCAGAAGCAAAGCCGTCGCCAGCAGGATCCGCTGCATCAAACCCGATGGTACCACCGTGTTCTCGACGGAGAATCGCCTGACCCTGCGAGCATGATCGAACGCCGGAGATCTGCTCGGGCGGACGGCGAGCGGAGGTGAGCTATTGCAGGTTCACGAAGGCGGCGCTGATCATCTTCGCCACGGCCGTGTTGCCTGCGGTCGTCAGGTGCGGCCCGCCGCCGCTGAACGCGGCGCAGTTGGGGGCCTCGAACTTCGGGGCCACGAAGACGAAGTTCGGAAACTTCGTCGCCGCGGCGGCCAGCGCGGCGTCGAGCTCGGGCGGGATCACGATGGTTTCGCCCGTCGCCGGTGGGGTGGGGCAGAGCATGTTCCCCGGGCCGCGAATGACCGTCATGAGATCGATCCGCTTGAGGGCGGAGTACTTCGCCTTGAAGTTGTTGATCGCCGCGGTGATCTGGGCGTCCCACTCCGCTTCGGTCGTACAGCAGGCGGGCACCCAGCTCAGCACCGTCAGCACGACGTGATCCGGGTTCGTCGATCCGCTCGTGCAGGGCGACTCGATCATCTCGTTCCAGAAGTCGCTGTTCGGGTTGGCCCACTCGGTGATGTAGCCGTGCTCCCGCGCCTTGAGCTGCCAGCGCCCGTCGACGATGCCGGCGTTGGTCTGAAAGCCCGCCTCGAACCACTCGCGCGTCAGCGTCATCGCGGTGACCTGATTGCAGGCGAACGTCGTCGGCGCACCGCCGGCACCGGACGCGCCCGCGCTCCCGCCCGCGCCGCTCGCGCCGCCTCTGCCCGCCTGACCGACGCCACCGCGTCCGTCATTCCCCGCGGGCCCCCCGGCGCTTCCGCCGCTGCCGGCGACACCCGCGCCGCTGCTGCCGGCGCTTCCGGAGGTGCCGCCATTCGCTCCGCCGCGCCCGGGACTTCCTCCCGGTCCTGTTCCGGCGGCACCGCCCGCGCCGCCGCCGCTGCCGCCCGGGCCACCACTGGAGCTTCCCGACGAGCAAGCGGCCGCGAACACGAGGCAGCCGAGGACGATGATCGGCGATGCGCCCCGCCCGGTGACGCCGCTACGTGACGCTGGCCCCATACCGGAGAGTTGAATGTCCGAGCCCGGTCCACATAGTGGACACCCTGACCAAGATCACGCGTGCCAGGATCGGTGTTCGTCCCGGTTCGGGGATGGCGGGCTGCTATTTTGCCGCTATTTGGTGGCGCGCCCGCACGGCCGCGCGTTGCGATGGCTAACGGGATATGGTGTCAGCCTGGTCAGGCGCCCGGGTGCGGCAAAGACGCTTCACCTTTTCGGGACGCCGGACGGAGAAAAACGGGGACGGCAAATGCAAAAAGGTACGGTGAAGTTTTTCAACGCAGCCAAGGGGTTTGGTTTCATCACGCCGGACGGGGGCGGGAAGGACGTGTTCGTCCACGCCAACGACACGGGGGGCGCCGTCCTTCAGGAGGGCACGAAGGTCGAGTTCGAGGTCGTTCAGGGCAAGAAAGGACCCCAGGCCAGCGCCGTGAAAGTCGTTTGACCCCGGCGGCGCCGGTTACTTCGGCGTCTCGTCCTTTTCCGGCTCGCGCGGAACGCCCTCCACGGACGGCATGCTCATGATGTCCTTCCGGGCGGCCTTCCATGCCTTCTGGACGATCCACGAGAGCGAGCGATCCTGACGGGTCGCCTCGGCGCCGATCTCCTTCAACATCTCTTCCGGAAAGTAGAGACTCTGCTTCCGCTTGTCGCTGATGGCCATGGGGAGAGGGTACGCGAGCCTCGGCCGGAAGGGAATTCTGCACATCAGGGGCGGGAAGGCGCGAACGCGCCAACCCGCCAGGCGATCACGAATGCGGCGATGACCACCAGCCCGGCCACGAAGAACACGACGAAGCGCCAGATCATCGATCGCAGCGCGGCTTGAGAGGGGTCGCTCGGCACCGGCTTCTGCATTTTTCGCCGGCAATCATAGTCGCGGCGGCCGTCGCGCGCCCGGAATCCGGAGCGGCGGCGTCGAAGCTCAGCGCGACCATGGCCCGGTTCGCGGGCGTCGGGGTTCATACCCCGCGATGGCCTCGCTCTCACGTGCGTGTCGCTCACTGAACTTTTTGGTCCTCGCATCATTCGCCAGTGGAGCGTGCGGCGGCGGTGACGGGACCGCCGGCTCCACCGGACGCGGCGGTGCGGGCGACGCCGGCAGCGCCGG
>DATBHU010000429.1:0-3108 GCA_036557265.1 Polyangia bacterium
GCCCCGCGGGAGAGGTTAGTGAAGGCTGCTTACTTGTCTTCCCACCAGAAGACCGTGATCGCGAGACAGTGAAACGCTTCGTCCGAAGATTGCGTCACGATCGTATCGACGATCTGGCAGTTCTGATGTTCCTTGATCCAGGCAGTGACCTTCTCCCCCAAGTTCTCCCGCTCCTGCGCCATCGTCGCAGAGAAGACCTTCACGCCGTTAAATCGCGCCGTCGTGTGGTTTTGATGTTGTGCCATCGGTGTGTTGGTTCCTTTTGGAGGCCTGTAGGTCTTCCGTATAGCAGCGTTTCGTCGCCGGCGGCAATCCCGTTCGTCACCGACGGAGAAGCGCTGCTTCGCCCCCTCGACCTCGCATCGCCTCCTCGTCCTCTCGCCCTTCGTCTCCTTCTTCTCGCCCCCTTCCGCCTCCGCCTTCTTGCCCTTCTATCCGGCGGGGGACCTTACGGCTTTCCCCCGTCAGTTTTCACTTCCGGCAGCGCCGGCTGTTCCGGCGCCGGGCCGAGTCCCATCTTGGCCTTCAGCTCCGCCAGCGCCATGTCCGAGCCGCTCGAGCCCTCGAGCTTCTTGAACTTCTGCTGCAGCGTATCGCCGGTCAGCTCGCCGCCCAGCTCGGTCGACGCCTCCGACTCCGCCTCGATCTGCTCGACCTTCTGGTGCATCCGCTCGAACGTGTCGAAGGCGCTGTTGTCGGCCAGGCCGCGCATCGTGTCCTGGATTGCCTTCTGCGCCTCGGCGCGCTTCTGCCGCGCGATCAGGATGTTCTTCTTGCGCTTCGCCTCTTCGATCTTGTCGTTCAGCGTGCGCAGCTGGTCCTTCAGCTTGTCGACGGCGTCCTTCTGCAGCTGCCACTGCTTGCCGAACTCCGCCTGCTGATTGTCGTGCTCCGACTTGCGCGTCAGCGCTTCCTTGGCCAGCGCGTCGTCGCCGCTGCGCACCGCCAGCATCGCCTTGCGCTCCCACTCCTTCGACAGCTCGATCTGCTCGTCCCACTGCTTCTTCAGCCGTTTCTCGTCGGCGATCGAGGTCGCGACCTGCTTCTTCGCCTCGACCAGCTGGTTCTGCATCTCCAGCACGATCTGGTTCAGCATCTTCTGCGGGTCTTCCGCCTTGCTGATCAGATCGTTGAGGTTGGATTTGATGAGGGTGCCGAGCCTGGAGAAGATTCCCATGATGATGTCCTCAAAAATCTAGCTGCTGAGCGGCCTGCGTGCTTGTCATGTTGCTGACGCGTTCACCGGCCACCGGCCGCCGCGCCGGCCGCAGCCGGCGCCGCGAAGCGCGCGAGGGTCGGGTGGTGCTTGGAGGCGGCCATCGACATGTCATCGACGACCGCCTGGAACTCATTGAGGTCCAGGTTCTCGAGCTCGAGGGCGTGGACCACCACCACGGTGTCGCCCTCCAGCCCGAAAGCGCCGTGCACCATCTCCGTGGTGTTCAGCGCGAGCAACGTCCGGTAGAGTTCCTCTCGCCCCGCTCGGGGCAGATCCATCATCTTGAGGCGGAACGCGACCACGGGACCGGCGATCGATACCACCAGCGAGGAGCCATCGATCTTGACTAACCAGAGGCCGGGCTTGATCGTCTCGTACGCCACCCCCATCCGCAGCAGATAGGACTCGATGTCCTCGGCGCTCTTCATGGTCCAAAGAAGGTTAGTCGGAAAACCGGCGCTCGACAAACACGCCCCGGTCATCGACAATTCGCCGTGGCTGTGGTAGCCGAAACGCGGCGGATGCCGATCGATTCAACCAAGCTTCCCCGTCACGTCGCGATCATCATGGACGGGAATGGCCGCTGGGCTCAGGAGCACGGCTTGCCGCGCGTCGAGGGCCACCGCCAGGGCGCCAAGGCCGTGCGCGAGGTGGTGCGCGCCGCCCGCGAGATCAACCTGCGGGCGCTGACCCTGTACGCCTTCTCGGCGCAGAACTGGCAGCGTCCCCCCGACGAGGTCGCGACGCTGATGCAGCTGCTGCGCGACTACGTCATCGAAGAGCGCGACGAGATCATGGATAACGACATCCGCCTCGTCGCCATCGGCGAGGTGGAGCGGCTGCCCGCGTTCGTCAAGGAGCCGCTCGACGCGCTGATGCGCGAGTCAGCCGACAACCAGTCGATGACCCTCTGCCTGGCGCTCTCCTACGGGGGACGCGAATCGATCGTCGCGGCGGCGCGCGCGCTGTGCGCGCAGGTGGCGGCGGGCGCGCTGGCGCCGGACCAGCTGACCGAGGAGAAGCTCACGGCCGCGCTGCAGACGGGCGGGCTGCCGCAGCTGGACCTCCTGGTGCGGACCTCGGGGGAGGAGCGGCTGTCGAACTTCCTGCTCTGGGAAGCCGCCTACGCCGAGCTCTACTTCACCGATACGTTCTGGCCCGCCTTCGGCAAGGCCGACCTCTACGAGGCGCTGGAATCGTATCGGCGCCGCGAGCGCCGCTTCGGGCGTACGCGCGAGCAGATCCGCAGCGCCGGGTAGAGGGCGGCGGGGCCGCGTCATGGCGCTTGGGAACCTGGCGCAGCGGGCGATCTCGGCCGTCATCGCGCTGCCGCTGATCGCCGCCCTCATCCTCTGGGACCAGCCCTGGGGATTCGGCGCGCTGGTGCTGCTGGTGGCGGCGTTCGGGCTGCGTGAGTTCGGCGCCATCGCGCTGTCGGGCGCGTCGGTCCGGACGCGCGCCGGCGTCGTCGTGCTGGGCGTCGGGCTGACGGCGGGGCTGTACGCTCTGCCCGCCTTCGCCATGGTCTGGGTGCTGGCCGCCTTCGTGGCGACAGCGGCGCTGGTGCTGTTCGACCCGGGCGACATCCCGGCCGCGGGGTCGCGGCTGGGGCTGGCCGCGTTCGGCGTCTTCTACCTGGGCCTGCTGTGCGCGCCCATGGCGATCCTGCAGCGCGACGCGCCGCACGGCCGGGCGTGGGTGATGCTGGCGATCGCCCTGACGTTCGGCAACGACACCGGCGCGTACTTCGCGGGTCGGGGACTGGGGCGCCACAAGCTGTACCCGGCCGTGTCGCCCGCGAAGACCGTCGAGGGCGGTGTCGGCGGCATGCTGGCTGGCCTGCTGATCATGCTGGGCGCGCGCGCGACCTTCGTCCCCTGGCTGACCGT
>DATBHU010000430.1:0-12253 GCA_036557265.1 Polyangia bacterium
GGTCGCCGACGGGCCGGTCGCCGACGAGCCGGTCGCCGACGACGCGGGCGCCTGCGTCCAGCGGGTCCCTGCGGGCGCGACCTTCACGTTCCACCTGCGCAACGACGGCACCGAGACGAGATATATGTCCTTCGGCTGCGGCGGCAATCCTCCCATCGCGCTGGAAGCGGCGCAGGGGAAGGGCGGCATCGGGCCGGAGAGCGTGTACTTCTGCGGCTACACGTGCGATCCCGTGTTCGCCGGTCAGAGCGTGCCGTCCGGGTGCACGGATTGCGGTCCGGGCGTGTCGAAGGAGCTGCCGCCCGGCGCCACCGTCGACGTCGCGTGGGACCGGCGGCTCTGGCAGCAGGTGACCATCCCCGCGGCCTGTTCGGGGCTGCCGCAACCTTCGACCTGCGCGCTCGGGGTCGCGGTCGCCGCGACGATGGTGAACGGTACGGTCACCTATTGCGGGTCGGCGCCGCCCACCCTGTCATGTCTGGATCCGCGCACGGCGGATTTCGTCGCGGATCTTTCGCTCGACGCCGTGGACGTTTCGATCCAATGAGGTGCCGCGCGTGATTCGCCTCGCGCTGCTGGTCGCGCTCGCGGGCGGCGGGGCCGCCCAGCCGGACGGAGCCAGGTCGGACGGCGCCAAGCCGGACGGCGCCGCGCCTCTGCACGTCCGCGGCGCGGGCATCGTCGACGGCAAGGGGCGGCCGGTGGTCCTGCGCGGGGTGGCGTTCGGCAACGACGTCTGGACCAACGTCCGCTTGCCGCGGCGCCACCACGACGAGACCGACTACCAGCGCGTCGCCGCCATGGGGATGAACGCGGTGCGCTTCTACATGAACTATCGGACGTTCGAGAACGACGCCGCGCCCGGGCAGTACCTCGCCGACGGCTGGCAGTGGCTCGACGACAACATCGCCTGGGCGAAGCGAAACGGCGTCTACCTGGTGCTGAACATGCACGTCCCGCCGGGCGGCTTCCAGTCGCTGGGCAACGGCAAGGCGCTGTGGGATCGCCCGGAGCTGCAAGAGCGGCTGATCGCGCTCTGGACGGCGATCGCCCGCCACTGCAAGGGCGAGGCGGCGGTGGCCGGATACGATCTGCTGAACGAGCCGGTGGTGACGAAGGCCGCCAGCCAGTGGCAGGACCTGGCCGGCCGCATCGCGGCCGCCATCCGGACCGTCGACGGCGAGCACATGCTGTTCGTCGAGCGCCTGAATTCGGTCGGGGGCGACTGGAAGGAAGACGGCGATCGAAACTTCTTCCGGATCGCCGACCCCAACACGGTCTACGAGTTCCACTTCTACAAGCCGTTTCACTTCACGCACCAGAGCGCGTCGTGGGTGCCCTTCACCGCCGAGAACGTCCGCTACCCCGACGCGCGCGCCGAGGTGGAGTGGTTCCTGCTCGACCGCAAGGCCGGCACGGAGACCAGCCCGAAGCTGCCGGCGGGCGACAGCCCGTGGACGTTCTATCCGGGCGCGCCGTTTCGCGTCGACGACCCGGCGGTCGTCGTCGGCAAGCCGGTGCTGGTCGTCAAGCAGATCGGCGCCGGCAAGGTCTGGTTCGACGACCTGACGCTGGACGAGCTGGACACCGACGGCACGACCGTCAAGCGCGTCATCTGGCAGAAGAACCTGACCGGAACGCGCGGCTGGTACTTCTGGACCAAGGACGGCAAGGGCGGAGCGGTGCGGTCGACGAACGGCCACGGCGACGACGCGTCGATCGTCGCGGCCAACACCATCGGCGACGCCAATCTGGGCGCCGACGTGTTGCGCTTCCAGACCACGCCGGGCGCCACCTACCGGCTGTCGGGGTGGATGCGCGGCGAGAAGGTCCCGGCCACGGCCGTCTGTCAGCTCCGCCTGGACTTCTTCACGTCGCGCGCGCCGGTGCACGAGAGCGATCGCGCGTTCCTGGAGCAGGAGATCGACGCCTACGTGGCGTGGGGCAAGCGCGAGAAGGTGCCACTCTTCCTGGGCGAGTGGGGCGTCATCCGCCAGGGCTTCGACGAGGATCGCGGCGGCCTGCGCTGGGTGACGGACATGCTGGACATCATGCGCGCGCGCGGCCTGTCGTTCTCGTACCACGCGTACCACGAGGACGGCTTCGGGCTTTACCGGGGCGCGGGCGCGCTGCCGGATCCGGCGCGCGCGAACACCGCGCTGATCGACCTGTTCACGCGCACGCTGCACGCGCCGGCGGCGCAGCCGGCGAAGCGCAAGACGAAGTAAGCTACATCTTCTGGAAGACGCGGACGTAGTCGATCTCGTAGCGGGCCGGGAATGTCGTGTTCGACGGGTCGCCGCCGTTCTGGCCGCCGATGGCGAGGTTCAGGATCATGTAGGCGGGCTGCTTGAACGGGCTGGTGCCGTCGGCGTTCAGCATGTCGGCCAGGTTGCTGGTGTTCATCAACGCGTCGTCGAGGTAGAGGTCGATCTTCGTGTCGTCCCAGTCCATGCGCCAGACGTGGAACTTCGACGACCACATCGGATCGTTGAACGAGGAGATCGCCTTGCTGGCCGAGTCCCACTTGGCCTGGTAGGCGGTGGCGGTGCCGCAGGCGACGTTCGCCAGCACCTTGCCGGCGTAGAACTCCATGATGTCGATCTCGCCGTTCGACGGCCACTGACCGCTGTTGCCCAGCGTCCACCAGGCGGGCCACATGCCGGCGCTGGTGTTGATGCGGCCGCGCATCTCGAAGCGGCCGTATTGCCAGCTGTGGAGGCCGCTGGTGATCAGGCTGGATGACGTGTACTGGGCGTACTGGCGGTTCTTCTTCCAGTCGCTGCTGCCCGCCTGGTAGTTCGGGTTCGCCTTCTGTTCGCGGCGCGCTTCGATGACCAGCAGGCCGCCGGAGACGGTCGCGTTGTCGGACTGATACCACTGCAGCTCTTCGTTGCGGACGAAGCCGGTCTCGTAGCGCCAGTTGGCGCTCGACGGGCGGCCGTCGACGTCGAACTCGTCGGACCAGACCAGCTTGTAGCCGGGCGGCACGGTGATGCCGGCAGTGCCGCCGGTCGACGATCCACCGCTGCCACCAGCGCCACCGCTGCCACCGCCGCTCGCGGAGCCGCCGCCGCCGCTCGCGCCGCCACGCCCGCCGCTCGCGCCACCGCGTCCGCCCGTGGCGCCGCCGCGTCCGCCTGCTCCGGTCGTGCCGCCGATCCCGGAGGCGCCCGCCGCGCCGCCGCTCGATCCGCCGCTCGCGCCGCCGCTGCCGCCTGCACCGCCCACGTTGCCGCTTCCGCCTGTCGGCGCGTCGCCCGCGGCCCCGCCGCCTGCGCCTCCTGCGCCTGCCGTGGCGCCACCGCCGCTCGCGCCGCCCGTGCCGGCGCCGGCCGTGCCGCCCGCGCCGCTCGTGCCGCCCGTCCCGCCTTGATCGCCAGCGTTGCCCGCGCAGCTCGCGCCAGCGGCGAACAACGCGGCGACCAGCAATGTCCCGGACCGCGACATTGGCCGGACTCTACCCCAGCCTGGCGGCGTTTTCGACGACGGAGGGCGTTTCCCGCCGGGCTTCCGGGGCGCGTGCGCGACAATAAATTGCGCTGACGGGAAGATAGGAGCGCCGGGATTCGTTTTTTTCTCAGGGGCGGACCAGAATAGGAGCAACCCAGATGAAACCCCGCATAGATCCCTTCGAGAAGCGCAAGAAGGAGTTCGCGCGCAAGGAACGGCAGAAGAAGAAGGCGGAACGGCGCGAGGCGCGGGAGCGTGAGCGCGCGGAGCGCCCGGCGGTCGCGACCGAGGAGGACCCGGATATCGCAGGGATTGTCCCCGGGCCGCAGCCGCCGCAGGACATCGAGTAGCGTTCCCGCGGTCGCGCGACTTTCTTGAAGCCTGATACGGCAGTCGGACACCGACTTGTCCGGACATACACAGGCATGGACAAGCGGGCCAAGCGGACCAAGCGGAAGACGACCAGGCCGACCCCGACATCACGCGTGCGGCGGGCGCTTCTGCTGCTCGGCGGCATCGGCGCCTTCGCGATCGGTTGCGATTCGGCGATCGCTCCCCGAGGAGGGACTGGCGGCGATTCCGCTCAGGGCTCCGCCGGATCGGGACCCAGCGGTTCGGCGGGCGCCGGGCCCGCCGGGTCGGGCGCGGGCGTCGCCGGGACGAACGGAGGCGGCGGCAGCGGCACCGGCACCGGCGCCGGACCCGGCAGCGGCGCGGGGACCGGCAGTGGCGCCGGGCCCGGCAGCGGCGGCAACGCGACGACGGGGCGCGGCGGCAACACGGCGTCGGGGACGGGCGGAACCGCGGGCGGCGCGACGGGCGTCGCCGGGCGCGGCGGCACCGGCGTGTCGACCGGGACCGCCGGAACAACGGGCGCCGCCGGCGCGACGGGCGCCGCCGGGGCGACGGGCACGGGCGGCGCCTCGAGCGCCACCGACGTCTGCGCGCGCTGGAAGGCCGATCGCGCCGATCTGAGCGAGGGGACGTGGACCGGCAGCGTCGCGTCGTGCACGGCGGGCGACATCGGTGCGACGGCGCGCGCGAACGCGCTGCGGCTCGTGAACCTCTATCGCTGGCTGGCGGGGCTGCCGGCGGTGACGACCGATCCGACGCACGACGCGCAGGATCAGGCGTGCGCGCTGATGATGCGCGCCAACAACATGATCTCGCACACGCCGCCCAACACCTGGACCTGTTACACGGCCGACGGCGCGACCGGGGCGTCGAGCTCGAACGTCTCCAGCGGTCCGGCGGTCAGCTCCGTCGACCTCTACATGATCGATCCCGGCAACGCGACGACCATCGGTCACCGGCGCTGGGTGCTGTCGAACTCGCTCGGCCCGATCGGCATCGGCGGCACGGACAAGGCGTCGTGCATGTGGACGCTGACCGGCACCGGCAAGGCGGGCAAGCCGTGGATGGCGTGGCCGGCGGCCGGGATCATCCCGCTGCAGGCGGTCTCGCAGGCGCGCGGCAACACCGTCGATTCGACCGGGTGGACCGTCATGAGCGACAGCATCAACCTCGCGAACGCGCAGGTGACGGTCACCGTCGACGGCGTCGCGCAGCCGGTGACGGTCACGCAGCTGGACGCGAACTACGGTTCGCGCTACGCGATCCGGTTCAACCCGATGGGGTGGACGACGCAGGCCGGGAAGACCTACGCGGTCGCGGTGTCGAACATCCCGACGGCGATCAACTACAGCGTCCAGATCGTCGACTGCCCGTAGTCGCTCAAGCGCCTACGTTTCCCGACCGAGATCCTTTCGGACGTCTCGTACGTCGGGGGTCTCATGTCGAAAGCGCCACGCGCCATCCTGGGGGTCGTTTCGTCGTTGTCGTTCGTGATCGGGGTCGGGTGCGCCACGCCGCCGCCCGTCACCGTGCCGGGGCTGAACCTGCGCAAGGTCGTCATCTACCGCAACGGCGTCGGCTACTTCGAGCGCGGCGGGCGCGTGCAATCCGACAGCGTGCAGTTCAAGGTGCGGAAAGACGAGGTCGGCGATTTCCTCGCGACGCTGGCGGTGCTCGAACGCGGCGGCAGCTCGGTGCGCTCGGCGTCATTCCCGCTGGAGGTCGAGAAGGACGATCCGCCGCCGTCGCCGTCGCCCATGCCGATGATGGCAGGCGGAAAGGCGGGCGTGGCGGCGCCGGGCGACGACCCGAACAAGCTCCACCGCGTGATCATGTCGCTGGACGGCAAGGAGCACGATCTGCAGGTCGGCTACATCGCGCAGACGCCGGTCTGGCGGCCGTCGTACCGCCTGGTGGTCGACAAGGACGCCGCCAGCCTGCAGACCTGGGGGATCGTCCAGAACCTGTCGGGCGAGGACTGGACCAACGTGTCGCTGTCGCTGGTCGCGGAGGCGCCGCTGGCGTTCGACGCGTCGCTGGCGACGCCGGTGATCCCGGCGCGGCCGACCGTGACCGACGGCGGCGACGTCATCGCCGTGGTGCCGCGCGCCGAGACCAGCCTCGCCGACGCGCCGGCCCCGCCGCCGCCGCCCGCGCCCGAGGCGATTGCGTCTCCGGCGGAGGAGGCCAAGGCGGCGCCGATGACCAGCAAAGCGCCCGCCCCGCACTCCCGCGAGAGCAAGAAGGGGAAGCGGAGCGCGGCGCCGGGCCGCGCCCTCGACGATCTCGAAGGTGGCGTCGCCGGCAACTACGGCGGCGCCCTGCGCGGCCCGGCCGGACAGGCCGCGCCCGCCTATTCGCGCCAGACCCGCAACCTCGCCGCGCTGGCCGCGATCGGCGTGCAGTCGGGGACGACGCGCTACGACCTGCCCGCCGCCGTCACCATCCCCGACAAGAGCGCGACGATGGTGATGCTGCTCGACCAGCGCGTGCCGGGCGAGATCATCGCGCTCTACGCGCCCGACGGCGGCGTGCCCGATTCGGCCTCGCACCCGTTCCGCGTCGCGCGCTTCACCAACAAGACGGGCGGGCTGCTCGAGAAGGGGCCGCTCGCGATCTTCTCCGACGGCGCGTTCGTCGGCCAGGGGATGACCGATCCGCTCCCCGACGCCGGGGTCGCGACGGTGCCGTTCGCGATCGATCGCCGCGTCGCCATCGACGTCACGCGCGAGCACCGCGAGGAGGGCGCGCGGCTCTATCACATCGAGGGCGCGGCGCTGACCATCGCGCGCGACGCGGTGTCGCTGACGAAGTATCGCCTCAAGAACGGCGCCGACCGCGCCGCCAAGCTGATGATCAAGCATCCGCGCATCGGCGGGGCGCGCATGAACGGCTTCCCGGCCGGCACGGAGGACAACGTCGGCACGGGGAGCGCGCTGGTGCCCGCCACGCTGGGGCCACGCGCGACGACGGAGCTGGTGCTGGACGAGCGCCAGCAGACGACCCGGGGCGTCGACTGGCTCGAGCCGCTCGCGGACGACGCGGTCAAGGCGTACCTGCGCGACAAGCGCGCCGATCCGGTGATCGCCGCGCAGCTGAAGGCGGCGTGGGAGATCCGTCAAGTGCTGGCGAAGGCGAGCGACGACCGGCAGAAGCTGGCCAGCGAGGAGGCCGATCGCCGCGCCGCCACCGAGGAGACGCGCGCGAACCTGAAGGCGCTGGAGAAGAACACGGCGGCCGCGGACCTGCGGGCCAAGCTGACCGAGCGGCTGGCCGCGGATTCAAGCCGGCTGGACGTGCTCTCGAAGAAGCTGATCGAGCTGAACCTGAAGATCAACGAGAACCAGGTGCGCTTCGTCGAGGCGATCCGCGCCGTCAAGCTGCTGCAGCCGCTCGCCGCGGAGTCTTAGGCCAGGCGTAGTCGGAGAGCGCGAAGGCGCCGAGCTGCGAGAAACCCATGGCGCCCAGGAACAGGCGCTGCGCGAACGGGCGGTCGGCCGCGAACACGAGCGACGCCGCCAGCACGGCCAGCCCCTCGGCGAGCTCGATGTACGCGTGGACGCGGAAGGGGATCAGCTTGATCGTTCCTTGCGGATAGTTCGTCAGGCGGGTGAGGGCGAAGTGCACGACGGCGCCGCCGATCGCGATCGCCAGTGCGGCGCCGCGCAGGCCGACGGCGAACGTGCCGGCGACATAGATGAGCACGACGAGATCGTCGAGCCAGCCGTGCAGGCGCGCGCCGATGACAGGGAAGATCACGGCCCTAGCCTAGCGCGAACAAACCAGGCCGCGGCGGCGAGTCCGATCGGAAGCTGCCAGGCCAGCAGCGTGCCAGGCGTGAAGAGGTCGTAGAACAGCAGCCAGCCCGGCGAGCCACGCGTGAACGCCGCTCTCGCCGCGTGTTGCGCGAGCAGCGAGAGCAGCGGCCAGGCCGCTCCCCACGCCACCATCCCCCGACGCAGCTGGCGATCGTCACGTCCCGTCAATCTGGTGAGCGTGGCGGCGACCCAGCGCGCCCCCAGCGCCGACGACAGGATCATCGCGCCGACAGCCGGGAGCCAGGAGAGCTCGTGGACCTTCTCGGTCAACAGCAGGAACGGATACGCGAGCAGCGTCCCGCCCCAGAACAGCAGCGGGAACGATACGCCGACGGACACGATTGCGGTCAGCGCCGCGCGCGGCGCGACGTCGACCCCGTGCGCGCGGCGGGTGACCAGCAGCGCGGCGCCGGCGTCGACCGCGAAGACGAGGCCGAGGCAGTGAATGAAGACCGTCAAGATGCCCGGAGCGAAGTCGGGGACGAGCACGAACGGCAGCGTCGTCGCCGACGACAGCACCGTCATCACGCCCATCATCGACATGACGGACAGCCAGCGTCGGCAGGGTCCGCAGCGTCGGCAGGGGCGGTAGGACGGCATCGCACCTTCGTACCGGTTTCCGACACGCGGGTTGCGCCGAGCGCCACGCCAGATCCGGCGCCGAGCTCGTGCGTCGATTGACGCCGCGACGTCGCAACGTCGCAACGTCGCTCAGCAGGCCGGCAGCGTGATCGACGGCGCACGCAGCGTTCGCGAGGCGTGCAACCCAATCGCCGGGGAAGAAACCAAACCATGCAGAGGTTCCCCAGAGAGACCATGCGAATTTCGTTCACGACCACCAGCGCCGCGCGCGCGGCGGTCAGCATCCTCGAGCAGTACGGGTTCTCCGCCAGCCAGACCGGCAACGACGTCGTCACCAACTGCCCGACGCTGCTGGCCGCGCCGGCGATCGAGCGCAGCATCGGCCTCGAGCTGGTCGAGGGGATCGAGTTCTCGAACGGCGTCGCCCGCGGCTGAGGCCGCCCGCCGGATGGCACAAAACACCTTGAATTGCGCGTATCTGGCAGTGGCGGTCCGGTAGCGCCCGTATTGCGTCAGCAGATTGGCGCAGCCCCTCGCTTTCGCGGCTGAGGTCCCTTATGCTGCGGGTGGCTGGTGGATTAGCGTCCGTGGGTTTCGGCCTCCGTTGGTAAGGACCCTGGCCGTAAGGAGCGCTTATGCTGCAACCTGGTTCTCGTCCGACGACGCGTGTCGCGTTCGGGCTGGCAACGTTGTTTCTCAGCCTGGGCGGCTGCACCGCGGGCGTCATGTCGAGCGGCAATCCCGGCACCGCGGGCACGAGCGGTCCGGGCACCGGCGGATCGTCGAGCGGCCTGGGCGGCTTCAACATCGGTGGCCGCGGCGGCAGCGCCTCGACCGGGACCGGCGGCACGCTGCCCGTCCCGCCCGGGTGCGGCGACGGCATCAACAACCAGGGCGGCATCGAGCAGTGCGACGACGGCAACACGCTCGCGGGCGACGGCTGCAACGGCGCCTGCCACGTCGAACCGAACTGGACCTGCCCGCCCGCCGGCGCCTGCACGCGCACCTTCAAGTGCGGCGACGGCGTCATCAACCCGGGTGAGGTGTGCGACGACGGCAACACCACCGACGGCGACGGCTGCAACGCCACCTGCAACGTGCAGGACGGCCGCTACGTCTGCATGGCCGGGAAGCCGTGCGTGCTCAGCTCGATCTGCGGCAACAAGCGCATCGAGCAGGGCGAGAACTGCGACGACGGCAACGCGACCGCGGGTGACGGTTGCAGCGCGACCTGTCAGCTCGAGATGGGATGGGTCTGCCAGGCGCCGGGCAGTCCGTGCACGAAGGCCCCGCGCTGCGGCGACGGCATCGTGCAGGTGAACCTCGGCGAGGTGTGCGACGACGGCAACATCACCGACGGCGATGGCTGCTCCGCCAACTGCAAGGTGACGGGCGCCGGCTGCACCTGCGTGCCGAACATGAAGTGCGTCTGCCCGCAGGTGCTGTGCGGCGACGGCATCATCGCCGGCAACGAGAAGTGCGACGACGGCAACGCGAACAGCGGCGACGGCTGCTCGTCGACCTGCACGATCGAGCGCGGCTACGTCTGCCCGCTGGTGAAGGCGCCCTGCGTCCCTGACTGCGGCGACGGCATCCTGACCGGCAACGAGCCCTGCGATCCCGGGATCGCGGTGGAGAAGGACGCCTGCTCGGCGCAGTGCCGCTGGAACCCGGGCTGGGCCTGCACCGGCAGCCCGGTCACCGCGTGCCACCAGACGACGTGCGGCGACGGCAAGAAGGAAGGCTCGGAGGGGTGCGACGACGGCAACACCACGCCGTTCGACGGATGCTCGGCGACCTGCGTGCCCGAGCCGCAGTGCCCGTCGGGCGGCACGGCCGGCGCCTGCACGGGCAAATGCGGCGACGGCATCTTGCTCGGCGGCGAGCAGTGCGACGACGGCAACAACCTGTCGGGCGACGGTTGCTCGGCGACCTGCATGATGGAGTCCGGGTTCACGTGCACGCAGCCCCCGCTCGGCGCCACTATCCAGGTGCCGATGGTCAACCGCGACTTCAAGTTCCACATGCCCATGCCGGACTTCGAGCCGAGCGCGACCGGTCAGAGCGCGATCGTCCCCGGCCTGGTCAACAACACGCTCGACGCGACGACCGGAAAGCCGGTCCGATCCAGCAGCACGTATGCGTACATCGGCAGCGCGGCTTCGTTCGCCGAGTGGTACACCGACGTCCCCGGCACGAATCACACCACCGCGCAGACGCTCACGCTCTGCAACATCACCGGCACCAACAGCTACGTCAACCGCTGGGGCCCGAACTGCGAGCAGTGGCCCGTCACGAAGCCGGCTTACTACTGCGGCAACGTCGGGTCCGAGCAGACGGACGCCACCACCGGCCTCCCGATTCCCTGCACGTCGAAGTTCGGGTCGACCGATTGCGACACCGCCGTCGCCGCGGGCGGCACGATCGTACCCGGCAGCTGCGTCCAGAACGGCGGTAACTGGACCGCCACCATCCAGACCGGCGTGCTCGACGGAACGCCGGTCTTCTTCCCGATCGACAGCGAGATCGCCGCGGGCGGGTTCAGCGCCGGCCAGGGGGTCGCTGCCCAGATCCCGCCCCCCTACGAACCGAGCGGCAGCTACCCCAAGGAGACGCCGTCCGTGCTCCACAACTTCAGCTTCACCAGCGAGATCCGGTACTGGTTCCAGTTCGACTCCACGAAGACGTACAAGCTCGACTTCCTCGGCGACGACGACCTGTGGATGTTCGTCAACAAGAAGCTGGCGGTCGACATCGGCGGCATCCACACCGCCCAGCCGGGATCGGTGACGATCAACGCCGCGAACGCGTTCGGGATGACGAACGGCAACGTTTACGAGGTGGAGGTGTTCCAGGCCGAGCGCCAGACGACCTCCTCCACGTTCAAGCTGACGTTCAGCGGATTCAACGGCGCGGCGACCGCGTGCGGCCCGACCTGCGGCGACTTTGTGGTGACGCCGCCCGAGCAGTGCGACAACGGGCCCGCCAACACGGGCGGCTACAACAAGTGCACGCCCGACTGCAAGCTGGGGCCGTTCTGCGGCGATGGCATGGTCACCGACGGCGAGGAGTGCGACAACGGCACGAACGGCGACGCGTACGGGGCGATGTCCGGTTGCGGCCCGGGCTGCAAGCTGCCCGCGCGCTGCGGCGACAGCAAGGTGCAGACCGAGTACGGCGAGCAGTGCGACCTCGGCCCGAACAACAACACCGGCGCTTACGGCGGCTGTGACAGCAAGTGCCAGAGCGCCGGCTACTGCGGCGACGGCAAGGTGCAGAACCCGCAGGAGCAGTGCGACGACGGCGCGAACGACGGCACCTACGGCCACTGCGGCGATCCGACCATGCCGCTGCCCAACTGCCAGCTCGGCCCGCGCTGCGGCGACGGCGTCGTCCAGGAGCAGTACGGCGAGGAGTGCGAGCCGACGTCGTCCAACGATCCCAGCTGCACGGCCGCGTGCAAGAAGCCGGGCGTCTGCGGCGACGGCGTCACCACGCCGCCCGAGCAGTGCGACGACGGCGCCGTCAACAACGACGGCTCGTACGGCGGCTGCGCGCCGAGCTGCATCTTCGCGCCCCACTGCGGCGACGGCATCAAGAACGGGCCGGAAGAGTGCGATGACGGCGTCAACGACAACAGCTACGGCGGCTGCTCGCCGCAGTGCAAGCTGGCCGCTCACTGCGGCGACGGCGTCACCAACCCGCCCTACGAGCAGTGCGACGACGGCGTGAACAACGGCCCCACCGGCCAGTGCTCGACCGTGTGCAAGTTCAACATCCTGTAGCCGTGCGATAGCGCGGGAACATCCTGTAGCGCGGCGATCGCGCGGCGGGCCTCACGCGGGCCGTCGGAGTGCCTACTTTGACGGCAACGACTGACGGGGGGAAGACCATGAACGCGATCGCACTGCTCAAGCATCAGCATCGGGACGTCGAGGCGCTGTTCAAGCAGGTGCACAAGGCGAAGGCGGATGGGCCGCGCCGCGGCCTGTTCGAACGAATCGCCGACGCGCTCGCGGTGCACGCGAGCATCGAGGAGAAGCACT
>DATBHU010000431.1:0-1619 GCA_036557265.1 Polyangia bacterium
ACAAGCTCGAGGTGGCGCTCCAGGACGACGCCGTTTTCCTCAACCGGTCCTACTACGACCGGGACCGCGCGCTTGCCCAGGCGCAGCAGATGGGCGTCACCCGGCTGCGCGTGCTCGTGGTCTGGTCCCGCGTCCCGGGAGCGGATCCGGACGCCACCACGGCGCCCGCGCACCCGGCCTACAACTTCGCGGGCTACGACAGCCTGATCGACGACGCCGCCCAGCACGGGATCCGGGTCCAGCTCGACCTCACCGGTCCGGCGCCCGCATGGGCCACGGGCAACCACAAACAGGGGATCGTGAAACCGGACGCCGCCAAGTTCGGCGCGTTCGCCAGCGCGGCCGCCAAGCACTTCAAGGGCCGCGTGGACCGCTACAGCATCTGGAACGAGCCGAACTACGTGGGCTGGCTGGCTCCCCAGAGCGAGGAGGCCAGTCTCTACCGCGCGCTCTACAGCAAGAGCTACGACGCGATCAAGAAGGTCGACCCGAATACGCAGGTGCTGATCGGCGAGACCGCGCCGTACGCGGAGTCCGGCCGGGCCACGGCGCCCCTCGAGTTCCTGCGCGGCGTCACCTGCCGGACGCAGATCTACGCGCCCGCCAAGCACTGCGCGCCGCTCCATGCCGACGGCTACGCGCACCACCCGTACGAGTTCGCCAACCCGCCACAGGCGCCGTACCCGGGCGCCGACAATGTGACGGTCGGCAGCCTCGGGCGCCTGACGAGCGCGCTCGACCGCCTCGCCCAGAGCAAGGCACTGACGACGCCCGACGGCAAGCCGCTCGACATCTACCTCACCGAGTTCGGTTACTTCGCCACCGGTCCGGTGGCCGTCCCGCCCGCCAAGCGCGCGGACTATCTGAAGACCGCCTTCGGCATCGCGGCGCGCAACTCGCGGGTGAAGGAGATGCTCCAGTACATCCTGGTCTCGCCGCCGCCGGGCGTGCGTTTCAACACAAGTCTGATCAACCTCGACGGCAAGCCCACGCTGCCGTTCACGGCCCTCGCCGCCTGGGCGCACAGCAACGCCAAGAACGGCCGCGTGGCGGCAAATACCGGCGCGATAAAGCTCCCGCCCGCACCAGGTTCTTAGTGGCACCGCCGCTAGGATGAGGACAGATGGCCTCTAGACGCCAGATCTGGGTCGGCGGCGTGCCGATCGGAGGTGGCGCGCCGGTCGCTGTCCAGTCGATGACGAAGACTGAGACGGCGGATTTCGACGCCACCATGACGCAGATACGCGCGATCGCCGACGCAGGCGGCGACCTCGTGCGCTGCGCGGTGCCCCGCGAGAAAGACGTCGAGGTGCTGAAGCGCATCGTCGTGGAGTCGCCGATCCCGGTGATCGCCGACATCCACTTCAACTACACGCTCGCTCTCAAGGCGATCGACGCCGGCGCCCACTGCATCCGGCCCAACCCGGGCAACATCGGCGGCCCCGACAAGGTGGCCCAGGTGGCGGAGAAGGCCAAGGCCGCGAACGTGCCGATGCGCATCGGCGTGAACTCCGGCTCGCTGCCCAAGCACCTGCACGAGCTCGAGCGGGAGAACTCCGTCGAGGCGCTGGTACAGGCGGCCGTCGAGTTCGTCCAGCTGATGGAGAAGCTCGACTTCG
>DATBHU010000432.1:0-7615 GCA_036557265.1 Polyangia bacterium
TGCTTCACGCCAGCTAGCGTAAACAAACGCACATTAAGGACGCAAGGGCCGCTCTTCTCGATTCGCTTTTTCATGGCGCGTTGAACCCCGGGCAAACGGCGACGTCGGCGCGCCGGGCGAGCAGGCGCGCCCCCTTGAGCGGCGTCACCGCCGCCGCGGCGCCGTCCGGGAACTGCACCGCCACCAGCTCGGCGTCGGCGCTCGTGGTCCGCAGGTGGACGCCCGGGCCGATGACACCGACGACCCGCCGCAACCCACCCGCCTCGGCGAAGAGGGCGATCTCGCGGGGGCAGGCGAACGTCGCGGCGGACGCGGCCGCCTCGGGCGCTCCCGCCGCCGCCTTGGCCGCGCCGCCGCTGAACGCCGCGAACGTCGTGTCGCGCGCGGGCGGTTTCCCGAGCTGCTTCTGTTTCACCCAGCCGACGACCAGCAGATCCCCGGTCGCGGGGCGCGCGATCCGCGACCACCCCGCCTCGTCCTCGTCGATCACCGTCACCTCGTTCAAGGCGGCCTTCCGGTTGACGACCAGCTTCGCGAGCGCAGGCCCGTTCGGCTGCGCCGCGATCGGCACCGGCGACGAGGAGCGCAGGCCGGCGGCGAGATCGTAGCCGCGCCCGCCGAAGGCGTCGTAGCTGTCGAAGCTGGCCAGGCTGGTGAGGCGCAGATCGGAGCACGGACGCGACGCGCGCAGCGGCCCCTTCAGGTCCCGGAACTCCAGACGGCTCTCCTTGGCGAGCTCGACCTCGACGGCGACCCGATCCGCGGCCACCTCGCCCCAGCGGAGCCGGCTGTGCGGTCCCGGGACCAGCACCTCGCCGACCACGAAGGGGCGCGCCGGATAGAGCGCCAGGCTCGCCGGCGTGGCGAGGCCCTTCAACCTGACATCGCCGGCCGCGAGGGAGACGCCCGCGGCCGGCGCCTCGCGCCCGAGCGGCAGCGTCACTTCGATCGACTGGGCCGCCGCGACGCGCGCGTAGGGGACGCCGGGCGCGAGCTCGAGCGTGACGCCGGCGTTCGACTTCACCGCGCGCAGCGCGCATCCCGACGGTCCTGGAAGCACGAGCCGCTCGGGCGGCTCGCCCGCGCGCGCGGGCGCCGCGACCTTCGGCGGGACGCCGCCCGGCGCAACGGGAACGGGCCCGGCGGCGCGAGCGCTCGCGCCGGACACGAGGCCCAGACAACAACAGATGAAGGCTGTGGTCACGGTACGCACGTTTGCCGTCTTACAGTGGCGGGCCGCGCCTGGGCAGCTCACCTTTCTTGATTCCCGACGCGTCGACTGCCGATCCCGTTCATGGCGGGACGGGGACGCAACCTTCAAACCCGTCGCGGCGAATCAGGGAAGACGCCGCTTTTCCGGGCCGTCCGTATTCCCGCCCGGCGCGAAACCGATCCCCGTCACTTCACCGCGCCCGTTCCAGGAGCCGGCGGGTCAGTACGGACGCGGGTCGGGCGCGCTCGTCGCGAGCACCGTGCGCCCGTTCGACGCGATGACGTCGCGGTACCACTTGCCGGAATCCTTGATGGTGCGCGCCTGCGTCTCGTAGTTGACGTGAACCAGCCCGAAGCGGTGCTTGTAGCCCTCGGCCCACTCGAAGTTGTCCAGGATCGACCAGTGGAAGTAGCCCTCGATCGGGACCCCCGCTGCGATCGCGGCCGCCAGCTCGCGCAGGTAGCGCGCCATGAAGTCGATGCGGTCGGGATCGTGCACGCCGCCGTCGGCCGCGACCCAGTCGCGCACGGAGAGGCCGTTCTCGGCGACGACGATCGGCAGCTTGTAGCGCTCGTGCAGCCAGGTCGGGATCAGCCGCAGGATCGACGGCGTCACCGCCCAGTCGAAGCCGGTGATCGGGTAGCCGACCGGCCACGGGATCACCTCCGGCTTGCCGTCCTTGCCCCGCCGCACCGGGTCCGCGCTGTAGAGCGTCGCGCCCAGGAAGTCGAGCGGCTGCTTGATCGTCTCCATGTCGCCGGCGCGGATGGCCGGCATCGACGCGCCGTACAGCTTCACCATGTCGTCGGGATAGCGCCCGAGCACCATCGCGTCCCACCACAGACCGTTCTGCTTGTACGAATCGTCGGCGGTGGCGAAGTACCGCGCCTTGGCGGCGGCCAGATCAGCGGCGCTGTCTGTGGCGGGCACGTAGTTGTAGCCGGCCTGCGCGGTGCCGACGCGCCCCTTCAGCTTGGGCGTCGCGCGCAGCGCCTGCACGGCCCGCCCGTGCGCGAGCAGCGTGTTGTGGGCGGCGAGCAGGAACTCGGCGAAGCGCAGCTTGTCCCCCGGCGCGTGCCGCCCCTGGATGAGGCCCGCGCCCAGGAACACCTGCGGCTCGTTGAGCGGCATCCAGTGGCGCACGCGATCGCCGAGGCGCTTCGCGACGACCGTCGCGTAGTCGGCGAACCAGCCGCCGATGTCGCGGTTCAGCCAGCCGCCGCGGTGGTAGAGCGCCAGCGGCAGGTCCCAGTGGTAGAGCGTCACCCACGGCGTGATGCCGGCGGCGCCGAGCTCGTCGATCAATCGATCGTAGAAGTCGAGCCCCTTGGCGTTGGTCGCGCCGGCGCCGTCCGGGATGACGCGCGGCCACGAGACGCTGAGGCGGTAGGCCTTGAGGCCGAGCGACTTCATGATCGCGACGTCCTGCTTCCAGCGGTGGTAGTGGTCGCAGGCGACGTCGCCGCTCTGGTCCTTCCAGATCGCGCCCGGCTTCTTGCAGAACATGTCCCAGATCGACGGCCCCTTGCCGTCGGCGGCCGGCGCGCCCTCGATCTGGTAGGACGCGGCGGCGGCGCCCCAGACGAAGTCGCGCGGAAACTCGGCGAGGCGCGCGGGCGCCTTCGCGGCGCGGGCTCGCCTCACCGCGACGGAGGACGCGGCGGCGGCCGCGGACCAGCCAAGGAATTGACGTCGCCGGATCGCCATGCGCGGCCAACGTACACCGGCCCGTCGCGGCCCGCCAACCGACGCCGCCCCACCCCGTTGACGGCGTCGGCATTGTCGGCCACCTTCGATCCGTGGCGCGGCGCGGTCCCGCACGGGTCGCTTGGTTGGTCGCGGCCTGCGCCAACTTGGGGTCCACGGTCTACTCCACGCCGCCGACGCCGGCGCCGCCCGAGCCGGGGCTGGTGTTCCCGGTTCCCGACCCCGGGGAGCGCTTCGGCCCCGACGGCATGACCTTCGGGTACGGCGGCTACGGCCTCGAGTTCGTCGCGCGCGCGGAGACGGGACCCGATGCGCGACCCGACCGCGCGCTCGCCGGGGTGATCGACGGCAAGCTGGTCGTCCGCGACACTCGCACCGGCGCGCTGACGGCGATCCCCGTGGACGGCGGCGCGCCGTCGGCGCTCGCGGCGGCCGTGCCGGCGGACGCGCTGATCGCGGGCGATGCGCGCGGCATCTACTGGGCGGCCGGGGACGGATCGATCCGGCAGGCGCCGGACCGCCTCCTCGCCAGCGTCCCGGGCCGCCCGCGCTTCGTGTTCATCGATGCCACCGACATCCACGTCGTCGTGTACACCGTGAGATCTCCCGGCGACATGGGGACGACGTTCTGGGCGATACCGCGCGCGGGCGGCGCGCCGCGCGCCCTCGCCGAGCTGCCGGATCGAGACGGCGTGCTCCCCGACCAACCGCCCGTCGCGGGCGCCGACGGGTTTTACTACGTGCACGGCCGCAACGTGCTGCGCCTCTCGAAGGGCGGCGGGCTGGCGCGCATCGCCGAGGTGAGCGAGACCCTGGTGGCGCCCGAGAAGCGCGGGATCGCGAACCGCCTCAGCGTGCTGCTGGTCGACGGCGGCTTCGTCTACCTGAAAGCCTACCCCTATTGCCTGGTGCGCGTGCCGATCGCGGGCGGCGCGGCGACCGTCATCACCGAGAACGTATCGGGCGACGACCTCGGTCTGTGGGCGGCCGGCGACCGCCTCTATCTCAGCGAGGGGGGAAGCATCCACGTGGCGCCGCGCGGCGGCGGCACCTGGCGGCCGGTCGCCTCGACATCGCGCCCCGTGCGCGCCGTCTTCGAGCGGCGCGGAAAGCTCTACGTCCTCGACGACCGGGCGCTCGTGCGCGTCGATCCGATCGTCCAGCCGGAACGGCGCCTCGTGCACGACGATCTCTACGGCCTGGCGGCGCTGGCCGGGCACGGTCCGGACCTCTACTACACGATCTCGGAGACGACGCCCGAGATCTGGTCGGTGCCCAAGCGGGGCGGCCCGCCCCGCCTGGTGACCCGAACGCCCCGGCTCACGGCGGCGCCCGTCTTCGACGGCGACTTCATCTACCTCCTCGACGAGGACGGCTCGGTGCTGCGGGCGCCGCTCGGCGGCGGGCCGCCGACGGACCTCGTCAAGCGGAACCCGAGCCGCGCGAGCCTCGAACGCGCCTACGACCGCGAAGACCAGTTCCTTCCCCGCGCGCTCGGCGTGGACGGGCGCTTCGTCTACTGGCTGGATCCGGAACGGGGCGCGCTGCTGCGGGTGCAGAAGAGCGGCGGGGCCACGCAGGCGGCGGCGCAGGGCCTGCGCGGCCCGATCGAGCTCGCGGTGGGCGATGGCTTCGCCGTCGTCGAGACGACCGACGGCCGCAAGAGCACGCTGGTGCGCATCCCGCTCGCGCCGGCCGGGCCCGCCCAGCCGATCGCGACCGCCGACGATCGGATCCCGTTCGCCGTCGTCGGCCGCGACCTCCGCTGGGCGATCGGCGATCAGGTGCTTGGCCAGACCGCGGGGGGCGCCCCGTTTCCACTTCGCCTGTCGCGCTATTCGCGCGGCGCGCGCGTCACCGATCTCGTGTTCGACGCAGACACGATCGTGCTGGCCAGCGCGCGCGCGGGGATCTACAGCCAGTCGCCGGGGCGCGACGCCGTTCGCGTGCTGGCGGAGGGCCACGACGGACCTTCGCTGCTGATCCTCGACGGCCGAGCGGTCTTCTTCGCCGACACGGGATCGATGCAGATGCACAAGACCGAGCTGATGCGTTCCGGGTGCTGCTCGATCTGGGCCGCCCCGCGCTGACGCCGCCACACGGGGACGACGGCTTCACCGGCCGCCGCGCATCGCGAACACCAGCAGCTGGCCGCGGCTCGTGCCGACGACGAGGCGGGTGCCGCCGGCGGTCAGCGCCAGCGACGTCACGGCGCCGAGACGTTCGGCGAGCGCGATCTTGCCGAGCGCCGCCCCGTCGGACAGGCGGGAGAGCTCGATGACGCGCGAGCCTTCGCGCCGGCTGAATACGAGCAGGTCGGGGCCGAGCGCGGTCAGGCCGCCGGGGTATTCGATGCGCCGGACCTCCTTGCCGTCGTCGCCGAGATCGAAGATGACGATCTCGCTCGCGTCGGCGAGCAGGTAGCGGCCGTCCGGGCTGAAGGCGAGGCTGCCGCGCCGTTTCGTCCCGGGCAGCCGCCGGACCTCGCGCCCGTCGCGCGCCGTCCGCACGCAGAGCTGGTGATAGCGATCGGTGTACGCGAGCAGCCGGCTGTCGGGCGAGAACGCGGCGACCACGCCCTCGTAGTCGGGCAGCGGCGTGTTCCACAGCCCCTTCCCGGTCGTGACGTCGTGAACGGTGAGACCGACGCCCGTGTACGTCGACGTGACCGCGAGGCGCCCGTCCGGAGAGAGTGCCCAGGGCCCCGCGCCGGCCCGACCGTCGAGCGCCCAGAGCTCCGCGCCCGTCGCCACGTCGGCGGCGCGTACCCACCCGTCCTCGGACCCGAGCAACATCCTGTCGCCCGCGGCGGACAGCTTCACCGACGTCGCCTTCGTCAATCGGCGGCGCGCGATCTCCGCGCCCGCGTCCAGATCCCACAGCCGGATCGTGTCGGAGCCCGCCGTGACGGCCCGCCCGCCGTCGGCGGAGATCGCCAGCGCGTAGATCGCGCGGCCGCCGGGGAGAGGCAAGCGGGCGGTCGCGTCCCAGAGCTGCAGGTCCGACGTGGCGAGGACGGTGCCGTCGGGTGAGAACGCCCCGGCGCAGGCGGGAAAGTCGCGCCCGTGGACGTGCGCGACCTCGCGCCGCGTGGCCAGGTCCCAGACGAAGAAGAACGGGTCCTCATGCAGCGCCGTGATGACCTGTCGACCATCGGGCGTGATCGTGATGCAGTCGCTCCAGCTGGGGGACTCGCCCTCGCGCATGAACCCCCGGCTGAGCGGCGTCGTGGGCGCGAGGGCGCCCAGCGCGCGGCCGGTCCGCGCCTCGAGGAGGCGGATGGTCGCCCTCTCGACGGCCAGGAGCTGGCGATCGTGATCGACGAGGGCGAACCGATAGGCGTCGCCGCCGGTCCAGAGCGTTCGCCCGGCGCCGTCGACCGCGCGCAGCTTGCCCTGGAGATCGTTCGCCACGATCAGCGCGCCGTCGGCGGCGAACACGACCGCGCTCGCCGGGCCGAGCACGAATTCGTGGGCGGGCGCGTCTCCGTCGCGGTCGAGTCGCCAGCGCCGCACCTCGCCCCCCGCCTCTGCTTGCACGCGCATCGGCCGGAGCTGGGTCTCCGCCCAGTATTCCTCCTGGTACGCGTAGCTCAGGAGCTCGCCGCCGGTGGTGAAGGCGACCGCGCGGATCGGCGCGGCGTGCGCCTGCCAGTCGCGGACGACGTGCCCGTCCGCGAGATCGCGCACGCACAGGCGGTTGCCGGCGGTGACGTTCGCGGCGCGCTTTCCGTCCGGCGAGAGAACCAGCGACGTCGCGCCGCCCTTCTCGCAGGCGGGGAACGCCGCCAGCGGCGTCCGCGTGATGGGATCCCAGATCGCGAGCTCGCCGTCGGCGGCCAGCCCGACGATCCGCCCCCCGTCGGGCAGGAACGCGAGCTGCCGGCGGGGATCGATGGAAGGCCGCCCGAGCACGCGCTCCAGCCGGATCGGCGGCGTCGCCTCGATCGCCTGCAGCTCCTCGGGCAACGGCGGGCGCGGGGCCGAACGGTCGGCGAGCACCGCGGCGAGCAGACCGGAGGGCGGCGGGACCGCGGCGCCGAGATCATCGCTCGACCAGAACGGCCCGCTCTTCGCGGCGAGCAGGCCCGCGCAGCCGGCGACCGCGCCCAGCACGGCGCACACGCCGACGCGCCCGCCTCTTGCGCCTGCCTTGCGCACGTGACGGCGCGATTCTACAAGGCGGTGCGGCCGAAGCGGAAACCTGCTTAACTACGGCGGGATGATTGGGGTCTTGGCCGAGCGACGCGAATGAAGAAACCGCTCTGGATCGTGCTCGGCCTGGTCGTGCTGGTCGGCGGCGGGATCGGAATCCGGCAGTGGCGCAAGCACGCCGCGGCCGCCGCGGCGCCCCGCTACGAGACGGTCGCGGTGGATCGCGGCCCGATCGTCGCCAAGGTGACCGCGACCGGAACGCTGTCGGCGCTGGTGACGGTCCAGGTCGGCACGCAGGTGTCGGGCCGCCTCAAGCAGATCATGGTCGACTTCAACTCGCCGGTGAAGAAGGGGCAGGTGATCGCGAAGATCGAGCCGGCCCTGTTCCAGGCCGCGCTGTAGTCGGCGCGCGCCAACTATCTGGCGGCGCAGGGGACGGTCACCAAGCTCGAGGCGCAGGCCGAGAACGCCAAGGTGCAGTACGACCGATCGGTCGCGCTGTTCGAGCGCAAGGCGATCGCGCAGGCGGACCTGGACACGG
>DATBHU010000433.1:0-1697 GCA_036557265.1 Polyangia bacterium
CTCCCTGCTCCGCGGCTCGCCGTTCCCGCTCGGCGCCGGCGCCAACTACGCCGCGACCGCGGACTTCAACGGCGACGGCCGGCCCGACATCGCGACGGACAACTACCAGAGCCAGCAAATCTCGATGATGCTCAACAACAAAAGCTCGTTCGCGCTCAAGAACGGCGCGCCGATCTCCATGCCAGCGCCGAGCGCGATCGCCGCCGCCGACTTCAACGGCGACGGGCGGACCGACCTGGCCGTCGCGCTGTGGCAGCAGGCGCGGGTGCGGGTGCTGCTGCGCAACGCCGCGAACACCGGCTTCACCGCCGAGGGCGACTACGTGGTGGGCAACAACCCGCGCCAGATCGCGGTCGGGGACTTCAACGGCGACCACCGGCCGGACCTCGCCGTGACGAACACCGGCGACGGCACCGTCAGCGTCCTGCTGCGCCAGGCGGGCGGCGGCTTCGCGGCCGAGGGCGCGCCGATCCCCACCGGCGGCGCGCCGTGGGGCATCGCCGCCGCGGACTTCACCGGCGACGGCCGGACCGACTTCGCCGTGGCCGACAACGGCCCGGGCACGCTGGTGGTCTTCGCCCGCAAGGCGAGCAACAACGGCTTCACCCAGGACGTGGGCTCGCCGGTGTTCGTGAGCGCCAGCCCGCTCGACGTGGCCGCGGCCGACTTCGACCGCGACGGCCGGCCCGACATCGCCGTGGCCAACTCGTCCGGTCACAGCGTGACCGTGCTGCACCGCGGGGCGCGGGGCTGGACGGCCGACCCGCCGGTCGCGGTCCCCGCCGGCGCCTACGCGCCGGTCGCCGGCGACTTCGACGGCGACGGGCGGCCCGACCTGGCGGTCACCTCCCTCAGCAACGCCGTGACGGTCCTGCTCAACCCCGCTCCACCGGCGCCGCCGCCGGTGACCGTGGCGGACGCCGACGGCGACGGCATCCCGGACGCCGCGGACAACTGCCCGCTCAAGGCGAATCCCGGCCAGGCGGACGCAGACCACGACGGGATCGGCGACGCCTGCGAGGTCCTGCCGTCCGGCAGCCTGCCGCCGGTGGCCGGCGTGCGGGCGGTGACGAAGCTCCTGGCCGGCACCGTGCAGGTCAAGCTGCCCGGCGCGAGCGCCTACGTCCCGCTGGCCGGCGTGGCCTCGGTGCCGGTGGGCGCGACGGTGGATGCGCGCGGCGGCAGCCTGACGCTGACCGCGGCGGTCGACCGGGCCGGGAAGAAGCAGTCGGCGACGATCGCCGCGGGGATCTTCCGCGTCCGCCAGCACCGCGCGAAGAGCAAGGCCACCGTGACCACCGACCTCGCGCTGACCACGCCGCCCGGCCGGACGCGGGCCTGCGCCGCTCGCAGCGCGCCGCGCAAGGGCGTCATCCGCAAGCTGTCCGTGGTGAGCAAGGGCGTCTTCCGCACCGTCGCCGCCAAGGCCGTGGTCAAGGGCGCCAACGCGTCCTGGACGGCGTCCGACCGCTGCGACGGGTCGCTCACGAAGGTCACCCACGGCAAGGTGGCGGTCAAGGCCGGCCACCGCACGCGGACCGTGCGCGCCGGGCACAGCCTGCTGATCAGGGCGAAGCTGTTCGCCGCGCGCCGGCGCCAGGGTTAGCGGCGCCCCAGCCCGCCAGCAAAACCAGCGCGACAAACAACTCCTCGCCGTCAAACAAGAGATCGTACTCGACCCGCGCGGGCACGGTCGC
>DATBHU010000434.1:0-8377 GCA_036557265.1 Polyangia bacterium
CCCTGCATGGTGGCACGGTTGCCGGGCGCCGCGCGAACGGCTCAGCAGATTTGTTACTTCTTGCCGAGCTCGAAGCCGTCGTGCAGCGCCCGCACCGCGAGCTCCGCGTACTTCGCTTCGATCACGCAGGAGATCTTGATCTCCGACGTCGAGATCAGGTGCACGTGCACGTTCTCGCGCGCGAGGATCTCGAACATCTTCAGCGCGACGCCCGCATGCGACCGCATGCCGACGCCGACCACCGACACCTTGGACAGGTTCCCCTGGCCCTTGATCTGTTCGGGCGTGCAGATGTCGGCGCACTGCTTGGCGAGGATGTCCTGCGCGCGCGCCAGGTCCGCCGCCGGCAGCGTGAAGGTCAGGTTCGTGGCCCCATCCTGGATGTACGCCTGCACGATGACGTCGACGACGATGCCGGCCGCCGCCAGCGGCTTGAACACCTTCGCCTGCATCCCGGGCGCGTCGGTGATCTTGTGCAGGGAGATCTTGGCCTCGTCCTTCGTCGCGGTGACGCCGGAGACCAGGACCGCTTCCATCGCTTTTTCTTCAGGCACGACCCATGTCCCTTCGTTGTCGTTGAAGCTCGATCGGACGTGAATAGGCACGCCGAATTTCATCCCGAATTCCACCGAACGGATCTGCAGCACCTTGGCGCCCAGCGACGCCAGCTCCAGCATCTCCTCGTAGCTGATGCGCTCGACCTTGCGCGCGGTCGCCACCACGTTCGGATCGGCGGTGTAGACGCCGTCGACGTCGGTGTAGATCTCGCAGGCGTCGGCCTTCAGCGCCGCGGCGATCGCCACGCCCGACGTGTCGGAGCCGCCCCGCCCCAGCGTGGTGATGTTGCCGGCCTTGTCGACGCCCTGGAAGCCGGCGATGACGGCGATCTTGCCCTCGTCCAGCGCCGCGCCGATGGCGCGCGCGTCGATGTCCTGGATGCGGGCGCGCGCGAAGGCGCTGTCGGTCAGGATGCGGACCTGGTGGCCGAGCAGCGAGACGGCCTTTCCGCCCTCCGCCTGGATCGCGAGCGCCAGCAGGCCGACGCTCACCTGCTCGCCCGTCGCGGCGATCACGTCCAGCTCGCGCTCGTCGGGGATCTCGCTGATCTGCCTGGCGAGCCCGAGCAGGCGGTTCGTCTCACCCGACATCGCGGAAGCGATCACGACGACGCGGTGGCCCTGGCGCTGCGTCGCCAGCGCGCGGCGCGCGACGTTGCGGATGCGCTCGATGCTGCCGACCGAGGTGCCGCCGTATTTCTGAACGATGAGCAAAGCGCGCCTGTTCTCCGACGCCGGGGGCCATCCCGTCAAGCCGTGCCGCGTGCTATTCGTTACCCCGGTGACCGACGCGCTCGAGCTTCACGTCACGATGCCCGACCAGGCGCGAGCGACCGTGCTCGCGCGCGCGCTCGTGGGCGAGGGCCTTGCGGCGTGCGTCAACATCGTCCCCGGCGTGCGGTCCATCTACCGCTGGGAGGGGAAGCTGCAGGAGGACGACGAGGTCCTCTGCCTGATCAAGACGCGGCGGGCGGTGTTCGACCGCGCCCGCGCGCGCATCCTGGCCCTGCATCCTTACGAGGTCCCGGAGATCCTGGCGTTCGCCGTCGAAGACGGCAGCCCGGCCTATCTCGAGTGGCTGCAGAAATCGACGCCTTAGGCCATTTCCGGCGGCTGCGGCAACTATTGCCGGTGGTGATTTTCGACTATCCTCTGAAAACTATCTTGATGCGGGCTTCCACCGCGGTTCTCTTGCTGTCGGCCTTCGGCTCGCTGGCCTGCGCCAACCGCGGCATGCGCGCCCCCGATGAGGACGGCGGCCCCGGGATAGGTGGCACCATCGCGACCGCGGGCCGGGGCGGAGCCGGCGCGGGCGGACGGGGCGGCACGGGCGGCGGGGCAGGCGGCGCTGCCTGCGCGATCCCCGCCGACGCCGGCGCCGCCACCAGCGGTGCCTGCGGCGCGACGTTCAACTTCGAGACCGACACGCAGAACGCCATGATCAACACCACCGGCTCGATGGCGTTCATGAGCCTGTCGACGTCGAGCGCGTTCACCTACTGCGGCGCGGGCGCGCTGGCGATCGCCGCGGAGTTCAGCGGCACCCAGGGCGCCACGATCAAAGGCGAGGTGCTGCTCCCGTTGCCGGGCGCGCCCGTCGACGTGACGGGCAAGACCATCACCGTGCACGTCGCGTCCGATCCCGGTTGCTCCGACCTGAACCTGTCGATGGTGCTGAACACCCAGTCGGGTCCGATGTACTTCACGTCCGCCTTCCCGATCAGCATGGTGACCAACAGCTGGAAGACGGCGGCGGTCACCATCGCGCCCGACGCCGGCGCGACCAACGCGCTCAACCTGAGCCTGCAGGCGTTCTCGACGACCGGCTACCAGGGCACGATCTACATCGACGAGGTCGACGTCCGCTGATTGATCGCGTCGAGCGGAGCGCGGCTTTGCCGCGCGGAGCTCATCGCGGGAGGTTCGGAACCCCTTGGGGGTTCCGAGCAACGATCGGGTCTGACGTCGGCGTCGGGTCGACCGGCTCGCCGAGCACGCGCGCGCGCAGCAGGCCGACCAGGAACATCGACCCGCACACGACCACCAGCCCGCCCGCGCCGGCACGCCGGCGCGCCTCCGCGAGCGCGTCGCCGGGATCGTCGCAGGCGGCGGTGTCGCCGTGAAAGCGCGCGGCGACGGCCGCCAGCGCCGCCGGTGCCAGCGCGCGCGGGTTGTCGGACCGGGTGGCGACGATCGCGGCGGCTGACGGCGCCAGGGCCGCCAGCATCGCCGCCGGATCCTTGTCGTCGACGATCGACACCAGCAGCACGACGCGCCGGCCGGCGGCGATGCCGGGCAGCGCGGCCGCCAGGGCGGCGGCGCCGTCGGCGTTGTGCGCGCAGTCGAACAGCAGGTCGTCGCCGATCCGCTCGCAGCGGCCGGGCCAGCGCACGCCGGCCAGCCCGCGGGCCAGCGCGCGATCGTCGACGGGGCGGCCGAGGTGGCGGCCCGCCGCGCGCGCCAGCTGCGCCGCCAGCGCCGCGTTCTCTTTCTGATGCGCCCCCACCAGCGCGGTCGGGAACGGCGACGGGCCGAAGTCCTGGCCGTAGCGATAGAGCGGCGCGCCCGCGGCCTCGGCCGCGCGGGCGATCTCGCCGTCCGCTTCGGCGGGCAGCCGGCCGACGAAGCACGGCACGTCCGCCTTGATGATGCCCGCCTTCTCGCGCGCGATCTCCGGCAGCGTCGTGCCGAGATAGTCGACGTGATCGACGCCGATCGACGTGATGGCGGTCGCGCACGGCACGCAGGTCGTCACCGCGTCCAGGCGCCCGCCCAGACCGGTCTCGAGCACCGCGATCTGGACGCCGGCCTCGGCCATCGCCAGGAACGCGAGCGCCGTCGCGACCTCGAAGTAGGTCAGCGGCACGTCGGTCGCGACCACCCGGCGATCGAGCGCGGCCAGGCGATCGCCGTCCGCCTCGCTATCCTCGATCCGGATCCGCTCGGTGAAGCGCGCCAGGTGGGGCGACGAATACAGCGCCGTGCGCCACCCCGCCTCGCGCAGCACCGCCTCGGTCATGGCGGCGGTCGACCCCTTGCCGTTGGTCCCCGCGATCTGAACGGCCGCGAAGCGCGCCTGCGGATCGCCGAGCCGCGCCAGCGCCAGGCGCATCCGGTCGAGGCCCAGCTCGACGCCCAGCGCGCGCACGCCCGCGAGCCGCGCCAGCAGCTGCGCGTAGTCGTCGCCGCTCTGCGCCGGCGCCATCAGGCCGCCGGACGCGGGCCCAGCAGGCGCAGCAGCTGCGCCAGCGTCGCGCGCATCTCCTTGCGCGGCACGATCTTGTCCAGGAACCCGTGCTCGAGCAGGAACTCCGCGCGCTGGAACCCGGGCGGCAGCCGCTGGCGAATCGTGTTCTGGATGACGCGCGCGCCGGCGAACCCGATCAGCGCCTTGGGCTCGGCCAGGATGACGTCGCCCAGCATCGCGAAGCTGGCGGCGACGCCGCCCGTCGTCGGGTGCAACAGCACCGACACGTACGGCAGCCCGGCCTCGCGCAGCCGCCCCAGCGCCGCCGAGGTCTTGGCCATCTGCATCAGCGACAGCACCCCCTCCTGCATGCGCGCGCCGCCCGACGCCGAGAACACGATGGCCGGCACCTGCCGCTCCAGCGCGCGCTCGAACACGCGCGTCACCTTCTCGCCCACCACCGACCCCATGGAGCCGCCCATGAACTCGAACACGAAGATGCCGACCTCCACCGCCTGGCCGTCGATCTTCCCGCCCCCGACCAGCACGGCGTCGGCGTTGCCGGCGGTGCGCCGCGCGGAGCGCAGGCGGTCGGCGTAGCGCTTGGAATCCTTGAATCCGAGGGGGTCGACGCTCTCGATCGACGCGTCCGCTTCGGCGAAGCTGCCGGGGTCCAGCAGCTGCTCGAGCCGCCGCGCCGCGGGAATCGGGAAGTGGTGCTCGCACTGCGGGCAGACCCCCTCGTTCTTTTCGAGGTCAGCCGTCAGCAGCGCCGCCCGACAACCGGGGCACTTCGTGAACACCCCGACCGGGACGCTGCGCTTCTCCTCCGAAAACACGTCCTCGTTGTCTTCCCGTTTGTACCAGGCCATGCGTCTTTCCGTCTTCCGTCTCTCGTCTTCCGGGCCGGGAGAATACCACCGGATTCCGCGACGATGTCGACGGCAGGCGTGGTACAAACGAGCGTGCATTTTGGCGTTTGGCACCCGATCTCCCAAGCGACCGCGGCCGCACCCGAGGTGGCCGGCGTGTTGCAGACACGTGCCGAGGGCGTGATGGACTACCGGGCAGGCCGCAGCGCCATGGTCCTCTACGCGTGCAGCGAGGCGGATGAGACCCTGCGCGGGTTCGTCTCCGGCCGCGGCGCGCGCGAGCTCGATCGGGCCATCTCGGCCGGCGCCCGCTGGATCCGCTTCGCGCCCACCCCGGACCCCCACCGCGAGCTCGACCGCCTGCTGGAAGGGTTCGTCGAGCGCTTCGGCTCGCCGCCGATCAGCAACGCCGGCGGCAGCCGCCGGGTCTCCCAGAACCGGGACCAGGGAGACGAGGACCTGCGCTGACCAGCGCCATGACGATGCGCGATCGCGGTTCGGGAATGACGTATCGAGGCGCCGGCGTCGACATCGACGCGGGCGACACGCTGGTCGAGCGGATCAAGCCGCACGTCCGCCGCACCCTGCGCCCGGAGGTGATGACCGACCTGGGCGGCTTCGCGGGGCTGTGCGCGCTGCCGTCGCGCTACAAGGAGCCGCTGCTGGTGTCGTGCACCGACGGCGTCGGGACCAAGCTGAAGCTCGCCTTCCTGACCGGCCGCCACGACACGGTCGGCATCGATCTGGTGGCGATGAACGTGAACGACATGGTCGTGTGCGGCGCCGAGCCGCTGCTGTTCCTCGATTACTTCGCGTCGGGCCGGCTGGACGTGGGCGTCGCCGAGCGCGTGATCGCCGGCATCGCGGACGGCTGTCAGGCGGCCGGCTGCGCGCTGATCGGGGGCGAGACCGCCGAGCTGCCCGGCTTTTACGCCGACGGCGAGTACGATCTGGCCGGCTTCTCCGTGGGCGTCGTCGAGAAGAGCCGCCGCGTCGACGGGCGCGCCATCCGCGCCGGCGACCGCCTGCTCGGGCTGGCGTCGTCCGGCTTTCATTCGAACGGGTACTCGCTGATGCGGCGAGTCCTCCTCGATCACATGAAGCTGCCGCTCGACGCGGCGCCGCCCGGCCTGGGCGAGCCGCTCGCCGCGGCGCTGCTGCGGCCGACGCGCATCTACGTGCGCGCGCTGCGCGCCCTGCACGACGCCGACCTGCTGCGCGGGGCCGCCCACATCACGGGCGGAGGTCTGGTCGACAACCCGACGCGCATGCTGCCGGCCGACGCGAAGCTCGCGCTGCGCATCGACCTCGGGTCCTGGACCGTGCCGCCCCTCTTCGGTCTGCTCGCGCGCGGCGGCGACGTCGCCGACGCCGAGATGCTGCGGACGTTCAACATGGGCATCGGCATGGTGGTCTGCGTTCCGGCCGATCGCGCCGCCGAGGCGCAGACGCTGCTCCAGCGCGCCGACGAGCAGGTGATCCCGATCGGCGAGGTGGTGCCGGCCGACGCGCCCGACGCGCCCGTCGAGTTCGTCGGCAAGGTGTCGGCGTGAACGTCGGCGTGCTGGTGTCCGGCAGCGGCACCAACCTGCAGGCGCTGATCGACCGCGCCCGGCGCGGCGAGCTCGGCCCGGCGCGCATCGCGGTCGTCGGGTCCAACGTCCCCGACTGCGCGGCGCTGGCGCGGGCGCGGGCGGCGGGCCTGCCGACGTTCGTGGTCGACCACCGCGACTACTCGGCGCGCGCCGGCTTCGATCGCGCGCTGATGACCGGGCTGCGCACGCACCAGACGGACCTGGTCGTGCTGGCCGGCTTCATGCGCGTGCTGGGCGACGAGATGCTGGGGGCGTTCCCCGGCCGCATCATCAACATCCACCCCGCCCTGCTGCCCGCGTTCGCGGGCGTGCGGGCGCAGCGCCAGGCCTACGAGGCGGGCGTGAAGGTCAGCGGCTGCACCGTCCACTTCGTCGACGACGGCGTCGACACCGGGCCGATCATCGGCCAGTCGGCGGTGCTGGTGCACGAGGACGACGACGAGGAGTCGCTGCGCGCCCGCATCCTCGCGGAGGAGCACCGGCTGCTGCCGGCGGTGGTGCGGGCGATCGCCGAGCGCCGGGTGGTGATCGAGGACCGGAAGGTGCGCATCCTCGGCGGCTCGCCGTCGGGTGAAAACCTGCGCAGTCTCTGACTGTGAAGGGGAAGGGATAGGGGCCCCCACCCTCCCCCTCCACACCTCCCGCGCATGGACACCAACTTTTATGACGTCATCGTCTGCGGCGGCGAGACGGGCGGATTGATCGCGGGCGCGCTGCTGGCGCGCCGTGGGTTTCGCGTCATGGTGCTCGGCCACGAGGCGTCGTCGGCCGCCTTCAACGCGGGCGGCGTGACGCTGTCGGCGGCGCCCGCGTTGCTGCCGCCGCTCGACGAGACGCCGGCGGCGCGCGTGTTCAAGGAGCTCGACGTGATCGCGCACGTCAAGCGCAAGACCGCCGCGGCCGAGACGTCCTTCCGCCTCGCCCTGCCCGGGCAGCGCCTGGACGTCAGCCGCGACCCGGCCACGCAGGAGCGCGAGCTCGGGCGGGCGTTCGGCGCCGCCAGCGGCTCGGTGGGAGCGATCATCGAGCGGCTGCGCGCCGCCGCCGCGCTGCTCGATCCGATCTTCGCCAGCGCCATCACGCTGCCGCCGAACGGCTTCTGGGAGCGGCGCGAGGTCGGGCGCCTGCGGTCGCTGCTGCCCAAGCCGACCACCGATCTGTTCGCGCCGCTGCCTTCGGAGCACCCGTTCCGCCTGATGGCGGCGCTGCCGGCCGTTCACGGCGCCGCGCTGGTCGCCCACGAGGTCGGGCCGATCGCCGAGGCGCGCGCGTTCGAGATCGCGCGCCGCGGGCAGCAGACGCTGGAGGGCGGCCTGGCGGGGCTGCAGGCGCTGCTGGCGGCGCGGCTGGAGATGTTCGGGGCCGATCGCCGCGATCGTCTGACGCCGGTCGAGATCGTGGTCCGACGCGGCCGCGTGGCCGGCGTGCGCGTGCACCCGCGCGACGAGACCATCGGCTGCCACCACCTGCTGTGGGCGGGCTCGTCGGCGGGGCTGGCGGCCGCGCTGGCACCCGAGGCCGTCCCGCCTCACAAGCGCCCGCAGGGCGCGCGGGTCACCGGCTACCGCTACGCCGTCGCCGCGCTGGTGGACCCCGAAGCGCTGCCGCCCGAGACCCCGCCGCGGATCCTGGCCATCGGCGATCCGTCGCGCGCGCTGACGGAGGACAACGCCATCGCCATCACCGTCGGTCAGCCCGGCCCGCGCGACGGGCGCCGCGTCCCGGTCTGGGTCGAGTGCGGGGTGCCCGCCCACCTGGCCGACGCTGGCGCCAGCTACCTGCGCTCGCTGCGCGGGCGCCTGACGCACGTCGTGCGCCGTCTGTTCCCGGGGTTCGCGCAGCACCTGGTGGTGCTGGCGTCGCCCCACGACGGCCTGCCGCCCGAACATCGCGGCACGCCCGTCCCGGAGACGACGCCGCCCGCGGGGCAGGCCGCGCTGCCGCCGCCCGCGCTGGTCAGCCTGCCGGCGCCGCGCCCGCTCGACATCATCGGGCTGCCGCACGCGACGGCCGTGAAGAACCTCTACCTGGTCGGCCGCGAGAACCTGCCCGGCCTGGGCCTGGAGGGCGAGCTGGTCTCGGGCTGGGGCGTGGCGCGCCTGGTGAGCGCGCGCCCGGCGCGCCGGCATCTGCTGCCGCGCCGGATCCTGATCAGCGGCTGAGCCG
>DATBHU010000435.1:0-17998 GCA_036557265.1 Polyangia bacterium
TGGACGCTCGGCGGCCACACCATGCCGGTCGGGTGGAATTGCACGAACTCCATGTCGATCAGCGCCGCGCCAGCGTGGTAGGCGAGCGATTGTCCATCGCCCGTATACTCCCAGCTGTTGCTGGTGATGCGGTAGGCACGCCCGATGCCGCCGGTTGCGAGCACCACAGCCTTTGCCGGAAACAAAAGGAAGCGTCCGCGCTCGCGATCGTAACCGAAGACGCCGGCTACCCTTCCGCCATCGAGCAGCAGGCTCAGCACGGTACACTCCATGTGCACTTCGATCCCTTGATGGATACCGTGGTCCTGCAGAGTGCGGATCATTTCGAGGCCGGTACGGTCTCCTACGTGGGCAAGCCGCGGGTAGCGGTGGCCGCCGAAGTTCCGCTGCAGGATGCGGCCGTCCTTGGTGCGGTCGAAGACCGCGCCCCAGGCCTCCAGCTCCCTGACCCGGTCGGGGGCCTCCTTGGCGTGGAGCTCCGCCATCCGCCAGTTGTTCAGGTACTGGCCCCCCCTCATGGTGTCCGCGAAGTGCACCCGCCAGCTGTCGCGGTCGTCGACGTGGCCCATCGCCGCCGCCATGCCGCCCTCGGCCATGACGGTGTGCGCCTTGCCGAGCAGCGACTTGCAGATCAGGCCGACCGACACGCCGGCCGCGGAGGCCTCGATGGCGGCGCGCAGGCCGGCGCCGCCGGCGCCGATGACGATGACGTCGTGCTCGTGGGTCTGGACGTTCGATTCGATAGCCATCAGAAGAACCTCAGGTCGCGGATGACGCCCATCGAGCAGAGCCGGATGTAGACGTCGGTGGAGGCCACCCAGATCAGGCTGAACCACGCCCACTTGGGATGGTGCCGGTTGAGGCAGCTCGCGCAGTCGTAGACCTTCTTGCGCACGGGATGCCGGGTCAGCGTGTCGAACAGCCCGCCCACCAGGTGGCGGAACGAGTGGCAGCTGGCGCTGTAGCCGCCGAGGAGGACCGCGTTCATCAGCAGCACCAGCGACCCGACGCCGATCCCGAACTTCATGTGGCCGGTGGCGGGATCATTGAAGCGGAACCCCTGGATCGCGTCGATCGTCAGGATGACGTTGAAGATCAGCGCGAAGTAGAGGGCGTAGCGGTGGATGTTGTGAATCAGCAGCGGCCACTTCGCCTCGCCCCGGTACTCGTCGCGCGGCTCGCCGACGGCGCAGGCGGGCGGGTCGGCCCAGAACGCCTTGTAGTAGGCGCCGCGGTAGTAGTAGCAGGTCAGCCGGAAGGCGAGCGGGAAGATCAGGATCAGCATCGCGGGCGAGTATGAGATGAACGGGATCGGCCACTTCCAGCGCCAGGGGCCGAAGATCGCGTGCGGCGAATCGCCGAACAGCTCGGGCGAGTAGAGCGGCGAGAGGTAGTTGCCGTAATGGTAGTGGTTGCCCTGCAGCAGCGCCCAGGTGACGTAGACGATGAACGACGAGAAGACGATGAACGTCGTCAGCGGCATCGCCCACCAGAGATCGCGGCGTTTGGTTTGACCGAAGCGGACTCTTTCCAGCGGGACGTCGACGGTGGCCATGTGGCGCGTGGAGAATAGTAAAGCGCCGCAAAGATTTCAAAGGCCCTCGACCGCGGGGGGGCGGCGGTGGCTCTGGCGGCGGCTCAGCGCCGGCAGGTGCGGCGGTAGCGAACGACGGTCTGCAGGTCGCCGGCTCCGTCCGCCCCGTCGTAGTACGCGAAGTAGGTGAAGTCGTCGCCGCCGGCCGTGTAGCCGTAGCTGGTCACGCCGAATGACGAGCTGCAGTCGAACGAGACGAAGGTCAGCGTGTGCCCGGCGGCCTGCACGGTCGTGTCGTACGAGAGGCCGGTGTCCGTGCCGGCGCTGTCGGTGTTGATGTACGCCCACTCGATGTACGTCCCGCCGTCGAAGACCCGCATCCTCCGGCGGGTGGTGCCCCCGCTGTAGTCAGCCGGGCATGACCCGCTCGAGAGGGCGCCGTCCGCGCCGACGAGGTCGTAGTCGCCGTCCCGGATCGCCCCGCCGGTCGGACCGTCGAACACCCCGCCGTCGGCGACGCCGCCGTCGCCCCGGCGTTCGAGGCAGCCGCGGATGATCGACGGGCCATCCAGCACGATCGAGTTGCACACACCGATGCCGCCGTCGCTCGCCCCGGTGATCGGAGCCTGCGGCCGCGCCGTGATCGCGCAGGCCGGGAGGCCGCTGCCGTCGCCGCCCGCGCCCGCCGTCCCGGTCCCCAGCGACCCGCCCGCGCCGGCGCCAGCGCTGCCTGCGGACCCGCCTGCACCACCCGCGGTCCCGCCCGCACCGCCTCCGCCGTTGCCGGCGGCCGCGTCAGGGCCTTTCGCGGCGCTGCCGCATCCGACCAAGGCGCACAGCAGCGCGGCCGCCCGAACCACGCGACTCACCGGACTCGACCTCCCCACGTTCACAGGGTCGCGCGGAAGTCCGGGCCTGTCCAGTCCGGCCCGGCGCGCCCGCCCGGCGCGTGAGCTGATTTTCGGGTCGCCGTGCCTCTTTGGGGGTAGATGGTCCCGATGTCCCGCGCGCCCACGCCGCGTCTGACGCTGGTCCCCGCCCCGTCCGGCGGTGGAACAGGCGCCGGCGCGCCCGCGCCTCCGGTCGCGCGCACGCCGTTCGACCAGCTCTACGCGGCGCACGCGCGCTACGTCGCCGGCCTGGCGGGGCGGGTGCTGGGGCGCGACGACGAGGTGGCGGACGTCGTTCAGGAGGTCTTCCTGATCGCGCACCGGCGCTTCGGCTCGCTGCGCGATCAGACCGCGGCGCGCGCCTGGCTGGGCCGCATCGCCGTCCGCGAGGCCTCCCGGCGCCTGCGCTGGCGCCGCTTCCGTTCGTTCCTCGGGGCGAGCGGCCCGATCGACTACGACGTGATCGTCGATTCGCGCGCCGCGCCCGAGCTGCGGCCGCTGGCCGCGCTGCTGTACGCGACCCTGGATCGCATGCCGACGCGCGATCGGCTCGCCTGGATATTGCGGTACCTGGTCGACGAGCCGCTGGAGACGGTCGCCGAGATCTGCGGCTGCTCGCTCGCCACCGCCAAGCGGCGGATCGCCGCGGCCGAGCAACGCCTGCGTCCCTTACTCGACCCGGAGACCGCGCCGGCCGTCGCTGGCGGGCGCGAGGAGAAACGCCGATGACGGAGCGCGGTCAGCGCCAGTTGCTCGCGGACGCCCTGTCGGTGACGTGGACGCCCGCGCTCGAGGCAGAGACGAAGGCGCGCATCGACGAAGGGGTCGCGGCGCGCCGCCGGCGGCGCAAGCAGGCGTTGAAGATGACGGCCATCCTGCTGACCCTGTGCGCGGGCGGCGTCGTGTTCGCGTTCGCGCGCTCCGCCGGACCGCCGCGCTCCGAGAGCGGGCGCGCCCGGCCGCCCCACGGGCGCGTTGCTTCCCCGCCCGCGCCCCCGCCGGCGCTCGCGCCCCCCGCCACGGCGCCGGCTGCCGTCGACACGGCGGCCGCGGCCCACGACGACGACCAGCCGGAGGGCGCCGCGCGGACCGCGCGCGATCGCGCTCCCGCGCGGCGGCGGGTGGTCGCGAAGACGCCGCCGCCCTCCGCCCAGCCGACGGCGGGGGATCCCGTGGAGGCGCGCTTCGCCGCCGCCGACCGGGCGCGGCTGGCCGGGCGGCCGCGCGACGCCGTGAAACCGCTGACCGAGATCCAGGAGCGCTACCCGACCGACCCGCGCGCCGCCGTCGCCGCGTTCCAGCTCGGGCGGCTGCTGGCCGACGAGATCGGCGATCCGGCCGCGGCCACGCGCGCCTTCGAACGCGCGCGGGCGCTGGCGCCCGACGGCCCGCTCGCCGCGGACGCCCGCGCCCGCGCGGACGAGACCCGGCGGGCGGCCGCGACCGCCCCGAACGAGCCGGCCGCGCCATGATCGCCGCGCTGCCCCTGCTGGCGCTGCTGGCGGCGTCCCCTCCGGCGGTCCCCGCGCCGGTCATACTGCGCGGCTTCGATTGCCCGCGGCTGAACGAGACCGACGTGCGCCACGCGCTGACCGTCGAGCTGCACGATCGGCTGCTGCAGCCGTCAGCGCCGGCGCCCGCGGCGTTCCTGGCCATCGAGATCGCCTGCCCGGCGGACGGGGTCGAGGTCACCGTGGTCCGCGGCGGTGAGACCGCGCTGCGCGCGCGCCGCATCTCCGGTGATGGCGGCGCGGGCCGCGCCGGCGCGCGCACCGTGGCGCTGGCCGCCGCCGAGCTGGTGCGCAGCGCCGAGTCCCCGCCGCCCCCGCCGCCCGCGCCGCCCGCCGTCGAGCGGGTCGCCGCGCCCGCGGCCGAGGCCGCTGGCGACGTCGGGCCGGCGCATCTCTGGGCCATCGGTCCCGTCGCCTCCGCGTTCACGTCCGGGAGCACGCTGCTGGCGGGCGCCGAGGTCCGCTGGACCTATCTGTGGGCGAAGCTTCGCGGCCATCCCACGTCGCCCTGGTCGTTCGGCCCGTCGCTGGCGTTCGACGCGCTCGCCGCGTCGTTCTGGTCGGGCAACGGCGACCTGGCCATCGGAACAGTGACCGCGATGACGATGGCGCAGCGCCAGGCGGGACACCTGCGGCCGGAGCTCGGTCTCGGGCTCCGCCTCGGCGTCGCCCGCTTCAGCAACGAGACCGGACCGGACCGGACCGCCGACCACGCCGTGGGCGGCGGCGTGGTGATGGTCGGACTCGCGTACGTCACGGGGCGGACGTACGTGCGCGCGGCCCTCCAGGGCGCGCTGCCCGTGCTGGCGCCCGGCCGCTTCTGCTCGACCAGCGCCTGCGTCGACTTCGAAGGCGGGTGGCTGCTCGCCTCGCTCGCGCTGGGGCTCGGCGCCTGATCAGCTGAGGGGCTGCCCGAGCTTCTCGAGCGCCTGCCGCGCGAGCGCGGCGATCGGCCGGCTCGGATCGTGGGCGAGCCGGGTCAGCGCATCGATCGCCGGCGCGCTGTCCGAGGTTCCCAGGACCGTGACGACGGCGGACCGGACAGCGTCGTCCGGATCCTTCGCGACCGGCACCAGCTGGCGGACCGCGTTCTCCGAACGGATCGCGCCGAGCGCCAGCACGACCGCGCGCCGCAGCGCCGGATCGGGGTTGCCGAGCTGGCGCGCCAGGAACGGCTCCGTGGCCGGATCGCGGATCTCCTTCAGCACGTCGACGATCGCCAGCTTGGCGGGCGTCCCTTCCCGATCGAACAGCGCGACGAGGAACGGCACCACCGTCGCCTCGCCGAGCTTGCCGAGCGCCTGCACGGCGTCCACCACCGTGTCCGGATCGGTCTCGGCCTGGTTGGTCAGCAGCTGCTTCACGCGCCGGCTGCGGAACCCGCCCAGGATGGTGACGACCGCGCGCCGCACGTCCGTGTCGGCGTCGTGCAGCAGCGGCTCCAGCGTTCCGACCACGTCGACGGTCGGCTGGCGGGCCAGCGCCTCGACCGCCGCGCGCCGCACCGCCGCCGCGGTGTCTGACAGGCAGGCGAGGATGAAAGGATGGTACGACCGGTGCGGGTTCGCGCGCGCGACGGTCAGGGCGACCCGCCGCGGAAACGTCGGGGCCTCGACCAGCGTCAGCACCGTCCCCGCGACGATCTCGACGTCCATGCAGCAGAACGCCGCCACCGTCGCCTCCCGGACGATCGCCTCGGCGTCGACCAGGCACTTCCCCATCGCCGGGATGGCGCCGTCGCAGCCGAGGCGCATCAGCGCGTTCACGGCGGCGGCGCGCACCGCCGGGTCCGGGTCGTCGATCAGCCTCTCGATCAGGGGCGCCGCCGGGACGTGCCCGAGCGCGCCCAGGCACTCGCAGGCCAGCATGCGGACCGCCGCGTTGGGCGACGTCAGGCCGTCGCGCAGCATCGGCACGATCTCGTCGCCGATCGAGACCGCGCTGAACTCCAGCACCTCGCGCAGCTTGGGATCGCGCCCCGCCAGCACCAGCGCCGTGTACAGCGGGCGCAGCTTCAGCGCCTTGACGATCGTCGCCGCCGAGTGCCGCGCGTCCGGCCCCTCGCCGGTCGCGTCCCCCTCCCCGCTCTCCGACGCCAGCACCTGCTCCAGCCGGTCGTGCAGATCGGCGGACGACGGCGACGCCAGCTCGGTCCACTCGGCGATGTTCTGCAGCGCCTCCTGGTTGGGCTGAAAATCCAGCGCCTCGCCGATCGCGCGCAGGCTCTCCGCGAACGTCGAGGTGTTCTGGCTCTCGCGCAGCACGCGGAACAGCACCACCAGCGCGTCCTTGGACCCGATCTTCCCCATCGCGCGGATCACCGCGCCGCGCACCAGCTCGTCGTCGATCAGGGGCGCCAGCGCCGGCACCGCGCGCTGGTCGCCGATCTCGCCGAGCGCGTGCACGGCCGCGAAGCGCAGCCAGGGATCCCGATCCAGCACCTTGACCAGCGCGTCGACCGCCAGCGTGGTCCGGATCTGGGCCAGGCCGTCGATCACCTGCTGGACGACGTTGATGTCCTCGTGATCGAGCAGCGAGACCAGGTGCGGGATGGCGGCTGGGCTGCCGGTGCGGGCCAGCACGCCGGCCGAGAACATCACGACTTCGCCGTCGGGGTGGCGGAGCCCGCGCACCAGCGCGGGGACGCTGCGCGCGCCGCCCGTCGCCAGCGCGTCCATCGCGGCGTTGCGCCGGCGGGAATCGGCCTGGTCGGCGACCGCTTCGACCAGCAGGTCGGGATCGACCATCTCGGCCGCGCCCGCGATCGCGCGCGCCCGCTCGGCGCGGTCAGGGGCACCCAGCGCCTCCAGCAGCGAGGCGGTGAGTGACTCCGGGCTCGGCGGGCTGGCGTCCTCGGGCTTCGGCGCCGGGACGTCGCCCTGGCTCACGACGTGGCCCCGACCCCGGCCCGGATCGGGTGGGCCAGCAGGCCTTGCAGGAGCTCGATGAGCGATTCGGGCGTGAAGGGCTTCTTGAGGTAGGCGCTGGCGCCCGCCTCCAGGCCGCGCTTGTAGTCGTCATCGCGGCCCTCGGTGGTCACGATGATCACCCGCGCGGGCGGCGTCTTGCGATCGCCCCTGAAGTGTCCGAGGAACTCGAGCCCGTCCATCACGGGCATGTTGATGTCGAGGACCACGACGTCCGGCATGCCGCTCTGCTCGATGTGGTCGAGCGCCTGCCGTCCGTTGCGCGTGAACGCCAGCTGGTAGCCGGGCAAACGGGCGAAGATCTGCCGGTAGTACATCTGCAGGACGTTGGAATCTTCGACGACGAGGACCTTGGGCATTCGATTCGCTCCCTCGAAATCCAATCGGAGCGCCGGCGCGAAAGTTGAGCGCGGGCGCTCGCTTCAGCGGATGCTGTAGGCCACTATCGGCGGATCGACCACTACGACCGTGGACCGACCGCCCCGGAGTCGACCCAGGCCCCGAGCAGCGCGCGCTCGTCCTCCGTCATCTCGCTCTTGTTCAGCAGCGGCATGTCGCGCTTCTGGACGACGCGCAGCTTTATGCGCGCTGCGTGCATCTGCATCAGCTCGCTCGTGTCGAGCACGAGCCCGCCGGCGGCGATCGGGAACGCCGGCACGGTCGGTCGCTCCGAGTGGCAGCCGACGCAGTGGCGGTCGACCACCGCGCGCGCCGCGCTGTAGGGCGGCCCTTCTTCTTTGCGTGCGCCCCGGCAGGCCGCCCCGGTCACCACCGCGAGCCCGATGACCACGGCGACCTCACTGCGCATAGCGCCAGCGCACGGACCGCAGCCCTTCCAGCCGCCGCATCAAGGCGTCGAGCAGCAACCCGATCAGGCCGATCACGACCATGCCGGAGACGACCAGGTCGTAGCGGTTTCCCGCGTTCCGGGCGTCGATGATCATGTAGCCGAGCCCGGAGTGAAGCGCGATCATCTCCGCCGCCACCACCACCAGCCACGCCACCCCGAGGCTGATGCGCATCCCGACGATCACCTGGGGCAGCGCCGCCGGCCAGATGACCTTCAGATACAGCTTCCAGCGCTGTACGCCGAAGTTCTCGGCCGCCTGCAGGAACCGGGGCTCGATGCTGTGCACGCCGGTGGCGGTCTGCACCACCAGCGGGAACACCGACGAGATGAAGATGAGGAAGATCGGCGAGGTATCGCCGATTCCGAACCAGAGGATCGCGATCGGGATCCAGGCGATGGGCGAGATGGGGCGCAGGATCTGAAAGATCGGATTCAACGTCGTGTAGACCACGGTGACCCGCCCCATCCACAGGCCGAGCGGCAGCGCGACTGCGGTGGCGATCAGGAACCCGGCCGCGACACGCAGCAACGACGCGCTGATGTGGTCGAACATGGTGCCGTCGCGGATCAGCTCGACCGTGCCGGTCACCACCTGCCAGGGCGTGGGGAAGATGGCGCTCCCGCTCCGGGTGACGATCAGCGACCAGAGCCCCAGCAGCAGCGATATCAGCGTGACGGGCAGCAGGACCTTCTTCAGCCTCTCCATGAAACAATCAGCCTCCTTGCTCGAGCCATTTGACGCGCTTCAATAACTTTCGCGCCCGCCAGCGCAGGCGGGCCCAGGGCGAGGTGAGCGCGTCGCTGACGATGACGGTCATCTGGCCGCTCGCGTGGGCCGTGCAGGCGAACTGGTACTCCGCGGCGCCCTCGAAGGGGAGCCGGAAGCTCTGGCCCGGCATCATCAGCGTGGGCCCGAAGATCTGCGGCACGTCGTCGCGATTGCGCAGCACCAGGATGTCGCGGGCGCCGGCGACCAGGCGGATCTCCTGGGGCAGGATCTCGATCTTTTCGCCGGCCATCCGCCGCGCCCAGGTGCCTTTCGGGATCTCGAACAGCTCCTCGCGCGAATCGAAATGGACGGGAGCGGCGGCGGCCCAGGTCACGGGCCCGAGCACCAGGGCCGCGAACGTGAGCAACAACCAGCGGAAGCGGCGGACGACCCTCATTTCTTCAACAAGAGGTTGATGTCGTACGCGATGTCCTGCGCCGGCCTGCCGAACGGAACGAGCACGCGCAGCTTTCCTTCCCGATCGACGAGGAAGATCGACGACGAATGGTGGACCTCGTAACCGAGCTTCTTGTTCTCCGACGGCACCTTGTCCGCGAAGACGCCGTACGCCTGCCGAACGGCATCTATCTGCGCCTTCTTCCCGGTGGCGCCCAGGAAGGTCGGATTGAAGAACTGCAGGTACTCGCGCAGGCGGCTGGGGGTGTCGCGGTCGGGATCGACGCTGACGAAGATCACTTGTACGTCCGCCGCCGCGGCTCCCAGCTGCTTGAAGGCTCCAGACAGATTGGCCAGCGTCACCGGACAGACGCGCTGGCAGTAGCTGAAGCCGAACGCGAGGGCGACGACCTTGCCGCGAAAATTGTTGAGGATCAGCGGCGACCCGTTCGAGCCCTGCAGCTCGAAGTCGGGCGCCGCGCTGGGGGGATCGAAGACGCCCGACTTGAAGGCAGCGCCTCCCGCGTCGACGGCCCGGACCGCAAGCAGGACGGGCAGCATGGCCAGCAGCGCCAGCGCGCGCTTCATGCCCCGGCTCTTTGCCGTCGCCGTCACGTGACCACGATCGACGCCGGCGTCGCGGCGGCGGCGAACGATTCGTCGACGTAGCGCGCGTACGGCACCGGTTCCTTGAGCGTCCCCGCTTCGATCGAAAGCTGCATCAGCTCGTCGAACTCGGCCTTGATCATGCGCAGGTCGCCGTAGGTCACGCGATCGGTCGGGTTCTCCATCACGAACTTGATGATGCTCGGGTCCTGGTTGAAGAACCCCCGGCCGGCCGCAATCACGGCGGCCCTGTCGCGGTTCGGCTGTTGCGCGTCGAGCCATTTGCCGGCACCGAGGATGTGGTTGACCAGCTCCTGCACCAGCGGCCGCTTTGCCGCGATCAGCTCCTCGCGCACCGTCAGGACGCAGCAGATGTAGTTGCGCCATTCGTCGCGCGTCATGCGGAGCGGGATCGCATAGCCCGCCTTTTGCGCCGCCGCGCCGAACGGCTCGCCCGTGCAGTAAGCATCGACGGCCTTGGCGTAGAGCGCGGCCGGCATGTCCGGCGGCGCCATCTCGACCAGGACGATGTCCTTCGGGCTCATGCCCTCCTGCTTCAGCATCTTGCGCAGAAACAGGAAGTCGACCGCGAAGCGACTCGGGATGGCGACCCGCTTCCCGGTCAGGTCCTTGAACTTCTTGTAGGGCGAGTCCTTCCCCACCATGATGACGGCGCCGGAACGGTGGCCGAGCGAGACGATCTTGATCGGGATGTTCTTCGTCGCCAGGTCCATCACCAGCGGCGCCAGCATGAAGGCCGCTTGAATCTTGCCCGCCATCAGCGATTCCTTGACCTCGGGCCAGCCGCTGTATTTGGAGTACTCGAACACTTCGCCCGTCTGCTGGCCCCGCTCCGTGGCCAGCCGCCGGGACGTGCACGCGATCGGCAGCGTCAGGTTGCAGGTCACCGGCAGTCCGCCGATGACGAGCGATTCGCGCTGCTTCTTGGAGGATCGACAGGCGGTCGATACCAGGCCTGCCGCCGCCACTCCCCCGGCCCCGACAATCACCTCCCGCCTGCGAATCCCGCGCGCGTTCCGAATCAAGGTACATTGATCCTTGCAAGCTGTGAGCCTCCTCGCGGCTCTCCTGATGGAACGCTCTCTGTCCGCGGCTTGCGTTGTGCCGCCAACGCATCGATCAACGAGTGCTCGGACCACGCGCAACGGACGCGACCTGATTCGCGGAAACTCAGAAACAGTGTTCGCTTATCTTTCGCGCACTTTCTTGCCGTGGACGTCGCGCTGACGTTCGAACAGGGGGGAGCGGCCGAGGTCGTCGGGGCCGTTCAGCCTCGGAGCTCGACCGCTTCCTGCGGGCGCGCCCGAGCGCCTATGACTAACGGCGACCCCTCCTATGACTAGCTGTGACTAACGCAGGGTGCCGCATATGACTAGCTGTGACTAACGCGCGACATCACGGCCGAGTCAGGTGCGCCGTTTATCTGATTTCTCGGAACATCGCGGGGTTCAGGCGTCTGTTCATCGCTGGTACGTCCGTTGCTGACCGGATGTACGCCATAACCGTCCCGATGACATCGGCACCGAATCGAATTCGCAGGGGGAGACAGGAACCAGTCCGAGATGAACGCGGTCGCAGCACCCGGAACCAACAAGCCAACGAGATTTTCTGACCATCCTGCTTTTGAAATCCTGAACAGTAAGGCGCGGGCGCGTGGAGTCCGCGCGTGAAGACCAATCAATCTGTGCAACCGGCCTCCGCCCGTGAAGCGGAGCGCGACACCGCGGTTCAAATCCGCGGCCTCAATCTAGAGTTCCCCGGGCGCCCCGGCGCCCCGCCCGTGCGCGTTCTGGAGGACGTCAACTTCGACATCAGCCGGGGCGAGTTCGTCTGCATCGTCGGCCCTTCCGGCTGCGGCAAATCGACGTTGCTGAACGTGGTCGCGGGGTTCGTGCGCCCCGGCAAAGGCGCCGCCCGCATCGAAGGCGACGTGCGCGTGGAGGGCGAACCGCTGACCGGTCCCGATCCGCGGCGAATCCTGGTGTTCCAGGAGGCGGGCGTGTTCCCCTGGTCCACCGTCGAGGAGAACATCCGCTTCGGCCTCGGCGGCAAGGCCAGGGCCGAGCAGGACGAGATCATCAAGCACTACGTCGCGATGGTCGGCCTGATGGGCTTCGAGCGCGCCTACCCGCGCGAGCTCTCGGGCGGCATGCGGCAGCGGGTCGAGATCGCGCGCGCCCTCGCCGCGAACCCCGACGTCATCTACATGGACGAACCGTTCGGCGCGCTCGACTACCTGACGCGTCTCCGGATGCGCGCCGACCTGATCCGCATCTGGCAGGCCGAGCGCAAGACGATCCTGCTCGTCACGCACGACATCGAGGAGGCGGTCCAGCTCGCCGATCGCGTCTTCGTGATGAGCGCGCGCCCCGCGACGGTCAAGGCGACCGTGACCGTCGACCTCCCCCGCCCCCGCGACACCGCCTCGTCCGACTACCTGGCCCTGCGCGATCTGGTGTTCGCGAACATCGAATTCAGCGGCACCGTGGCCGCGCCCGTCGACGCGAACGACGGCCCGGGCCCGGCGCGCAAGTCGACGGTGGAGTTCCCCGACTACAACGAAGTCCAACCGGCGCCCGTGCCTGCCGCTCGCGCGTCCCAGAACAACCCCTAGCGCCAAGGAGCGACTTTGAAGACATCCGTCGACTACATCATCATCGGTGCCGGTCCGGCCGGGCTGCAGCTGGCTTACCACCTCCAGCAAGCCGGGCACAGCTACCTGGTTCTGGAGCGCGGAAAGGGCGCCGGGACATTCTTCAAGACGTTTCCGCGCCACCGCACCCTGATCTCTTCGAACAAGGTGCACACGGGGGTCTCCGATGCGGAGACGAACCTCCGCTGGGATTGGAACTCCCTGCTCACGGACGACCACTCACACCTGTTCAAGGACTACAGCGAGGCGTACTTCCCGGGCGCCGACACCTTCGTCCGCTACCTGGCCGACTTCGCCAAGCGCTTCAAGCTGAACATCCGCTTCGGCACCGATATCGCCAAGATCGACCGCGACGGCGACTTCGTGCTGACCGACGTGAAAGGACGGACCTACACCTGCAAGCGTCTGGTGATGGCGAGCGGCGTCACGAAGCCCTACATCCCGCGGATTCCGGGCATCGAGCTGATCGAGAACTACGTCTCCGTCGACGTCAATCCCAAGGCGTTCCAGAACCAGCGCGTCCTGATCCTCGGCAAGGGGAACTCTGCGTTCGAGACGGCAGAGAACCTGATCCAGTCGAGCGCGATCATCCACATCGCGAGCCCGAACCCGCTGAAGCTCGCCTGGAAAACCCACTTCGTCGGCCACCTGCGCGCCGTCAACAACAACTTCCTCGACACCTACCAGCTCAAGTCGCAGAACGCGGTCCTCGACTGCACGATCGAGAAGATCCGCCGCCGCAACGGCAAGCTGGTGGTGTCGGTCAAGTACACGCACGCCGAGGACGAGCACGAGGATCTCGTCTACGACCGGGTCATCGCCTGCACGGGGTTCCGGTTCGACGCCTCGATGTTCGCGCCCGCGTGCCGCCCGGCGCTGACGATCAACGATCGCTTCCCCGACCAGACCGCGGCATGGGAGTCGGTCAACGTGAAGGACCTCTACTTCGCCGGCACCATCACGCAGATGCGGGACTTCAAGAAGACCAACTCGGGCTTCATCCACGGGTACCGCTACAACGTCCGTGCCCTGGCGCGGCTTCTCGACTCTCGCTACCACGGGGCGAGCCTGGCGAAGGAGACGTTCCCCGCCACGGTCGAGGAGGTGCAGAAGCGGGTCCTCCGCCGCCTCAACAGCAGCTCCGCCCTGTGGCAGCAGTTCGGCTTCCTGTTCGACGTCGTCGAGGTGGACGGCGAGGACGCCCGCTACATGGAAGAGCTCCCCGCCGACTACTTTCTCGAGTCGAAGGAGTGGCGGGAGCGACGGCTGTACACGATTGGGCTGGAGTTCGGGCACATCGAGGACGACCCCTTCAACGTCCCGCGGTTTCCGCGCGCGGACAAGGCGGACAAGAGCACGTTCCTGCACCCGGTCATCCGCTACTACGAGGGCGGCGAGATGCGGAACGAGCTGCACCTGCTCGAGAACCTCTACGGTGAATGGCGCGACCCGGAGCTGCACGTCCGCCCGCTGCGCGAGCTGCTGACCGAGCAACTACGGCGCGGGCAGGCGGCGCGCTCGGCGCGGACGCCCGGTTTCGGAGCGAAGAGAGGCGCCGGTGCTCCTCAGGTCACCAGGTGACCACGTACGTGCAGCTGCTGCCGCCGTTCCGACGGCAGCCAGCTGTATCGTCGTGAAGAACGCGCCCCATCTTCTCGAATCTCAGCGTGAAGGCCGTCAGGATCCCGCGGTCGAACTCGCAGGGGTACGGGTTCTCGCAGACCGAGATGATCTTCTTCTGTCCCGGCACCGGCGCGTACCCGTAGGTGCCGATGCCGGGGGTGAACTGCCCGGTCGTGGGGTCGAACATCACCTTGCCCCGCTTCCGATGGTTCATGTGGTACCCGACGTTCACGGAGGCGATCGCGCTGTGGATGTCATTGATGCCCGGGGGCAAGACGGCGTTCTTGGGCACGTTCTGCCCGATCTGCAGGAGCGCCCGCGGACCGACCGACGTGACGAATCCGTCGAACGCAGCCAGCCAGCTCTCGATCGGATACCAGGCCTGGCGATCGATGACGACGTCCTTCCCTTTCACGGTTCCGATTCCGTGGTTGATCAGGCGCTTGGCCGCCACGGAAGGGAAAAGCTTGAAGGCCTCGACGATACCTTCGGCCATGCTGCCCGAGAATTCGATTCCTGGTTCAAAGGTCCACGTCTGCATCATCCGCTCCTTGTGAGCCCCATCGTGACCGGCATTCTGCTATCGGCCACGTGACGCAAAAACTTGATGCCTACCCGCGGTCACAAACCCGACATCCGAGGAGGTGAACGTGTCGAAGCGTGATTTATCGCCGACTGTCCCGCCGTTGCCGGCCCTGCCAGAGCCCTGGCGGATCAAGATGGTCGAACCGATCGTGCTGCGCGATCGCGAATATCGCGAGCGTCGCCTGCGCGAGGCGGCGTTCAACGTCTTCCAGATCCCGTCGGAGGACGTCTACATCGATCTCTTCACCGACTCCGGCACCTCGGCGATGTCCGATTCCCAGTGGGCCGGAATGATGCTCGGCGACGAGGCCTACGCGGGCTCGCGGAACTTCTACGCGCTGCAGGCGACCGTGCAGAGCATCTTCGGATTCCCGATCGTCCTCCCGGTTCATCAGGGGCGCGCGGCGGAGAACTTGCTGTTCTCTACCGTCGTCAAGCCCGGAAGCACCGTCCCCAACAACAGCCACTTCGACACGACGCGCGCGAACATCGAGGCCAACGGGGGAACGGCGCTCGATCTGCTGGCAACGCCCGGGTACGACCCCTCGCTCGAGCACCCTTTCAAGGGAAACATCGATCTCGATCGGGTGAGGGACCTCTTCCGCGGCACGCCGCGCGGAAAGATCCCGCTCGCGATGCTGACGTTGACCAACAACTCCGGCGGCGGCCAGCCGGTGTCGCTGGAAAACATCAAGGGCATGGCGGCTCTCTGCCGCGAGCACGGGATCCCCTTCTACATCGACGCCTGCCGCTTCGCCGAGAACGCGTGGTTCATCAAGCAGCGCGAGCCGGGACAGCAGAGCCGCAACGTGGCCGACATCGTGCGCGAGATCTTCGCGTTGACCGATGGCTGCCTGATGAGCGCGAAGAAGGACGGCCTGTCGAACATCGGCGGATTCATCGCCGGCCGCGACCGCGATCTCATGGAGTCTCTGAAGCAGCGCATGCTGGTCATCGAAGGCTTCCCGACCTACGGCGGCCTGGCGGGCCGCGACCTCGAGGCGATGTCGCGCGGCCTTCGCGAGGTGCTGCAGGAGGAGTATCTCCGCTTCCGCGTCGAGCAAGTCGCCCAGTTCGGAGCGCGCCTGACCGCACTGGGGATTCCGATCCTGCGCCCGGTGGGCGGGCATGCGGTCTATGTCGACGCCAAGGCCCTCCTCCCTCACATACCGCAGTCACAATTTCCGGCGCAGGCCCTGGTCGTGGCGCTGTACCGCGAGGGAGGCGTGCGGTCGGTCGAGATCGGCACCGTCATGTTCGGGCGCGACCAGGGCGGCGAAGCGACGGTCGCCCCGATGGAGTTGGTGCGACTGGCAGTCCCGCGCCGGGTCTACACCGCGAGCCACCTCCAGTACGTGGCCGAGATTCTCGGGGGAATCGGCGCGCAGCGAACGCGCCTCAAGGGCCTCCGGTTCACGTTTCGAGCACCGGTGCTCCGCCATTTCACGGCCCAGTTCGAGGAGATTGCCTGAGGACGCGGGCCGCGAGCCGCGTCAGCCGCCGCCCTCCGCCGTCTTCGGCCCCGTCAGCGCCGGAACCCGCTGCAGGATCCCCGCCGCGATCCGCGGCAGCGGCAGCACGACGTCGACGGCGCCGCGGTCGATCGCCTCCTTGGGCATGCCGAACACGACCGACGTGCTCTCGTCCTGGGCGATGGTGGCGGCGCCGGCCTTCTTCATGGCGACCAGGCCGTCGGCGCCGTCGGCGCCCATGCCGGTCAGGATGACGCCGAGGGCGCGCGGGCCGACGGCCTCGGCGACGGAGCGGAACAGGACGTCGACGCTGGGGCGGTGGCGGCAGACCGGCGGGCTGTCGTCGAGCTCGACGACCAGCTCGAGGTTGCGGCGGCGGACCCTCAGGTGGCGATCGCCCCGCGCCAGGATCGCCCGCCCGCGCACGATGCGATCGCCGTGCTCGGCCTCGCGCACCTCCATCTTGCAGACGTCGGCCAGGTGCTCCGCGAACGCCGCCGTGAAGCCCGCCGGCATGTGCTGGACGATGACGATGCCCGGCCCGTCGTAGGGCATCGCGCGCAGGATCTCCTTGAGCGCCTCGGTGCCGCCGGTCGAGGCGCCGATCGCGACGATCGAGTCGCTCGCCACCCGGTGCGACGCGGTCTCGCCCACCGCGCGGCGCGCGCCGTCGGCCGGGCGCTTGCGCGCCGGCGTCGGCTGCCAGCCCGGCAAGGTGTTGGAGCGCGGCGCGCGCGGCGGTCCCACCTTCGCCTGGGCGGCCGCCCGGACGACGTCGAGGAGGCCGTTGTCGTCGGCCGAGCCGCTGGTCGAGAGCCGCGGCTTGGGCACGATGTCGACCGCGCCGGCCGCGAGGGCACGCACCGCCAGCATGGTCCCGGGCTCGGCGAACCCCGAACAGACCACCACCGGGATGGGATCCGCCGCCATGATCTGCTTCAGGAACGTCAGGCCGTCCATGCGCGGCATCTCGAGGTCGAGCACGATGACGTGCGGGCGATGGCGCCGCATCTTGGCCATCGCCACCAGCGGATCGGAGGCGGTGTTGACGTGCATGCCGCCGAGGCGGCCGAGCAGCGCGCTCATCAGCTGGCGCACCACCGCCGAATCGTCGACGATCAGCACCTCGATCGGCGTCTGGGGGGTGCGGATCATCGCGCCCCTTTCCTGTCGGCCCGGTCGGGCCCGCCGTCCGCCGCGATCCGCCCGAGGTCGGGATTGGCCCGGGCCGTGTACACGGCCGGCGCCGCCAGGCGCATGCTGTCGAAGCCGGTCAGCCCCTCGGCGTCACCCAGGAACAGGTAGCCGCGCTCGGGCAGACGCCGGATGATCCGCCGCAGGACCCGCTCCCGGCGCTTCGGCTCGAAGTACATCAAGACGTTGCGGCAGAAGACCAGGTCGAACGGCTCGTCTGTCTCGATCGACCAGAACTCGTCGTTCAGGTTGAAGCGCCGGAAGGTGACGACGTTCCGCAGCTCGGGCCCGGCCTTCATCTTGCCGTGCTGGGCGCCGGTGCCGCGCAGCATGAAGCGCTTCAGGTAGCGCGGCGGGATGTCGCCGCTCTTCTCGATCGACCAGGTGGCGGCCTCCGCCTTCTCCAGCACGCGCGACGACAGGTCGGTGGCGAGGACGCGGATGTCCCAGCCCGGCAGGCCGTCCAGCAGCGACATCGCCAGCGAGAACGGCTCCTCCCCGCTCGACGAGGCGGCGCTCCAGGCGGTGATGCGGCGCGGGCGCTTGCTGTCGCGCGCGTCCGCGCCCCACAGCGGGCAGAGCTCCTCCCTGACGAACGAGAAGTGCTTCGGGTTGCGAAAGAACCAGGTCTCGTTGGTCGAGACGGCGTCCAGCAGGCGCACCATCTCGTTCATTCGATCATTCAGGATGTGGCGGTAGTAGTCGCCGAACGAGTCGAGCTTGAGCGTGTTCACCCGCCGCATCAGCCGGCTGACCAGCATCGGCTTCTTGGACGCCGCCAGGTGAATGCCGGATTCGCGGCAGATCAGCGCCTGGAACAGCGCGAACTCGTCGTCGCTGATCTCGGTGACGGACTGCGCGGGACCGGAGTCGCGCGCGGCGCGGGCCGACGTCACCCGCCTCAGGCCTCCCCGACTTCGCCGCTCGCCGCCTGATCGTGGCGCGGCTTGTCCGACGCCTTGCGCGC
>DATBHU010000436.1:0-1679 GCA_036557265.1 Polyangia bacterium
GCAGATTAGGCGAAAAGCGGCTCAGCCCCCCCATCTCTAACGCGCCCTTCTGAGCCGGTTTTGACCGAAGATGCACTCAGGGGCCATGAGCCGCGCCGGACAATTCGTGCTCGTGCTGCTGACCGCGGTGGGCGGCGTCGCGTGCCACTCGCAGAGCGACCTCTTGAAGAGACTGGACGGCGGGGCGGCTGGCATGACCGGGGCCTCCGGAACCGGCGGCGGGGGCGGCTCCGCGCCCGACGGCTCCGCTGACGGTACGCCCGACGGTTCCCCGGATGCCGGGCCGGATCCGTTGCCGGGCTACCACTGGGTGGCGCTTCCGGCGCCGCAGGGCGCGCCGATGAAGACCATTGCCGTCGACAGCCAGGGCGCCCTGTACGCCAGCGCGCGCACCAGCTTGAGCGGCCTCACGATGCCCTCGGGAGGGACCGGCATCTTCACGTCCCGCGACGAGGGCGCCTCGTGGCGTACCGCCAACCTCGGCATCGTCGACTACAACGTCGTCGGTCTCGCCGCGGTCGGCACGACGCTCTATGCGGGGACGAGCAGCCTTCTGCGCAGCACCGACGGGGGCGCCAGCTGGCAAGAGGCGGCGCCGTTCGACTACCCCGAGGGCTACCAGTACATCAGCGGCGGCGGCGATCTGGTAGCCGCCTGGAGCGGCGGTCATATCTGGGTCTCGACGGACGCCGGGAGCACGTTTCGAATGACCACCCTCAAGCAAGGCGGGGCGCTGAGTGTCGACGTCGTGGAGAACGGCTCTGCAATCCTGGTGGGCACCACTTTCGGTGTCTTCCGTTCGACGGATGCGGGCGCGACGTTCAACCCCGTCCAGGGGATCTTCAACGGCCAGGGACTTTATGCGCGGCTCCGGTGCGACGGACAGCGCACCTGTTATGGGACCGGCCATGACACCCCCCAGTTTTCCGATCCGGATGCGCTGCTCAGGTCCACCGACGCGGGCGCGACCTGGACGCCGCTGTCGATAAACAACTCCTACATGGTGCTCGCGGTCAGCGACACGGGCAGCGTTTACATCGGCGTGGGCGGGTACAAGATGTGGCGCTCCGACGACGCGGGCGTGACCTTGACGGAGATCGTCCGCCCCACGGCGGCGGGCTGGGTCGAGCCGAACTGCGATGGCCCGCTGGCCGCGCGCGGCGACCAGGTGTTCGCCGCCTGCGCCGACGGCGTCTATCGTTCCGACGACAAAGGGCAGACCTGGCGGCGCGCGAGCGGCTCGCCCGCGACCGGGCCGATCACCGGCGCCGCGGCGGGGATCTTCGTCGACGCGTCGACGACGGCGCTGGGGCCCGGCGGCGACATCTACGTCAACGGCGTCGCGGGCCTGGCCCCGGACGGGACGGACAACTACGCGCTGGAGCGCTCGAGCGACGGTGGCTGGACCTGGCAGACCGCGGCGCCCACGTTCTTCTCGGACCCTTGCACCGTGACACCCGGTGGCGCGCTCGAGTGCCTGAACGTCGCCACGCCGTCCATGAGAGTGCCGCTGGGGCGCAGCGACGATCACGGTGCGACCTGGACCGAGGTTCCGTTGCCGGCATCATTGTCGCCCTACAACGGTTTCGGCCTCGCGACGGACGGTTCGATCGTCTATCTCGCCGCCAGCGGCGTCGCGCGGTCGAGCGATGACGGGAGGACGTTCCAGGTGATTCCTG
>DATBHU010000437.1:0-24467 GCA_036557265.1 Polyangia bacterium
TCGGGCAATGTGTACTTGGCCATGACGTCAAGGTGCGCATCGGGGTGATGCGCGCAACCTGCGGTCGGCCCCGAGCGCCGCTACGTGCCGCCGCGTTCGCGGCGGAGGCGTTTGCGGACGACGGCGGCGGCGCGCTTGGCGATGGTTCGCTGCGTCGGCTTGCGCCCCTTCATCGGCACCTGTTCGGCGTGATGCTCGACGAAGTCGCCCGGCTCGCAGCCGAGCTCGAACATCGTCACCTCGCGCTTGCCGCGATCGCCGATCCGGAACGGCACCACCGCGGCGCCGATCCCGGCGCCGACGTAGACGGCGCCCGCCGGCTCGTGATCGGCGCGCTGGACGACGGGACGGCGTGATCCGTACAGGCCGTGGACGTACTTGTGGCCGCCGATGCGGCCCACCGCGAACTCGTGCAGCCGCGCCAGCGTCACCTGGCCGCCGTGCGTGTGCCCAGACAGCACCAGCGGCACGCCGTGCCGCCACAACCCGTCCGCCTCCTCGGCGATGTGCGACAGCCCGATGATCGGGAGGTCCTGGCGCAGCCCCTTCACCGCCTCGTCGCGGCGCGCGTGACCCGTGTACGCGTCGTCGAGGCCGACGATCTGCAGCCGCTCGTGGCGCAAGGTGATCGTCGTGTGCCGGTTGCACAGCACCTCGACACCCCCGCGCTCGAGCGCGCGGCGGACCTCGTCGGCGCCCGACCAGTGATCGTGGTTGCCCAGCACCGCCATCACCGGCGCCTGGAAGGCGCGCATCACCTCGCTCAGCTGATCGAGGTAGGCCTGGCTGTGGCAGACGAAGTCGCCCGACAGCAGGATCAGGTCGGGCTTCTCTGCGTTCGTCATCTCGACCGCGGTCAGCTGCACCTCGATCGGCGTGATGCGGCCGACGTGTTGATCGGTCAGGTGCGCGATGCGCAGGTGCGCGATCTGATCGCGGTAGACCGCGGGACCGGCGAAGCGGCGCAGCTCGATGCCGTAGCGGCGCGACGCCAGCGACGGCCGCCAGTCGGCGTGGGCACGGCGAGCCGCCATGCGCGCTTCCCAGGCGCGCGCAGCCATTTCGACTGCTGCGTCCACGGAGGCGGGGATCGGCGGAGACGAACCGGCCACGAGAACCCGATTATCTTATCGCTCGCGCTTCGGCCGCGCACGAGCAAAACGCGCGCGGCGATCCGGCGCACTTCGACTTACACGCACGCGCGCCGGACGATTGACGCGGGCCAAGGGTCAAGTGACCGGCGCGCGTCCCTGGATGAGACGCACAGCCACCAGCACGATCGCCGCCACCAGCAGCAGGTGGATGAAGCCGCCCAGCGTGTACGCGCTGACCAGCCCCAGCACCCACAGCACCAGCAAGATGATCGCTAAAGTCCAGAGCATTCCTTACCTCCCACATCACCATATTCGAACCTGGAGCCTGGAACGAGGCGGTCAAGCCGCCGCCACCAGGTCGAGGAACGCCTTGGCGGCGTGGCTGAGCGTGCGCGCCTTCGCGTAGAGCAGGCGGATCTTGCGCTCGACGTGCAGCTCCTTGACGGTCACCTCGCGGACGGCGCCGGTCTCGACGTCCTGGCGCACGCACATGCGCGGCAGGAACGCGACGCCCTGATCGTTCTGCACGAGCCGCCGGATCGTCTCGAGCGTCGGCATCTCGACGTCCATGTTCAGCGGCACCTTGTGGCGCTGGAACTCGCGCAGCACGACGTCGCGGTAGGGCGACAGCACGTTGTGGGCGATGAACGTCTCCTTGCCGAGCTCGGCGATCGAGACGCTGCGCCGCTTCGCGAGCCGGTGCTTGGGCGAGACCACGAACGCCAGCGCGTCCGTGTAGAGGACCTTGGTCGCCAGCCGGTGGTCGCCCGGGTCGTAGCTGGTGACGCCGAGCTCGAGGTCGCCCTCCACGAGCTCGCCCGGGATCTTGCTGGACTGGCTGCGCCGGATCTGGACCTTGATCTTCGGGAAGCGGCCGCGGTAGCGCTCGATGTGGGGCAGCAGGTACAGCGTCGACGATTCGTTGGCGCCGATGGTCAGCCGCCCCGCCGACTGGTCGCGCAGCTCGGCCAGCGCCGAGGTCAGCTCCTGCTCGAGGTTGTTGAAGCGGCGCGCGTGCTCGAACACGACGCGCCCGGCGTCGGTCAGCACCAGCTCCTTGGCGCTGCGCATGTCGCGGTCAATCAGCTTTTCGCCCAGCTCGGCCTCGAGGCGCTGCACCGCCAGCGACACGGCGGGCTGGGTGCGGAACAGCTTCTCGGCCGCGCGGGAGAAGCTCCGCTCCGACACGACGGTCGCGAAAACGTGCAACGCGTAGAGCTCCACAGGCGCATCCTAGCCCAGGCGTGAATAAGCGGCAGTTATAGAGACGTGAATAATTATAAATTTGCTCAATCTCAGCCGCCGCGCCAGATTTCAGGCATGGCGACGTCCTCCAACAAGGTCTTCATCTTCGACACGACGCTGCGCGACGGCGAGCAGGCGCCCGGCTGCAGCATGACGACTCCCGAAAAGGTGCGCATGGCCGGCAAGCTCGCCGAGCTCGGCGTCGACATCATGGAGGCCGGCTTCCCGATCGCGTCGACGGGCGACTTCGAGGCGGTGCAGGCGGTCAGCCGCGCGCTGCCGGTGAAGGTCGCCGCGCTGGCGCGCTGCACGTCGCTCGACATCGAACGCGCCGCGCAGGCGCTGGACAAGGCGAAGAGCCCGCCCCGCATCCACACCTTCCTGGCCACCAGCGACATCCACCTCAAGTACAAGTTGAAGAAGACGCGGGCCCAGGTGCTGGACGAGGCGGCCAAGGCGGTCGCGCTGGCGCGCAAGTACGTCGACGACGTCGAGTTCTCCGCCGAGGACGGCGGCCGCACCGAGGTCGGCTACCTGATTGACGTCTCGCGCGCGGTCGTCGCGGCGGGCGCCAGCACGGTCAACATCCCCGACACCGTCGGCTACGCGATCCCCGAGGAGTACGGCGTCCTGATCGGGCAGGTCGCGAAGGCGATCGGCGACGCGGCGGTCATCAGCGTCCACTGCCACAACGATCTCGGCCTGGCGGTCGCGAACTCGCTGGCGGCCGTGCAGAACGGCGCGCGCCAGGTCGAGTGCACGGTCAACGGCATCGGCGAGCGTGCCGGCAACTGCTCGCTCGAGGAGGTGGTGATGGTGATGGCGACGCGGCGGGATCGGCTCGGGTTCGACACCGGCATCAAGACGACCGAGCTGTATCCGGCCAGCCAGCTGCTCACCTCGATCATCGGCGTCGCCGTCCAGCCCAACAAGGCGATCGTCGGCGGCAACGCGTTCGCCCACGAGGCCGGCATTCACCAGGACGGCTTCCTCAAGGAGCGCACCACCTACGAGATCATCGACCCCAAGACGGTCGGCGTCCCCGACAGCAAGCTCGTCCTCGGCAAGCACAGCGGCCGGCACGCGCTGCGGGCGCGCTGCGACGAGCTCGGCATCGCCCTCGGCAAGGAGGCGCTGGACGAGCTCTACACGCGCTTCGTCGCCCTGGCCGACAACAAGAAGGGCATCCTCGACGAAGAGATTCGTAAGCTCGCTTCCGAGGTCGCGGCCCGTGATTTGTCGCGTAAAAGTGCGTAAGTTAGCACACGTTAAGCATATTTCTTAGTTGAGCTAAGTTAGCTAAAGTACATAGGTTGAGGCGCCGATGCCTCGATCATGTTGCGCAACGGCTCTGCCCGAAGTGTTGCTGTGGGGCTGGCGGCCGCCGCGTTGGCCGTCGTGGTCGGTTGCGGTGAGTCTGGCGATGACGCCGAGACGATCGAGTCGGCGGTGACGACCGAGAACTCGCTGGCCGCGAACTCTCTCGCCGCGAATTCGCTGGCGGCGAACTCGCTGGCGGCGAACTCTCTCGCCGCCAACTCCCTCGCCGCGAACTCCCTCGCCGCGAACGCGCTGGTGGCGAGCGCGCTGCGCGATCCGCTGGCGCGGCAGCTGCTGAAGTACGTCGTCTCGTGCGCGCTCGACGCGGACGACGGCGTGTCGATCCGGATCGAGGGCAAGCGCTACGACTTTCCCGGCGAGCTCGGCCTGGCGCCGGAGTGGGGCCGCGCGCACGGCTCGTGCGACGGCGAATGCCAGCGCTGGGTGTCGGCGTGCGTGCTCGCGCGCGTCGACGCCGCCGGCAAGAAGCGCATCATCTCGCTGCGCGGCGACACGCCGGCGCTTCGTCCCGACCGGAACGAGCTGCAGCGCTTCACCGATCGCGAGGCGACCTACTACGGCAACCTGTTCGTCCACGACCGCCCGCTCTTCGCCTGCCTGTCGCCCGACAAGACCGAAGATCCGCGCGTCTGCGGCGATTCGCTGGCGGACTGCCCGATGACGGTCGTCGGAGCGTGCGACGACGCCTGCCGCGACATGGGGCCCTACGGCGACTTCGAGGACTGCAGCGATCGCGGGCGGGCGCGTCGCGGGACCATCTACCACGAGGCGATCACCGTCTTTTTGCCCAAGAAATGACGTGATCGGCAGGGTCGTAGCGGGCCGATTTCAGCTGGTGGCCGAGGCCGGCTCGGGCGGCATGGGCACGGTCTACCGCGCCCGCGACCTGACCGACGGCGCGACAGTCGCGGTCAAGATCCTGAACGGGAACGAGGTGCGCGAGACGGCGCGCTTCGAGCAAGAGGCGGCGATCCTGTCGGGGCTCGCGCATCCGGCCATCGTGCGCTACCTGGCCAGCGGCCTCGCCGAATCGGGCGAGCGGTTCATCGCGATGGAGTGGCTGGACGGCGAGGACCTGGCGATGCGGCTGGATCGCAAGCCGGTCACCGTCGCCGAGGCCGTCGCGGTGGCGCGCCGGGCGGCGGAGGCGCTCGCTTACGCCCACGGGCGCGGCATCATCCACCGCGACGTCAAACCCGAGAACCTGTTCCTCCCCGCGCAGGTCATCGAGCGCCTCAAGGTGCTGGACTTCGGCATCGCGCGGCTGGCGCGCGGCGCGCGCAAGCTGACCCGGACCGGCTCGGTGATCGGGACGCCGGGTTACATGGCGCCCGAGCTGGTGCGCGGCGATCGCGACGTCACCCCGGGCGCCGACGTCTTCTCGCTCGGCTGCGTCCTGTTCCAGTGCCTGACCGGGAAGCCGGTGTTCGAGGCGGACGACGCGACGGCGCTGCTCGCCAAGATCCTGCTCCAGGAGGCGCCGCGGGCGCGGCAGATCCAGCCGGTGCTGCCGCGCGCGCTCGACGACGTCGTCGCGCGCATGCTGGCGAAGGAGCCCGCGCGCCGGCTGCCCGATGCGTCGGCGGTGATCACGGCGCTGGACGCGCTGGGACCGCTGCCCGACCTCGATCCGGTGGGCGCGACCCGCCGGCGCGCCCAGCCCGCCCTGACCGTCAGCGAGCAGCGCATCGCCTGCGTCGTCATCGCCGGCCCGTCGGCGACCGCCGAGCGGCGCTGGCGCGGCGAGACGGCGCTGGTGAGCGGCACCCAGGCCGACACCCCGGCCGAGGGCGAGCTGCGCCGGCTGGCGGCGCTGGAGGACGATCTGCTGCGCGCGCACGGCGCCCAGCTGCATCCGCTGCCGGACGGCGCGGTCGTGCTGACCCTGGCCGACGCGGGGAAGGCGGCCGATCAGGCGGCGCGGGCCGCCCGCTGCGCGCTGGCGTTGCGCGCGGTGCTGCCGGACGTGCCGCTGGTGGTGTCGACGGGGGCGGGGACGTTCTCGGCCTGGTCGGTGGCCGGCGAGGTGATCGACAACGGCATGCGCCTGCTGCGCGGGACCATGCCGGGCGCCATCCGCCTGGACGACGTGGCGGTCGGGCTGCTGGACGTCCGCTTCGACGTTCGCCGGGACGGCACGGCGTCTTTCCTGCGCGGCGAGCGCGAGGTGTTCGAGGTCAACCGCAACCTGCTGGGCAAGGAGATGGACTTCGTCGGCCGCGGCCGCGAGATGTCCATGCTCACCGACCTGTACGCGGGGACGCTGGCCGAGTCGATGGCGGCGGTGGTGCTGGTGGTCGGCGAGCCGGGCATCGGAAAATCGCGGTTGCGGGAGGAGTTCGTCGACTGGGTCCAGCGCCAGCCCGATCGGGGCGAGGTGCTGTTCGGCATCGGCGATTCGCTGGCGGCCGGCTCGCCGTTCGCGACGCTGGGGCGGGCGATCCGGCGCGCGGCCGGTATCCACGAGGCGGAGGCGATCGAGAGCAAGCGCGACAAGCTGGCGGCGCGCGTCGCCCGCCACGTCGAGAGCGAGGCGCGCGCGCGTGTCGCCGTGTTCCTGGGCGAGATCGCGAACGTGCCGTTCCCGGACGACCAGAACGACGCGCTCCGCGCGGCGCGGGCGAACCCGCAGCTGATGGGCGACGCCATGCGCCGGGCCTTCGAGGACTGGCTGACGGCCGAGTGCGCGGCCCACCCGGTGCTGATGGTGATCGAGGACCTGCACTGGGGCGATCTCGGCACGGTCAGCTTCGTCGACGCCGCCCTCCGCAACCTGCGCGACCGGCCCTTGATGGTGCTGGCGCTGGCGCGGCCGGACATCGACGAACGCTTCCCGGACCTATGGCAGGCGCGCGCGCCGCAGGTGATCAACCTGGGCCCGCTGTCGAAGCGGGCCAGCGAGAAGCTGGTGCGCGGGGCGCTGGGCCAGGTGGCGGACGCCGTGGTCGACGCGATCGTCGGCCGCGCCGACGGCAACGCCTTCTACCTCGAGGAGCTGATCCGCGCGCGCGCCGACGGGCGCGCCGACGCGTTGCCCGATTCGGTGCTCGGGATGGTGCAGGCGCGCCTCGACGGCGAGGGGAGCGACGCGAAGCGCGTGCTGCGGGCGGCCGCCGTGTTCGGGGAGCGCTTCTCGCGCTCCGGGGTGGCGGCGCTGCTGGGCGGGACCGAGGAGCTGGCCGCGGTGTCGGACGCGATCGATCGCCTGGCCGCGCGCGAGCTGGTGGCGCGCGCCGCCACGCCCGAAGGCGGCGGCCACGCCGAGCTGATGTTCGCCCACGCGCTCGTGCGCGAGGCCGCCTACGCGATGCTGACCGACGACGATCGGACGCTGGGGCACCGCCTGGCGGGCGCCTGGCTGGAACAGGCGGGCGCGGGCGACGCGATGACGCTCGCCGAACACTTTCGCCGCGGCGGCGAGCCGGTGCGGGCGGTCCGCTGGTACGAGCGCGCGGCCGCGGAGGCGCTGCGCGCCAACGACCTGGTGGCCGCCATCGCGCGCGCAGAGGCCGGCATGGCCAGCGACGCGATCGGCGAGGCGGCGGGCCAGCTCCGTCTCATCCAGGCGGAGGCGCACGTCTGGCGCGGGGAGCTAGACGCCGCGCAGGGGCGGGCGCTCGAGGCGGCGGCGGCGCTGGCGCCCGGCAGCGCCGCGTGGCTGCGCGCGCAGGCGCAGGCGATCATCGCGGCCGGCAAGCACGGGCGGCTCGACGTCGTCGAACGCCAGGTCGGCTCGATCGGCGAGCAGGCGGGGCCGGTGGAGGCGGGGGCGCGCAACGCGCAGGTGATCTGCCTGTCGTGGGCGGCGAACTTCCTGGTGTTCGCGGGCCGCACCGAGGCCGCCGACGCGCTGATCGCGCGCATCGCCGCGCTGGCCGGCGACGTCGGCCAGATCGAGCCGCAGGCCCTGGGCCTGCTGCACCAGGTGCGCGCGGCGCGCGCGGCGGCGGCGGGCGATCTCGGCCGCTGCCTGAGCGGGCTCGGGCTGGCGCTGCAGGCCTTCGAGCACGCGGGCGATCTGCGCAACGCGGGCACCGTGCTCACCAACCTCGGCTTCCTCTACTGCGAGCTCGGCGACTTTCAGCGCGCCGAGGCGGCCCTGCGACAGGCGCTGGCCGCGTCCGACCGCATGGGCCTTCACGACCTGACGGCGGCCGTGCTGCAGAACCTGGGACGCGTGCTGGGGCAGCGGGGCGAGCTGGGCGAGGCGGAGCAGCTGGAGCGGCGGGCCATCGACGAGTTCCGGCGCCAGGGCGACCCGCGCATGGAGGGGTCGTCGCGGATCTACCTGGGTGAGATCCTGATCGCCGCCGGCGACCCCGCGGGCGCCGAGCGCGAGGCCGCGGCCGCCATCGCGACGCTGGCGGGCGCGCCGTGGCTGCAGATCGCGGCCCAGGGCCTGTGCGCGCGCGCCCGGCTGGCGCGCGGAGACGTCGCCGGGGCGCTGGAGGCGGGACAGGCCGCGCACGACGCGCTGGAGCGGCTGGGCGAGATCGAGGAGGGAGAGTCGATGGTGCGGCTCGCGTTCGCGGAGGCGCTCGAGCAGGCGGGCCGGCGCGACGAAGCCCGGCGCGTCCTGGCGCTCGCGCACCAGCGCCTGCTCGCGCGCGCGCAGCGCATCGAGGACCCGGCCTGGTGCCACCGCTTCCTGCACACCGTCCCGGTCAACGGGCGCGTGCTGGCCCTCGTCGAGGAATGGCGCGGGCAGTCCGGGCCCGTCGAGGCGAAGGGCGTCGGCGGCGACGCCAGCGGCCCGACGCGCAAGCCGACCGGCTCGAACGCGATCGCCTGACGGGCTCCGCTCGCTCGAACCTTCGGCGCTGGCAGCACACCCGCTCGCTCCCCGTCCCCCGCCGCCCGCAAGGTGAACCGAGCGAGCGGAGCCTTACTCGACGCTGACGATGCCGGGCGCGAACGCCTTGAGCGCGTCCAGGCTGCGCTCCTGCCAGTAGGCGTCCTGGTCGCGCAGGAAGCGGATCGGGTACTGCTCGTCGGCGGGCCGCTGGCGGACGTTGTTCAACCAGGTGACCAGCGTCTTGAGGCACGACGAGTTCATGAAGTCGAGGCGGCGCAGGTCGACGACCACCTCGTCGACCCAGTCGGCGCTCGCCTGCCGATCGACCTCCGCCACGAATCCGTCGAGCGCGGACTTGGCGCCGACGTCGGCGTGACCCCGCAGGCGGATGCAGAGCCGCGCGTCGTCGCGCTCGCCCGCCGCCTTGAACTCGGCCGCCTCGACCGGCGCGATCACCACGTTCGTCCTGAAGGGACCGCTCTCGTCAATGCTGCCCACGACGCATCAAACTCCCTGTCTGATCATCGGTGTCCGCGGCCGCGCCCTTGAGCGTCGCGCCTGCCCCGTGGGGCTCAAGACCGCGGCGCTGATACCGATGAGATCGGGAGGGACGTCCGCGCCGTGGCAAACGAGACGCACTCCGTCGATCTGTCGTTTCAACCGCGCCTCGAGAGCGTGTCGGCTGTCCGGCGTTTTCTCGAGGTCCACTACCGGCGCCTGGTGTCGAACCCGAAGCTGATCGACCGCCTGGCCGTGACGGTCCACGAGCTGCTCGAAAACGCCGCCAAGTACTCGACGGGCGGCGGGTCGCGCCTGACGGTGGAGGTGAACCCTTCCGTTCCGCAGGCGCTCTCCGTGACCGTGGCGAGCCAGGCCGATCCGGCCCACTTGCCCGGTCTGCGCGAGACGCTCGCCGAGCTGTCCGGAGCCGAAGATCCGCTCGACGTCTACCAGCGCTACCTGCTGCGGGCCGCCACGCGCGACGAGGGGTCCGGCCTCGGCCTGGCGCGCGTCGTCGTCGAGGCGGGCATGACCGTCGACGTCGAGCTGTGCGACGATCGCATCTGCGTCAAGGCGGTCGCCGCGCCGCGGGCGGCGGGGACGTCGTGAGCGGCGGCGGCGGGCGGAACCGCGCCGCGCCCGTGTGACGGCGATGAGCTCTCGCCGGTCGCGCGTCGCCCTGCTCATCCGCGGCGGGAGCTACGCCTACCAGGACGAGGTGATCATCGGCGCCCACCAGGAGTGCAGCGCGCGCGGCGTCGACCTCGCATGTCTGTCGGGCGGCAACGTCACGCTCGCCGATCCGCGCAACTTTCTCTACGCGCTGCCCGACCCGGGCGCGCTGGACGCGGCGATCGTCGTCAAGGGGACCATGGGCGCCGACGACGGCGACGCCACGGTGGCCGCGCTGGTCGACCGCCTGCGCCCGCTGCCGACCTGCATGATCGGCTCGCACGAACCCGGCGTGCCGAGCGTCGTGATCGACAACTCGAGCGGCGTCCGCGCGCTGACCCGTCACCTGATCGAGAAGCACGACTGCCGGCGGATCGCCTTCGTCACCGGCCACGGCCGCGAGGCCGAGCAGCGGCTGGCCGGCTATCGCGCGGCGCACGGCGATCGGGAGCTGCGCCCCGACGACCGCCTGATGATCCGCGGCGACTTCCGCTTCTCGGCGGGCCAGGAGGCTGTCGCGCAGCTGTTCGATCCGGGCGGCCCCGGATGCGACGCCATCGTCGCCGCGAACGACTGGATGGCGCTGGGTGCGCTCGAGGCGCTGCGGTCGCGCGGGCTGCGCGTGCCGGAGGACGTCGCGGTGGTCGGCTTCGACGACGTCGAGGAGGCGCGCTTCACGACGCCGCCCCTGACCACGGTCAGGCAGGCGCCGCGCCGGCTCGGGATCGAGGCGGTCCGGTTGGTGCTGGCGCTGGCGCGCGGCGAGCGGCGCGGCGACACCATGCTGGAGACGGTGCCGCAGATCCGGCAGTCGTGCGGCTGCTTCCGCGGGGCCCGGCGCGGCGAGCCCGAGCCGCCTCCGCCCTCCAGCCGGGGCGCCAGCGGGCCCGATCACGCGGCCTGGGTGCGCGCCCTGGTGGCGCGCGGCCCGGCGCCCGATCCGTCGCTGCCCGCGGACTGGGCGCAGCGGATGGCGGACGCAATCCAGCGCGACTTCGCGGGCGCCAGCGGCGAGCACTTCCTGGCGGCCGTCGACGAGATCGTGGGCGGCGCCGCCGAGCTCGGGAACGTCAGCGCCTGGCACCAGCCGGTCGCGACCTTGCGCCGCGAGGTGGTGCGCGACCTCGGGGGGACGGCGTCGCTGGCGCTGGCGGAGTCGATCTTCGAACGCGCCCACATCTTGATCGGCGATCACGCGGAGCGCACCCAGGGCCGCCGGCGGCTGGAGACCGAGGAGGCGTCGCGCGCGCTCGAGGAGCTCGGCACCGACGTGCGCACGTCGCTCGATCGCCCGTCGATCGGGCGCGCGCTGGCGGCGCACCTGCCGGGGCTGCACGTGCGCAGCTGCGCGGTGGTCGTCGACGCGCAGGAGCGCGCGCCGGCCGGCGACGACCCGGCCCGCCTGATCCTGGTCTGGGACTACGAATGCGGACTCGCCACCCTGGCCGACGGCGTCGAGTTTCGCGCCGCCGAGCTGATGCCCGAGGCGTGGCGGCCCCAGCGCCGCAGCACGCTGATGGTGCAGCCGCTCTGCTTCCAGACCGAGACGCTCGGCTGGTGTCTGCTGGAGATGGATCCCCCGCGCGCCACGGTGTGCGAGACGATCCCGGCCCAGATCAGCGCGGCCCTGAAGGCGACCGCGCTGCAGGAGCAGCTGGTGTCGGAGGCGACCAAGCGCGAGCGCGCCGAGCGTTCCCGGCTCGAGCACGAGATCGAGCTGGCGGCGCGGATCCAGACCAGCATCCTGCCGCGCGAGCGGCGCGTGTCCGGTCTGGCGCTGTCGGCGGCGATGATCCCGGCGACCGAGGTGGGCGGCGACTACTTCGACATCCTGCCGTTCACGGGCGGCTGCTGGCTGGGGATCGGCGACGTGGCCGGCCACGGCCTGCACGCCGGCCTGGTGATGATGATGATCCAGAGCATCGTCTCGGCGATCACCCACGATCGCCCGGCGGCGTCGCCCGCCGAGGTCTGGACGGCGGTCAACGCGGTGCTGTGCGACAACGTGCGCGCGCGCCTCGAGCGCGACGAGCACGCCACCTTGACGCTGATCCGGTACGAGGAAGACGGTCGCTGCGTCTACGCCGGCGCCCACGAGGACATCCTGATTCACCGGGCCCGCTCGCGGCAGTGCGAGCGGCTTCACACCCAGGGCGTGTGGGCGGGCATGGCGTCCGATCTGCCCGCCGGCACCACGGTCGACACGGAGCTGCGGCTGGAGCCGGGCGACACCGTCCTGCTCCACACCGACGGGATCACCGAGGCGCGCAACGCCGCGCGCGAGATGTTCGGCCTCGAGCGCCTCTGCCGCGCGCTGGAGCGGGCGGCCATCCGCGACGTCGACGGCGTGCGCGATCAGATCCTGCGCGAGGTGCGCGCGTTCACGTCGGCGCAGGCCGACGACATGACGGTGGTGGTGCTCCGCTACCGTTGAAGCGATGACAGCGGAGCTTTTTGATTGTGACAGTCGTGCGACGGCTCAGCTCAAGGTGATGCCGTCGCCCGCCGTAATGAGCCATACGGGGGATTGAGCCGGTGAATACTGCGCTAGCGGGGTACACACTCGCCGACACCGTCCGCGAAACCCACAGCATCGCCCTGCTGCGGGGGACGCGAAACAGCGATGGCGCCCGGGTGATCGTGAAGCTGCTGCGCGGCGAACACCCGAGCCTCGCGCAGATCGCGCGCCTCCGACACGAGCACACGGTGCTGGCGTCGCTGGAGGTGCCGGAGGTGGTCCGCACGTTCGGTCTGGTCAAGCACGGGCGCGGCCTCGCCCTGGTGCTCGAGGACCTGGGCCAGGTGTCGCTGGAGTCGATGTTTCGCCAGGAGCGGCCCGCGCTGCAGCGGTTCCTCGACGTCGCGATCAGCATGGCGGGCGCCGTGGACGCCATCCATCGCCGGGCCATCATTCACAAGGACATCAAGCCGCACCACTTCCTCGTGAGCGGCGACCGCATCAAGATCATCGACTTCGGCATCGCCACGCGGGTGTCCAGCGAGACCCAGGTCGCGAGGAGCGCCAGCCTGCTCGACGGCACGCTGGCCTACATGTCGCCCGAGCAGACCGGGCGCATGAACCGCAGCCTCGATCGCCGGACCGATCTCTATTCGCTCGGGGTGACGTTCTATCAGCTGCTGACCGGGCACCTGCCGTTCGAGGCGAGCGACCCGCTGGAGCTGGTGCACTCGCACATCGCGCGCGCGCCGCGCCCGATCCGCGAGCTGGCGCCGAACGTGCCGCAGCCGATCGCGGACATCGTCACGAAGTTGATGGCGAAGGCTGCCGAGGATCGCTATCAGAGCGCGAGCGGCCTGAAGGTCGATCTCGAGCGGTGCGCCACGGAGCTGCGCAGCGCCGGCAAGGTCTCCGCGTTTCCGCTGGGTCGCAACGACGCCTCGGGCGAGCTGTCGATTCCGCAGAAGCTGTACGGACGCGACAGCGAGGTGGCGACGCTGCTGGAGGCGTTCGAGGCCGCGCGGCGCGGGTGGTCCGGGCTGCTGCTGATCGGCGGCGCCTCGGGGGTCGGCAAGAGCGCGCTGGTCAACGAGATCCAGAAGCAGGTCGTGCGCGGCGGCGCGTTCGTCTCCGGCAAGTTCGACCAGCTCAATCGCTCCATTCCGTATGCCCCGCTCGCGACCGCCTGCCGCGCCCTGATCGGGTCCGTGCTGGCCGAATCGCCGGCGGTGATGGAGGACCACGCGCGCCGCCTGCGCGAGGCGCTGGGCCGCAACGGCAAGCTGATCGCGGATCTGGCGCCCGAGCTGGAGGTGGTGATCGGCCCGCAGCCGCCCGTCCAGCCGCTCGGCCCCGCCGAATCGCAGGCGCGCTTCGAGCTGGTCTTCCGGCAGTTCTTGCAGGTGTTCGCCCGGCCCGAGCATCCGCTCGCGCTGTTCCTCGACGACCTGCAGTGGGCCGACGCCGCGTCGCTGCGCCTGCTGCGCCAGCTGCTGGGCGGCGGCTTCAACGCCCACATGCTGGTGATCGGCGCCTACCGCAACAACGAGGCGGCGCAGATCCAGCCGCTCCTGCAGATGCTCGACGAGCTGCGCAAGGCCGGCGTCCGGCTCGACGAGCTGACGCTCGGGCCGCTGAAGCTCGAACACATCATCGCGCTGCTCGGCGACACGCTGCGCCTGGACGCCGCCGCGGTCCGCCCGCTGGCCGAGGTGCTGCTGCGCAAGACCGACGGCAACCCGTTCTCGCTGCAGCAGTTCCTGACCGCGCTGCACGAACAGAAGCTGCTCCAGTTCGACGCCGAGCGCGGGCGCTGGACCTGGCAGACCGCCAAGGTCGAGGCCGCCGTGGCGTCGGACAACGTCGTCGATCTGCTGGTGGCCCGGATCCGCCGGCTGTCCGCCACGGCGCGCGACGCGCTGATCCTGGGCGCATGCGTGGGCAACGAGTTCGACATGGGGACGCTGTCGCTGATCAGCGAGCGCTCCGGCGCCGATCTGATGGCGGGGATCTGGGAGGCGCTGCGGGAGGGGCTGCTGACGCCGCTCGATGCGCGCTCCCGCTTCCTGGCTGAGCGGCCGTCCGAGGACGACGAGATCAGCGAGGTCCTGATCTCCTATTACCGGTTCTCGCACGAGCGCGTGCAGCAGGCGGCGTACGAGCAGTGCGACGCCGGCGAGCGCGGCAAGCTGCACGCGCGGATCGGCCGGCTGCTGCTCAGCAAGGCCGGCGAGAACGCCAGCGACGAGGCGCTGTTCGAGGTGATGCGGCACATGAACCTGGGACGGACGTCGATCGTCGATCCGCAGGAGCGGAGCCGGATCGCCCGCTTGAACCTGCGGGTCGGCCTGAAGATCGCCGGTTCGGGCGCGCACGCGGCGGCCGCGGAGCTGCTGCGGCGCTGCCTGGAGCTGCTGGGGCGGAACCCGTGGGGCGCGCATTCGATCGCGCACCGGGCGCACCTGGCGCTGGCCGAGTGCGAGTTCATGACGGGCAACATGGCGGGCGCGCTGGAGCTGCTGGACGCCGCCGAGAAGAACGCCAAGACGACGCTGGAGCGGGTCGCCAGCCGGGAGATCCGGATCATCGTGCTGTCGTCGAACGTCGAGCGGCTGCTCGAGGCGGTCGAGTGCGGCGTCGGGGCGGCGCGCATGCTGGGCGCCGCGTTTCCGACCGACGACGCGCAGATCGGCGCGGCGATCGGCGCCGAGCTGGGCGCGCTCAAGGGCCTGCTCGCCGGCCGCAGCGTCGAGTCGCTGCTGGAGCTGCCCGAGGTGGCCGATCCCGAGAAGCGCGCGCTGATCGACGTGCTGTTCAAGACCAACGCGTCCGCCTTCATGTCGAAGCCGCAGACCTCGACGCTGATCGGCCTCAAGGCGGTGCGCCTGGCGATCGAGAACGGCAACGCCCCGAAGTCGCCGTACTTCTACGGCAACTACGGCATCATCAACACCGCGGTGGGCGGCGATCTGGACGTCAGCTACCGCTTCGCGCGCCTCGGCATCGATCTGTGCCAGAAGAACGGCCACGCGGAGATCGAGGGCGCCACGCACTTCCTGTTCGGCGCCTTCAACTGTCACTGGCGGCGGCCGCTGTCGGAGAGCCTGGAGCACCTGCGCCACGCGGTGAAGGCGTCGCTCGAGACCGGCGCCTACCTGCACGTGGCCTGGGCCGCGCTGATCGCGATGTACTACCGGTTCTACCGGGGCGAGAACATCCAGGAGCTGCTCGCCGACATGCCGGAGACCATGGAGCTCTTGCGGCGGACGGAGACCCCGGCGGCGCAGGGGCTGCTGCGCATGTTCGAGCAGAGCTTGAAGGCGCTGGCCGGGCAGACGAGCAGCCCGAGCAGCATGGACGGCGACGGCTTCGACGAGGCGGCGTTCATCGAGAGCGGCAAGGGGATCCGCGTCCTCCACGTCTACTACCACGTGATCAAGCAGCCGCTGGTGTACCTCGCCGGCGACCACAAGCGTTCGCTCGAGCTGGCGGAGGCGGCGCTGCCGTTGATGCCGGGCATGTACTTCGTGACCGAGCACGCGCTCTACCGATCGCTGGCGCGCGCGGCGCTGCTGGCCGACGCGGCCGGCCCGGCGCGCGCGGCCGGCCTGGCGGAGCTGCGGAAGGAGGAGCAGACCTTCCGGACGTGGGCCGAGGCGTCGCCTTCGAACCACGCCCATCGCTACGCGCTGATCCAGGCGGAGATCGCGGCGCTGGCCGGGGAGGCGGATCGCGCGATCGATCTCTACGACCAGGCGATCAAGCTGGCGCGCGACAACGGGTTCATCCAGTTCGAGGCGCTGGCCAACGAGCAGGCCGCCAGGTTCCACCTGCGCAAGCAGCGGACCCAGGTGGCGCGCGGCTACCTGCAGGAGGCCTGCTACGCGTACGGGCAGTGGGGCGCCCGCAGCAAGGTCAAGCAGCTGAGCGAGCAGTACGCGAGCCTGCTCGGCAGCGAGTCTGGGGCGGCCTCGCCTTCAGCGCAGACGCCGACGGGCCTGGCCGCGGCCTCGGCGACCACCACCACCACGGATTCCTCGCGTGGTCTCGACCTGGTCACCGCGGTGCGGGCGACGCAGGCGCTGGCCGGTGAGCTCGAGCTCGGCAACCTGCTGGAGCGGTTGATGCGCGTGATGATCGAGAACGCCGGCGCGCAGAAGGGCATCCTGATCCTGAACCACGGCGGCGCGCTGGAGGTGGAGGCGCAGGTGACGGTCGAGCCGTACCGGATCCAGTTCGGGCTGCGCCAGCCGATCGAGCAGTCGGCCGATCTGGCGGCCAGCGTCGTCCAGTACGTGGCGCGCAGCAAAGAGACGGTGGTGCTGGAGAACGCCGCCGCCGAGCCGCGCTTCGCCCGCGATCGCTACATCGCCAGCCGGCAGCCCAAGTCGCTGCTCTGCCTGGCGATGCTGCACCAGGGGCGGCTGATCGGCGTGCTGTACCTGGAGAACAACGCCGCGACCAACGCCTTCAGCGAGGAGCGCGTCGAGATCCTGCAGCTGGTGGCGGCCCAGGCGGCCGTCGCGGTCGAGAACGCCAAGCTGTACGGCGAGCTGCGCGCGGCGACCGAGCAGCTGCGGCGCTCCAACGACACGCTGGAGGCGCAGGTGGCGGAGCGCACCGAGGAGCTGCGTCGCACGCTGGCGGAGCTGTGGAGCGAGATGGATCTGGCGCGGAAGATCCAGACGGTGCTGCTGCCGAACGAGACGCGCTTTCGCGACTACGAGGTGTCGGCGATGATGCTGCCGGCGTCGACGGTGGGCGGCGACTACTACGACATCATCCGCACCGACGGCGCCGACTGGGTGCTGATCGGCGACGTGTCGGGGCACGGCGTCACCGCCGGGCTGACCATGATGATGATCCAGACCGCGATCCGGACGGTCGTGCTGAGCGCCGCCGAGGGCGCGACGAAGCTGACGCCCGCCCAGGTGCTGAGCAAGGTCAACGCGGCGGTCCGCAGCAACCTGCAGAAGGTGAGCGAGGACCACTACATGACGATCACGGGCCTGCAGCTGGAGGGGAGCTCGATCCGCTACTCCGGGCTGCACCAGGACATCCTGATCTACCGCGCCGGGCAGCGGGCGGTGGAGCGGGTCGAGACGCGCGGCATGTGGATCGGGCCTGTGGACGACATCCGGCCGCTGCTGCGCGACGACACGCTGGAGCTGGCGAGCGGCGACATCGTGCTGCTGTTCACCGACGGGATCACCGAGGCGATGGTCGGCGGCAAGCGCTTCGGCACCGACGGTCTGGCGGCGGCGTTCAGCCGGCTGGCGGCCGGCGGCAGTGACAGCGGCGGCATCCTGAAGGGGATCATGAAGAGCGTCGAGGGGGTGGTGCCGCAGGACGACGTCACGATGATGGCGGTGCGCTACGTGCCGCGCCAGGCGGCATAGGAGGACGATGCAGGCGCACTTGCAGCTGACGTTCGCACCGATGTGGCCCAACGTGCGGGAGATCCGCCAGCGCGTCGGCGTGGCGCTGGAGGAGTGCCCGGCCCAGCTGCGCAGCGCCGCCATCATGACCGCCTCGGAGCTGGTGGAGAACGCGATCAAGTACGGCGAGAGCGTCCCCGCGGCCGAGACGGTGACGTTCGTGCTGGAGGCGACCTCGGAGAGCCTGGTCATTCGCGTCGTCAACGGTTCGACCAACGCGCACGGCGTCGCCGAGCTGGAGCGCCGCGTGCAGGAGTTGCGCAGCGCGGAGGACAAGCAGGCCCTCTACCTGGCGCGCCTGGAGCAGCTTCTGGCCAACGCCGAGGAGAGCGGCAAGCTGGGGATCTACCGAATCGGCTTCGAGGGGGGATTCGATCTGGAGCTCGAGTACAAGAACGACGTGGTCACCGTGACCGCTACGAGGAAAGCCAATGCCAATGCCTGAGCAGAAATGGCAATTCGAACAGGACGGGTTGATCATCAGCGCGTCGCGCGCGAACGGGAAGGGGACCGTCGCTTGGTGCGGCGTCAGCGACTCGCGCACGCCGGGGATCTTCCTGCGGCCTGTCCTCCGTGAGGTCTCCGAGAAGATGAAGGGCGCCGAGGTGACCGTCGATTTCACCAAGCTCGAGTACATGAACTCGGCGACCGTGTCGCCGCTGATCAACTTCGTGAAGACGCTGGACGGCATCTGCACGCGCATCCTGGTCCTGTTCGCCGAGACGGACTGGCAGCGCACGCACCTCCAGTGCATGCGCGCCATCGCCACCACCCTCCGCCACGTCGCCGTCGAGAGCATGCCCAGCTGACAGGCCAGTCAAGAAAGCCGGCGACTTCAGGAACAGCGCCCGACGAGGTCAGCGGACAACGAGGGCCAGACAGAGCGAAGGACGAGGTCAGGGAGCGGACGACGAGATCAGAGAGAGCGGACGACGAAGTGAGAGAGAGCGGACGACGAGAAGTCTGATCCCCTCTCCCCGCTTGCGGGGAGAGGGTTAGGGAGAGGGGCAGTCGAGTCCAAGGGCGAGCGCGATGACATCGATGACCACCGCCGCTTCGGTAAAGACCAGATTCGTCGGAAAGCGAAGTACTTCTATCCGCCGGCCCCGCAGGTACTCGGTTCTGCGTTCATCATAGGCATGTCCCGCCGCCTCGAAGTGCTGGCCGCCGTCCAGCTCGATGGCCAGCCGTTCAGCGGGGCAATAGAAGTCCAGGATGTAGGGGCCGCACGGGTGGTGGCGCCGGAACTTGAAGCCCGCGAATCGCTTGGCGCGGAGGCATGACCAGAGGGCGGCTTCGGCGTCGGTGCTGTTACGACGGAGGTGGCGACGGCGTGCGAGGGAGGCATTCACGCCCGCGTCTTCGGCAAGGCACCTTCGCCGGTTGCGGGGGCCCCTCTCCCTAGCCCTCTCCCCGCTACGCGGGGCGAGGGGACCGGAGATTTCTCCTGGCGCCTCTCGGCCAGCGGGTCTCTCTCAGCCCTACAGTTGCGAGCGGGCGAAGGCGGCGACGCTGTCGACGGGGTCGACGCTGAGCCGTTCCAGGCTGTTGCGCGCGATCGGGTGAGGGCAGGAGGCGAGCGCCTTGGAGACGGTCATGCGCACGCGCGGGTTGTCGTCGCGCAGGGCGATGGCGATCCGCCGCAGCGCCGAGGTGGTGCCGATCCGGACCAGCGCCTTGACGGCGTGGCGGCGCACCCGCGGATCTTGATGATCCAGCTGCCGCGCCAGGAACGGCTCGGCGCCCGGCGGCTCGAGCGTCTCCAGCACGTCGATGGCGTAGACCTGCTCCTCCGGCGTGCAGGAATCGAAGATCGCGATCACCTTGGGCACCACCCGCGCGTCGCCCACCTTGCCGAGCGCGCGGATCACCTCCGCGCGCGCCTCGCCGTCGCGATCCAGCAGCCCGAGCAGCAGCTGCCGGGTGCGCTCGCTCGGGCAGCGGCTGAGCGCGGAGATCGCGCTGCGCCGCACCTCCGCCGACCGGTCCGCCAGCATCGGCTCCAGCGTCTCGACCAGGTCGGAGCCCTGGGCCGCGAACGCGGCGACCGCCGCCCCCCGGATCTGCTCGTTGGCGTGGGCCAGGCTGGTCTCGACGAACCCGCGCTGCAGCGGGTGCGGGTTGTTGCGCATGATCGAAAGCACGTCGAGGTGCCGCTCGGCGAGCACCTGCGGGTTGCGCAGCAGCGCGATCGTCACCAGCCGGGCGTCCATGCGCGCCAGCGCCTGCAGCACCGCCCGCCGGACCGCCTTCGAGTCGTCGGCCAGCCGCGCCACGATGCCGGGCAGCGCCTCCGTCAGGTGCAGGCGCCCCAGCACGCCGACGGCGGCGGCGCGGATGGTGTCTTCCTCGTCGGTCAGCAGAGAGGCGACCGCCTTCGCGCTCGACTCCCCCGACACCGCCGCCAGGCCGCGGCAGGCGAAGCGCCGGATCTCACCGTCGTCGTGCGACAGCGCCGCGGTCAGCTGCGGCTCCAGCGCCGCGCCGATCTCGGCGGCGGCGAACAACAGCACCTCCGACAGCCGCCGATCGGACGCGGTCGCGATCATCGCCGGGTAGCACGACTCCAGCCGCAGGCAGCGGACCAGATCGATCGCCGCTTCCTTCGTCATCAGCGCCTCGGGGCTCTGGGCGTCCTGCCCCGTCAGACGCAGGATCTCCTTCAGCCGGTCGGCGACCTTCGCGTCGGCCTGCCGCGCCAGCGCCATCCACGCCGGCAGCCGCAGCAGCACCGCCGGATCCGCGAGCTGGACGAGCGCGCTCCCCAGCGCCTCCAGGCAGAACCGGAAGTCGGCCGACGAGCGGCTCGCCTCGAGCTGCCGCACCAGGGCGTCGATCGCTTCGAGCCCGCCGATCTTGCCGAGCGCGGCGATGGCGCTGTCCCGCAGCTGCTCGTCGCCGAGCAGGCGGAGCAGGGTGGGGATGCTGCGCGGATCCGCGATCTCGCCCAGCGTGTGGACCACCGCGAAGCGCAGCCAGGTGTGCCCCTGCAGCAGCTCGACCAGCGTATCCAGCGTCGACACGGCGCGCAGCTCGCCTAGGCTCTCCACCGCCGCCTGGCAGACGTTGACGTCGGCGTGCTTCAGGATGGCGGCCAGGTGTGGGATGGCCGACCGGTCGCGGGTCTTGCCCAGGGTGCTGGCCGCGAACATCACCACCTCGGGATCGGGGTCGCGGAGCGCGCGCACCAGGGCCGGGACGCTGCGCCGACCGCCCTTGGTCAGCGCCTCGAGGGCGGCGTTGCGACGGATCGCATCATCGACCGAGATCAAGGCGACGAGCCGCTCGGGGTCGGCGGTTTCGGCGGCCTTGTCGATCTCGCGTTCGCGCTGCGCGCGGTCGACGCTGGCGAGCGCCAGCAACACCGCTTCATTCAGCGATTGAGCGAGTCCTGTCTCCCGGGAGGCGTTCACCGGACTGGTGAGAGGTATCGGATGGTCCCCCGGCGGAGTTGAGCCTTCGGAATCTCCAGTTTGCGGGGCGAGCATCCGATGTTTGCGCGGAAGCGTCATGGACGTCGACCGCGCTGCGTTGTTGCGGCTCTTCATCTCCGATTCGGAGGAGGAGCTGGCCCGCATGGAGGCGGCCATCCTGGCGCTGGAGGATCGCCCCGACGACGCGGAGACGATAGACGCGTTGTTCCGCAGCGCCCACACGCTGAAGGGCAACGCGGCGATGCTGGCGCTCGACGGCTTCGCGAAGTTCGCCCACACGCTGGAGGATCTGCTTCACGCCGTGCGCGGCGGCGAGGCGCCGTTCACCGACGAGGTGGCCACGCTGCTCCTGCGGGCGGTCGACGCGCTCCGCGTGATGCTCGGGGCGCTGCGCGCCGGGGAGCCGGACAATCCGCAGCAGCGCAAGGGGATCGAAGGCGAGCTGGCGGCCTGGGTCGCCGCCATCGGGCGCGAGGAGCCGGCGGCCGACAAGAGCGGGGGCGCCGCGCCGGCGGCCCCGGTGGCGGAGGAGGCGTCCGCGCCCGTCAGCGACGGCTCGCACGGGCAGGTGCTCCGGATCGAGATGGCCAAGATCGATCAGCTGCTCGATCTCGCCTCCCGCGCCCTGGTCGTGCAGGGGCAGATGGGCACGGGCCTGCTGCGGGCCGGCGACGCCGGCGCCGACCTGCTGGAGCTGCACCAGAAGGGCGAGCGGCTGCTGATGGAGATGCAGGACTGGGTCATCGACACGCGGATGATCCCGATCTCGATGTTCTTTCGCTCGCACGCCCGCACCATCCGCGACGCCGCCAGCGCGCAGCGCAAGCGGGTGCGCCTGCACATCGAGGGCGAGCGGGTGCGCGTGGACACCGGCATCGGCGAGCGGGCGCGCGACGTGCTGACGCACCTGGTGCGCAACGCCATCGATCACGGCATCGAGCTGCCCGCGGTGCGGGGCGCGCGCGGCAAGGATCCGGAGGGCACGGTCACGCTGCGCGCCTTCCAGAACGGCAACCAGGTGGTGATCCAGGTGGCCGACGACGGCGCCGGGCTGAACCTGGCGAAGATCCGCGCCCAGGCGCGGCGCCTCGGGCGGGTCGACACGGAAAGCCTGTCCGTCGAGCAGCTTCACCAGCTGGTCTTCGAGCCCGGGTTCTCGACCGCCGAGAAGGTGACCGAGATGTCGGGCCGCGGCGTCGGCATGGACGTCGTGCGGCGGAAGGTCGAGGACCTGCACGGCTCCGTCGAGATCGACAGCCGGGAGGGGATGGGGACCACCGTCGAGCTGCGCCTGCCCCTCAGCCTGTCGGTGATCGAGGGGTTCTGGATCGAGGTGGCGGGCGTCGACTACGTGCTGCCGCTCGACGAGGTGATCGAGTGCCTCGAGCTGCCGTCCGACCGGCGCGCGCGCGCCGACAGCGAGGGGATCCTCGACCAGCGCGGGGAGCCGCTCGCCTACGTCAACCTGGCCGGCATCCTCGACACGGGCGGCGCGGCGCGCCCGCCGGAGCGGATCGTGGTGGTGCGCTACCGCGCGGGCCGGATGGGCCTGGGGGTGCACGCCATTCACGGCGAGCGGCAGACCGTGATCAGGCCGCTGGGACGGCTGTTCCGATCGGTGCCGGGAATCTCGGGCTCGACGATGCGCCCCGACGGAGGCGTCGCCTTCGTCGTGGACGTCGCCCGGCTGCTGCGCTCTGCAGCCAGGCCCGGCGCCATCGGCGTCCCGCTGGAGACGACGGCGATCAGGGGGCCTGCGGAATTGTGAAAGGCGGACGCGAATGACCCGGATGATGCAAACGCAAACGACGAGGACCGTGCGCGAATGAGGTCGGTGGTCACGAGGCTTTCGATATTGGTGCTGCTGGCGATGGCCGCGGGCATCGCGGCCGGCGTCATGATCGCCTGGCCCGAGTGGCGGACGCAGGCCCTGGTCGGCTTCCTGCCGCTTTTCGCACTGACCGTGGTGTTCGCGATGCGCCTGGCCCGCTCGCTCATCCAGTCGATCGAGCAGGTGTCACACACGCTGGCCCGGCTCTCGAAGGGCGAGTTCGACGCGCCCGTCCCGGAGTTCGGCTCGATCGCCGAGCTGCGCCGCATGTCGCGGCAGTTCGGCGAGTTCGTGGGCGAGGTGACGCGCGTGCTGACCAGCGTCCGCTCGGCGGCGAACGCGCTGGTCGCGGCGTCGTCGCAGGTGTCGTCGGCGTCGCAGGCGCTGTCGCAGGGGACCACCGAGCAGGCGACCTCCGTCCAGGAGATCACCGCCAACCTCGAACAGATGAACGCGATCATCAACCAGAACGCCGCCAACAGCAGCGAGACCCGGCGGATCGCGGTCAAGGGGGCGCACGAGGCGGAGGAGGGCGGCAAGGCGGTGCAGGAGACCGTCAAGGCGATGCACAAGATCGCCGACCGCGTCAGCATCATCGAGGAGATCGCGCGGCAGACGAACCTGCTGGCGCTGAACGCCGCCATCGAGGCGGCGCGCGCCGGCGACCACGGGCGCGGCTTCTCGGTCGTCGCCAGCGAGGTGCGCAAGCTGTCGGAGCGCAGCCAGGGGGCCGCCAAGGAGATCGGCGAGCTGGCGACGTCCAGCGTCCGCATCGCGGAGCGCTCGGGATCGCTGCTGGGCGAGCTGCTGCCGTCGATCCGCAAGACCGCCGAGCTGGTCGAAGAGGTCGCCGCCGGCTCCAACGAGCAGGCCACCGGCGTGCAGCAGATCAACCGCGCCATGGGGCAGGTCGACTCGGTGACCGAGCGCAGCGCCACCGCCGCCGAGCAGCTGGCCTCGACCGCCGAGGAGATGACCACCCAGGCCCACGCGCTGCGGGATCTCGTCTCCTCGTTCCACAAGAGCGCGCTCACCACCTCGAGCACCTCCATCCGGTCCGGCAGCGGGGCGCACCCGCGGTCGAACGGCAACGGCGTCAGCGGGCCCGTCAGCGCGGCCGCCACCGCGCCGTCGGACTCCGAGTTTCAACCGTTCTAGCGCATGGCATCGCCGACCCCCGTCCGCCAGTACGTCACCTTCACCCTGATGGGCGAGGAGTACGCCCTGCAGATCGAGCACGTCCGCGAGATCATCCAGTGCGAGCGGATCACCTCCATCCCGTCCATGCCCGTGGTGGTGCGGGGGGTGATGAACCTGCGCGGCCAGGTCGTCCCCGTCGTCGACCTGCCGGTGAAGTTCGGGCTGGCCGCCACCGCCCCCGAGAGCGCGTACGTCGTCGTCGTCGATCTGGTCTGGAGCGGCGAGGCGGTCCGCCTCGGCCTGCTGACCGCCGAGCTCGGCCGCGTCATCGACGTCAGGGCCGACGACGTCAAGCCGGTGCCCGACTTCGGGACCCGCATTCAGGCCGAGTACCTGCGCGGCGTCGGGCAGATCGACGGCCGCTTCGTCCTCTTCCTGGACGCGGAACGCCTGCTGTCGCCGGCGGAGCTGTTGCGCATCACCGCTCTCGACGACGCGCGCAAGGCGTCGGACAAGCC
>DATBHU010000438.1:0-7183 GCA_036557265.1 Polyangia bacterium
TGCTGCCCCCCTGCGCCACCAGCAGCGACGTCCCGTTCCAGCCGAGCCCGCCGCTGCTGCCGCTCCCCGCGTAGTTCGAGGCGGAGACACTCAGGTCGCTTGCCAGGCGAAACAGGTTCCCTTGCCCCGACAGCAAGACGACGGTGCCGTTCGCGGAGACGCCCTGCAGGCTGACAGACAGCTCGGTCGGCATCGACACCGGGCCGGCGCGCGGCTGCCCGCTGTCGGCCATCGCCCAGGCCTGAAGCGGGGACTGGCCGGCGAAGACGACGAACTCGGAGCCGTTGGCGACGACGTAGCAGGCGCCGCTGTGCATGGCGAGCTGGCGCGGCGCCTCCAGCGACGACAGGGTGTTGGCGTCGAAGCGGACGGTGTACGTGGCGTTGTCGCTCCCGACGGGGTCCTGGTAGGCGACCAGCAGGTGGGTGCCGTTCCACGCGACGGCCACGCCGGTGATGGCGGTGCCGAGCGTCACCGTGTTGGTCGCGGCGGCCGAACCGTCGGGCGCCACGCGCACCAGCGTGATGTCGCTGCCCGAGCTGGTCGCGACGACGAAGTCGCCGCCGACGAACGCCACCGCCTGCTGCCAGGCCAGGCCGTCGAGGGCCAGCGCGGCGCGCCGCAACGGACTCCCGTCGGAGTCGATCATCATCGCGTACGGGTAGTTGTAGCCGTTCCAGATCGCCAGGCAGCGATCGGAGCCGCAGGCGCCCGAGACGAAGACCGAGACGTCCGCCGACCCGTAGACCGGCGGCGAGACCGGCGCCGCCGCGCCGACCGCCGGCGGCGACAAGGGCGCGCCGCCGTCGACGCCGCCGTCCGCGGCGCGCGCGATCGATGCGGACGCCAGCAGCGCCAGCAGCGCGCGCGGCACGATGGCCCCGGCCCGCGTCGTGGTCGCGGCGCTCATCGCCGGCACCAGATCCAGACGGTGCCGTCGTCGTACGCCGCCGCCAGCCGGCGCCCGTCGGGCGAGAAGCGCGCCTTCACGACGGCCGGCCCGTGCCCGGGCAAGGACGGCAACGCCGTCAGACCGGGCAGCGACCATTGCCGGATCAGGCCGTCGCTGCCGCCCGCCAGCAACAGCGCGCCGTCCGACGGGATCGCGACGGTGTACCCGAAGTAAGTGGTCGGGCCCTGATAGAGGTCGTGACGCGCGGTCGCGCCCATCACCTGCCAGACGGTGATGCGCGCGTCGCCGGTGCTGGCCGCGATCTGGTTGTCGGGCGAGAAGGCGATGTCGGCGACGGTCGCGTGCGCGCCGTCGATGCGGCGGACGTCGCTCCAGTCGGAGACGCGCAGGATGCCGAGCTTGCCGGTGCCGACGCTGCCCGCGCCGATCAGCGAGCCGTCGGGCGAGAACGCGACCGACTGCATGTCGTCGCTGTAGCCGAGGAACGTGACCGTCGCGCCGGTCGACAGACGGTAGACCTCGTCCAGGCCGGGCGCGCCGACGGCGGCCAGCAGCGTGCCGTCGGGCGAGAACGCCACGCCCTGCGCGCGGATGCTGCTCTTGTAGACCTCGCTGGTCGCCTGCCAGGTCGACGTCGACCACAGGTGGATCGAGCCGCTGTCCTCGGCGGTGGCCATCTGGCTGCCGTCCGGCGAGAACGCGACGCCGTTGTAGTCCGCGGCGGTCTGGCTCCAGTCGACGGACTTCACGACCGTGCCGGCCGGCGCGGCCCGCACGACCAGGCCGAAGTCGCCGCCGATCGCCACCCGGTTGCCGTCGGACGAGAAGGCGACGTCGCGTGCGAACGGGCCCTGCTGGATCTCGTCGCGCAGGTGCGTGCCGGTCTCGCTGATCAGCCACAGGTGCCAGTCCGTCGCCACGAACACCGCGCCGCCCACCGGCGACGCCGCCACGCGCGGCGTGCCGCCGATCGGCGCCAGCAGCAGCGTCGACGCGGAGCCGTTGACGGGGAAGGCCCAGACGTCCGAGCTGCCGATCGACGCGAAGACGCGCGTGCCGTCCGAGGCGTACGAGAGGCTGTTCGCGCCGCCGTACTGCGCCTGGATGCGCCGCTCGAGCGTCGCGTCCGAGCCGCGCCAGATGCCGATGCTGCCGTTGAGATCGCCGATGGCGACGTGCGCGCCGTCGGGCGATACGGCCACCGCGTTGATCCAGGTGCCGCCCTGCATCGGCGTCGCGAGCAGCGTCAGATCGGCGGCGGCGTAGACGCGCGCGCTGCCGTCCTTGCTGGCGGTGTAGAGGCGCGCGCTGCCGGCGGCGAACGCCATGCCGCGCACCTCGTCGACGTGATCGGACGCGACGGCGATCTGGGCGCCGGTCGTCCGGTTCCAGAGGAACACCTGGCCGTCGGCGGCGCCGGCCGCGACGCGCGTCCCGTCCGCTGACAGCGCGACCGAGAGCAGCTGGCGGCCGCCGCCCGCGAGCGTCGCCAGCGTGGCGCCGTCGGAGATCCGCCACAAGCGAACGGTCCGATCGTCGCTCGCGGTGGCGAGCGTCGTCCCGTCGGCCGACACGGCGACACCGTTGACGGCCCCGCCGTGCCCGACGAACGTGCGCACCTCGTGCGCGTCGGCGGGCGCGATCAGCTTCGCGACGCCGCCCGCCATCGCGGCGACCACGCCGCTGCCGTCCGGCAGGTAGGCGAGCGCGCGGATTGACGCGATCCCCATCGCGCCGCAGACGTCGAACCCCGCGTCGGCGGAGCCGCCGCCGCCGGCGCCCCCGCCCGCGCCGCCGCTCCCGCTCGCGCCGCCGCTCCCACCCGAACCGCCGCTCCCACCCGAACCGCCGCTCCCGCCCTTGGCCCCGGCGCTGCCTCCCGTGCTGCCGGCGCTGCCTCCCGCGCTGCCGGCGCTGCCACCGACGCCTCCGGCACCGCCCCGCCCGCCGCTCATACCACCGCCGCCGTTGCCCGCGCTGCCGCCGTTGCCTGCCGCGCCGCCTTTGCCCGCGCTCCCGCCCGTGCCCCCTGCCCCACCCCGGCCACCCGCCCCGCCCTGGCCGCCGACCGAGCCACCGCTGCCGCCGCCGCCACCGCCGGCCCCGCTGCCACCGCCCGCGCCACCCCCGCCGCCGGCAGCGCCGCCGTGGCCGGCGCTCGCGCCGGCGCTCCCCCCGCCGCCCCCGCCGGCAAGCGCGCCACCGCCGGTTCCCCCGGCGTTACCACCGCGACCGCCCGCGCCGCCGTTGCCGCCGCGGCCCCCCATCGCGGCATCGACACCGCCGCCGCCCGGAGAGCCGCAGGACGCGACGCCACATGCGACCCCCAGCGCGACCAGCACCGCCCCGATGCCGCGCCCCTCTCGGCCACTCGACGTCCTCATTCCGGCCCCTCGCAAAACGTTAGCGGCAACGGTATCACGCCATGACCGCGGCGCGGCGGTCAGCAGATCGTGCGCGTGCGCACGCAGGGCGTCGCGACTGGACGCCCATCGCGCCCGATCGGCGCCGCGAATTTCCGCCACGCGCAAGATCGCTGATGTGAACACGTCACACGATCGCGTGTGAATAACCGACACCGATCGCACGCCGCGCGCACGCACGAACCAGAATCGGGGATCCCCGCAGCAGCAGATCCGTTTGTTCGTGCGCATCTCGAAGCACAAGCAGTCGCTCCGATCACGCGCTGACAGAATGGCGCGCGAATTGCGAGAGCGCAGCCGGCCGAAAGGACAACACTCGCCATGAAGCTGGACCGTTCCACCTCGCTCTCGCAATCGATCATCGCCGCCTGTTGCGCGCTCTTTGGTCTCTCCGCCGTTGGCGGCTGCCTCGTCGATCCCGACGCGCACTGCAAACGACATCCGGACGATCCCAACTGCGCCTACGTGACGGGCGTGTATCGCGACCACGACGGTGGCACGACTTCGGGAACTGGATCACGGTCCGGCAAGGGTGGATGCGCGGGCACGAACAATTCCGACGGCGGCGCCGGCCACGGCGGCAGCGGAAGCGGAGTCGGCGGCAGCATCGGCCCGCGCGGAGGCGCGGGCGGCTCAGTCGTCGCGGGCGCCGGCGGCTCGGCTGGCGCCGGCGAGGCGGGGACCACGGGCCAGGCGGGCGCCGCGGGCGGGACCGGCGGCACCACCGGCGCCGCGGGCGCGTCTGCGGGCGTGGGCGGCCCGGGAACGGCCGGGACCCACGGGACGGCGGGGGCCACCGGCAGGGGCGGCACCACCGGCGCGGCCGGGAGCACCGGCGCGGCCGGCACCACGGGAACGGCGGGCACGACCGGCGCGGCCGGCACCACCGGCACCACCGGAATGGCGGGTGGGGGTGGCTCCGGGGTGTCGTGTCGCGTGAGCACGGACTGCGCGGCCGACGAGTGCTGCACGTCCGGCATGTGCGTTCCGCTGCCGCCGGGCACGCCGCTCTGCCGCTTCAACAGCGAGTGCGGCCTCAATGCGCGCTGCCAGAACGGCGCGTGCGAGCCAGGCTGCTCGGTCGACGCGCAGTGCGGCACCGGCGACGTCTGCCTGGGCGGTTACTGCCAGCCCGACCCCGACGGGGGCAACCACTGCGTCCTGAACCGCGACTGCTCCTCGGGCGGCACGTGCATCAACGGCTACTGCCGCGGCGCCTGCGCGACCGACAAGGATTGCGGCCCGCTCGACCGCTGTGACGCGGGCCTGTGCCGCGCCGACGATCGGCCGCACCCGTCCTGCACCGCCAACCCGGATTGCGGCGGCGGCGGGCGGATGTGCGTGAACGGCGCCTGCCGCCAGGGCTGCGTCGTCAGCTCCGACTGCTGCGCGTGCGGCGACGCCATCATCTGCGACGGCGGCTTCTGCGTGACGCCCGGCGAGGCGGCTCCCGTATGCCACCTCACGGTCGATTGCACCGGCACGCAGTCCTGCATCGACGCGCTCTGTAAATGAGGGAACCCTGGGAGGGTTCCCAACCCCTCCCGCGATGAGCTCCGCGCGGCAAAGCCGCGCTGCGCTCGACGCGATCGTAGGGTGCGACCACCGGTAGTAACCCAGCCCGCGGGGCTGGGTTACTATCCGGGCCATGCTCGCGACCCAGGTGAGGCAGAAGGACAGCGTCTTCTACTTCGTCTCGTATCCGACGGACCACCTGCTGGACAAGGTCCGCTTCATCAGCCGCTTCTACGCCGACGAAGGGCAGATCGCGCCCGGCAAGGTCGAGGAAGAAGACGACGTCGCGCAGTTCATCTCGCGCATCGAACGGAGCGACAGCGCGTTCCAGCGCGATCTCTCCAAGGCCAAGGTCGCGGCCATCAAGAACTTCTATGAGACGGCGCAGAGCCAGCCGCCGATCCCGGGCACGGTGCTGCTGTTCACGCCCGAGCGGCTGACCTTCGATGCGCTCAAGGGCTTCGACAACGTGGGCAACCTCGAGGAACCCAGATCGAAGTACCTGATCATCGACGGCCAGCACCGGCTGGCGGCGCTGCACTTCTTCCGCAAGGAGCGCCCGGAGGACGCGCGCACGCTGCACGTCCCGTGCGTGATCTTCGACGGCAAGAGCGAGGACTTCGCGACCGAGATGTTCGTGATCATCAACTCCACGCCGACGCGCATCAACAAGAGCCACCTCGTCGACCTGTACGAGAAGGTGTCGTGGTCGGCGCCCGACAAGCGCGTCGCCGCGCAGGTCGTCGCGATGCTGTACGTCGAGTCGGACAGCCCGCTGCGCTACCGCATCAACCGGCTGGGCGGCCGCAGCCAGCGCGAGAAATGGATCCTGCAGGCTGAACTTTTCAACGAGATCCACCGCTGGGTCTTGGCCGACTGGAAGAAGCTGCAGAAGCAGGCGACGTCGCGGACGCTGGTCAACCGCCTCTACCAGGTGGTGCGCGACTTCCTGAAGGCGTCCGAGAAGGTGTGGGGCGACGCCTGGGGCAACGGCAGCTACATGATCACCAAGCCGGTCACGATCAAGGCGATGCTGCGCGTCTGCGCCGACCTCGCCCACGCCGACGCCGAGCCGGTCGACGGGCGCCAGAAGCGCTGGGAACGGCGCCTCGCCGCCTGGACGGCCGAGACGAAGACGTTCAAGAACGAAGGCTTCTACGAGCGCTTCCCGGCCAAGGGCCAGGTCGAACGCGTCGCCCGCATCCACCGCGAGCTCGGCCGCCTGGCGTCGATCGAGCCGGTCGCGCGCAAGCAGCGCGAGCAGGCCGAGGACTGACGACGCCCGCGCGCGGAATCGCGCCCGGCGCGCGTCGCGGTTGAGTTACGATGCCGGCGATGCGCGAAGTGAGGGCCCGGCGCCGTCCGGGTGTCGGGGCTCTGCTGGGCGTGCTGGTGATGGGCCTCGCGGCGGTCGGCGGGGCGCGCTGTTCGAGCAAGGGCATCTCGAACGCCGGCGGCATCCCGTGCGACGGGCCCGCGGACTGCCCGAGCGGCAAGGTCTGCGCGGGCGGCCGCTGCGCCGACCCCGGCAACGGGCGTCCGGGGAGCCCGTGCTCGGCGACGCGCGACTGCGCGGGCGGCAACTTCTGCGACGGCGCGTCGGGCGTCTGCACGATGGGCGGCGGCCTCGACACGGGCGCCGCCTGCACCTCCGACCGCCAGTGCCGGCCGCCCCTGCGCTGCAACCTGACGGGCTTCTACGGAACCTGCGCGGCGGGCGGCAGCGCAGACGTCGGCGGCAGCTGCCACGCGAGCGGCGACTGCCTGTCCGGCCTGTGGTGCGGCGCGAACGGCCAGTGCGCCACGCTGACCACGGCGTTCCCGCCGTTCGCGGGCGTCACCTGCGCCGACGACGGCGCGTTCCGCGGCTACTTCGAGGTGCCGCGGCCGGGCCATCCGCCCGCCGACTTCTACCGGCTGCCGTTTCCGAACGACGCGCGCGTGACGGGCGGCGCGCTCGACATCTCCGATTTCCCGAAGCCGGGGCCGACGCCTCTCGGGGTGGATCTGGTGCAGCTCTACGTCGACACGTGGACCGCCGACTTCGACGGGTTCTCGGCCGACGCGGGCGTCACCTTCCGCTTCTCCGGCAACATCGACTACGCGAGCGCGACCGGCGACGTCGTGCGCATGATCGACGTGACGGCCGGCCCGTCGTTCGGCGCCGAGTTCGCGCGCGGCTGGACCTCGAACAACGGGCGCACGAAGTATTCGTGCAATCACACGCTGGTCGTGCGCAACACCCCCGACGAGCCGTTCGAGCCCGGCCACGTCTACGCGGTGCTCGTGACGACGGGGCTGACCTCCGACACCGGCGGCGCCGCCGCGCCCG
>DATBHU010000439.1:0-3498 GCA_036557265.1 Polyangia bacterium
TGTCGAGCGTGTGGCAGCCGACGTCCAGGAACAGCCCGCCACCCGCGTGCTCCGCCTCCAGCCGCCAGGGCAACGCTGCACCTTCCCTGACCCGGGCCTCGACGTCGTGGTGGTAGGGCCCCGACTGGCGGTAGCGCACGCCGGTGAGCCGCCCGAGCGCGCCGGACGCGATCAGGTCGCGGGCGCGCAGGAAACGCGGCAGCGCGCGGCGGTAGTAGGCGACGAAGAGCGGAAGACCCGCCGCTGCGAACGCATCGACCATGCGCGCGCACTCGGCGAGGTTGCGCGCCATCGGCTTCTCGACGTAGGCCGGTTTTCCTGCCGCGCACACCGCCAGCGCCAGGCGCTCGTGCGCGCCGGGGGGCGTGGCGATGTACACGGCGTCGACCTCCGGGTCGGCGATCAGCGCCGCGGCGTCGTCGTACCAGCGGGGGACGCCGTGCCGGCGCGCGTAGTCGGCTGCCAGATCGCCGCGCCGGCGCATCACCGCCACCAGCGCGCTCCCCTCCGCCTTCTGGAAGCCGGGCCCGCTCTTGACCTCGGCCACGTCGCCGCAGCCGATCATGCCCCACCGGATGGTCCTTGGCTTGGTGGCGCGGTCGGGCACTCCGCCGATGGTACACTGGCGCGATCGTGAGTCGGATCGTGTTTTCAGCAGCGAACGACTTCGAGGCGCGGCTCGTCTGCGATCTCCTGCGCGCGCACGACATCCCGCACCGGACCAGCGGATCCAGTCTCATTGCCCTCAAGGGTGCGATGCCCCTGCCGGAGGCGACGGTCACCGTCGAGGTGCTGCGCGCGGAGGACGTCGAGAGGGCGCACGCGCTGCTCGCGGAGGTCCCGCGCGCGGATACCGAGAGCGGGGCATGGATCTGCATGGGCTGCCACGAAGAGAGCCCCGGCTCCTTCGATCTGTGCTGGAAGTGCGGGGCGGGTCGCGGCGTCTCGGCGTTCGTCCCGGCGGCCTCGCCCTATCGTGGAGATCAACCGGTGTCGCGGCCCGAGGCGCCGGCGCAGCCGGTCGAGCCGCCGCGCGCCGCGGAGGCGCGGAGCGACGTTTTCCGGGTGCTGCTGCTCGGCTGCCTCCCGGTGGCGCTGCTCGGGATCTGGTTCGACCGGAACGCGGACGTCGTCGGAGCCCGCACGCTCGTGGGCGTGGCCGGGATCCACAATCTGGCTGCCGCCGTCGTCCTGTTGCCCGGCCTGTGGTCTTTTCGCTCGCGCGCTGTTGCGCAGCGGAAGCCATGGCGCGGCGGCCAGCACTGGGCGTTGGACGCGCTCGGGGCGCTGCTGCTCGGGGCGTTGCTGATGGTCGCCAAGCGCGAGGGCTACCACCTCGTCCGTTCGCTGCGCGATTTCACCCCGCATGGTTCGCGACTGCCGACATCGCCGGCCTCGGCCGGGGAGTGGTTGCTCCTGTGCATCGGCGCCGCGCTGTCGGCCGCCGCAGGAGCGCTCCTCTTCTACGGCATCTTGCTGGCGCGCCTCCGAGACCTGTTTGGGCCGGGGCCGCTGGCCAGTGTGCCGGCGGTCTTGCTCGGCGCCGCGATCGTGACGCTGACCTGGGCGCCCGCGGCCTCGTGGCCGTGGCTGGGTGGGTTGTTTGCGGCCCAGTTGCTCCTTTGCGCCGTATTCGTCGTGTTTGGCCGGGTGTGGCCGTTGGCCGTGGCGTCGTTCGCCGGCTACCTCCTGGAGTGGTTGGTCGTGGCGTAGCATCGGCCTCGCCTCGGCGTTCTCGCGCCGCCGTCGAGGCACTCAAAAAGTTGATGTCGGACGGGCGCTAATGACCCGTCCGTGGCGTAGGCAGGTATGCGAGATGCCCTGAAGCCGGCGCTCGATTGGCCCGGTCCGGTTGTTGCTCTTGAAGCCTGACCGCCATGCGGACGGTCGCTCGAACGGTCCTGTTGATTGCGGTGCTGGGGTCAGCGTGCGGCGGAGCGCGGCCGTTCACGCCCGATGACGGCGGCTCGGGCGACTCCGTCGAGCCGGCGGACGCGAACGGGACGGCGGACAGCGACGACGCCGCGGGGTGCGATCCGTCGCTGACGTACGCCAGCTTCGGGATGGCGTTTCTCGATACCTACTGCGTCCGGTGTCACGGCTTCGATCAGCAAAGCGCCCAGACAGCAGGCGCGGCGATCGTCGGCGCGGCGGGGACCGGTACGTTCATGCCGCCCGTGGACCCCCGGCCGTCGGATCAGGAGCGCCAGGAGCTCACGGCGTGGATCAACTGCGGCGCGCCATAGCCCCGCGTGCTGAACGGATGGATGCGGCGGATTGCCGCACCCTCGTTGCTAAATATCGATTGGGACGGCGTTCGGCGACGCGGCGTGCGCTGCCGCCGGCGCGCAAGATACCAAACTGCTATTAGCTGCGCAGGAGGGGTGCGACAAATCGCCGCACCCCCGAAGAGGTCGAGCTCAGGGCGCGCAGCAGCCGCTATCAGCCGGCTGTCCCAGGCAGGAGGACTGCATGGTGCCCCAGATCTGCCCGGCGATGATGGCGTCTCCGGCGGCGGAAGGGTGGACGCCGTCCAGGGGCGAGAAGTTCGCGGGGTTCATGTCTCCGCCGGCAGCCTCGAACGGGGGGACGAGATCGATGAAGTGGCAGCTGAGCCGGCCGCCGTTTGCCGCGGCCGCGTTCTCGCACTGCTGCTGCATGCGTGGCCGGGCGTAATCGAGGATCTCCTGGTAGCCGCCGCCGCTGGCCGGGATGTGCGGGTAGAAGAAGTAGACGACGTCCGCGACGCCCGCAGCCGCCATCCTGGCCATGAGCTGCCCCGCGCCCGCGACCGCGTCGTTCACGATGTCCGTGCATTCGGTCTGGGCCGTCGAGCCGGGCGCGCTGCACAGGCTGTCGCAGTCGGGGAACCTGACCTGATCGCAGAGCAAGATGTCGTTCCCGCCTCCCTCCAGGATCGCGAGCTTGACCCTCGGGTTCACGGCGACGGCGATGTCGAATTGCGGCGGGATCGGCCCGATGCCGCCGGTTGCCATCGCGGTGCCGGGCACCGCGTAGTTGCGGAAGGCGTTTGCCGTCGGATAGAGGGCGCCCAGCGCCGGTTGCAGCGGGGGCGACAGGAACCCGGTGATGTAGGAATCGCCGATGAAGACGGCGTCGCTGGGCGCTGAGAGACAGGGCGGCACGCCGGCCACCGTCGTCGCGGTGGTTCCGTCCTCGAACCCGCGCAGCACGCACCCGCCCGCCAGAACAGCGACGGTGAACCCGAGCGCCGCCGCGGCTGCCAGCCCGCGAGCCGGCGTCGCACTCCCCGCCACCCTCTCGACCTGAAGCATCGGAGACCTCCCCGTCTACCGTCGGTAGCCACGCATCGGCTACAGGTCAACGGTGCCGACACCCGCGGGTGTCGGCCTCAGGTCTCCGACTCAGGTCTATTCAGGTGGCGATCAGAACGTCCGGGCCCAGCGGGCCTGGAACACGTTCGCCGCGAACCGATTCTCGACCGCGGTCTCGAAGTACAGGTTCACGAAGAACGCG
>DATBHU010000440.1:0-7304 GCA_036557265.1 Polyangia bacterium
GCAAGCGGGAGAGGGAGATCAGATCCGATCCCCTCGCCCCGCGGAGCAGGGAGAGGGAGATCAGATCCGATCCCCTCGCCCCGCGGAGCAGGGAGAGGGTTAGGGAGAGGGGCCGCTACTGCGTGGGCAGCTCGCGGTTGCGCTCGGCGCGGCGGCGCGCGCGCCGGACCGCGAAGCGCTCGCGCGCGCCCTCGGTCATCAGGTAGAGCGCGGGCGTGAAGAACAGGTTCAGCACCGTCGACAGCAGGATCCCCCCGAACAGCGCGGTGCCCATCGAGTGCCGTCCGTTCGCGCCCGAGCCGCTCGCGAACACCAGCGGCATGATGCCGAGCAGGAACGCGAACGACGTCATCAGGATCGGCCGCAGCCGCAGCAGCGTCGCCTGCTTGACCGCCTCGACGGCGGTGGCGCCCCGGTGGCGCAGCTGCTCGGCGAACTCGACGATCAAGATCGCGTTCTTGCTCGCCAGCCCGATCAGCATCAGGAGGCCGATCTGGCAGAAGACGTCGTTGGTCAGCCCGCGCAGCTTCTGCGCCAGCAGCGCGCCGAGGAGCGCCAGCGGCACGGCCAGGATGATGATGAACGGCAGCGCCAGGCTCTCGTACTGCGCGGCGAGCACCAGGAACACGACGATCAGACCGAGAGCAAAGATGACCAGCCCCTGGCTGCCCGCGCGCACCTCTTCCCACGACAGGCCCGACCACTCGTAGCCGATGTCCCCGGGCAGCACCTTGCGCGCCGCCGCCTCCATCGTCTTTATCGCCTCGCCGCTCGAGACGCCGCGGGCGGGCGTGCCCGCCAGCTCGAGCGAGCGGTACAGGTTGTAGTGGCTGATGACCGGCGGCGAGACGCCCGGCTGTAGGCGAATCAGGTTGTCGAGCGCGACCAGCGCGCCGGCTTGCGACCGCACGTACAGCTGCCCCAGCTCGCGGGGCTGGTCGCGGAACCGCTCCTCCGCCTGGGCGTAGACGCGATACGCGCGCGTCCCGAGGTCGAAGTCGTTGACGTACTGCGATCCGAAGTAGACGCCCAGGGCGGTGCCGATCTGATCGATCGACACGCCGATGCTCTTGGCCTTCTCGCGATCGATCGTCAGCGCCAGCTGCGGATCGTCGACGCTGAAGGTCGAGAACAGCGCCCCCACCTTGCCCGTGCGCGTCGCCTCCCCTTGCAGCGCCATCCCGGCGCCCGCCAGGGTGTCGAACTCGGTGGCGCCGCTGCGGTCCAGCACCTCGAAGGTGAAGCCGCCGGTCGCGCCCTGGCCCTGGATGGGCGGCGGCAGGAAGGGCACCACGATGGCGCCGGGGATCCCACCCAGCAGCTTGCGTTGCATGTCGGCGACGATCGCGATCGCGCCGTGCGCCGCCCCCTTGCGCTCGCCGATCGGTGACAGGCTGGCGAAGATCACGCCGCGGTTCGAGCCGTTGCCGGTGAAGTTGAAGCCGAGCACGGAGAAGATGTGTTGCACCTCGGATCGGGTGTGCAGCGCCCCCTCGGCCTGCTTGGCGATCCCGGTCATGTACTCCAGCGAGGCGCCCGGCGGCCCGATCAGCTGCACGATGAAGTAGTTCTGGTCCTCGTCGGGGACGAAGCTGGTCGGCACCGAGCGAAAGACGAGGAAGGTCAGCGCCAGCCCGACCAGGAACGCCGCGCCCGCCCAGCGCAGGTGGCGGAGCTGCCACGACAGCGCGCGGCCGTAGCGCGCGCGCAGGCCGTCGAAGCCGCGGTTGAACCAGCGGAACCCCGCGAAGCGCTGCTCGCTGGCGGACGGCGCGCGCATCAGCAGCGCCGCCAGCGCCGGCGACAGCGTCAGCGCGTTGAACGCCGAGATCGCGACGGAGAACGCGATCGTCAAGGAGAACTGCCGGTAGAGCCGGCCGGTCGTCCCCGACAGGAACGCCGGCGGCACGAACACCGCGACCAGCACCAGCGACGTCGCGATCACCGCGCCCGCCACCTCGCCCATCGCGCGCCGCGCCGCGCCGGGCGCGTCGCCGTGCGTCTCACCCAGGTTGCGCGCGATGTTCTCGACCACGACGATCGCGTCGTCGACGACCAGCCCGGTCGCCAGCACGATCCCGAACAGCGTCAGCGTGTTGATCGAGAAGCCGAACGCCTTGATGAACATGAACGTGCCGATCAGCGACACCGGGATGGTGATCGCCGGGATCACGGTGGCCCGCCAGTCCTGCAGGAACAGGAAGATGACCAGGATGACCAGGATGATCGCCTCGGCCAGCGTCTTCAGAACTTCGCGGATCGACTCGCGCACCGCGGTGGTCGGGTTGAAGGCGATCGTGTACTTCATCGACGGCGGGAACGACGCCGACAGCCGGGCCAGCGTGGCGCGCACCGCCGACTCCAGGTCGAAGGCGTTGGCGCCCGGCAGCTGGAAGACGCCGATGCCGACCGCGTCGCGGCCGTCGAAGCGCAGGTTCAGCGAGTAGTCCTCGGCCCCCAGCTCGGCGCGCCCGACGTCGCCCAGGGTCACCAGCGATCCGTCGTCGCTGCGCTTGAGCACCATGCGCTCGAACTCGTGCGTGTCGGTCAGCCGCCCCGCCACGCGCACCGTGATCTGGAAGGTCTGGCCGGTCGGCGCGGGCGGACGTCCCACCTGCCCCGCCGCGATGATCGCGTTCTGCTCGCGCAGCGCCGCCACGACGTCGGTCGCCGTCAACCCGCGCGCAGCCAGCCGGACCGGATCCAGCCACAGCCGCATCGCGTACTTGCGCTCGCCGAAAATGCGCACGTCGACCGCGCCCAGGATGCGCTTGATCTCGTCGCGCACGTAGAGGTCGAGGTAGTTGCTGATGAAGACGTTGCTGAGCGACCCGTCCTCGGAATAGAAGCCGGCCGCGATGATGATGGCCGGCGTGGTCTTGGTGATGACGACGCCGGTGTTGCGCACCTCGGCGGGCAGCCGGGGCAGCGCGGTGTTCACGCGGTTCTGCACGTCGACGGCGGCCAGATCCTTGTCGCGCCCGACCTCGAACGTCGCGGTGATCTGGCTGGTGCCGTCGCTGCCGCTGGTCGACTGCAGGTAACGCATCCCCTCTGCGCCGTTGATCTGCTGCTCCAGCGGCGTGGTCACGGCCGACTCGACCGCCTCCGCGTTCGCCCCGATGTAGACGCTCTGGACCTGGACCTGCGGCGCCGACAGCTCGGGGTACTGCGCGATCGGCAGGGTCGGGATGCTGACCGCGCCGGCGATGACGAGCAGCACCGCGCACACGGACGCGAAGATCGGACGCTTGATGAAGAAGGCCGCGAACATCGCTCCCCGTCTCCGCCCAGGCTATCCCGCCGAGCCGTGCGGCGCGCCGCGGGCGCCGGGCGGCGGCATCTGCATGACGCGCGCGCCGGGCCGCAGCTTCTGCACGCCCGAGACGACGATGCGGTCGCCGGCCTTGATCCCGCCGGTGATCGGGAATTGCTGCTCCTGGATCGGCCCCAGCTGCACGGCGCGCTGCTCGGCGCTGAGGCCGCCCGCCGCCTCGTTGACGACCCAGACGAACGGCTGACCGGCGCGCCGCTGAACCGCCAGCACCGGCACCGCCGGTCCTTCGTGGGTGCTCCAGATGATGCGCGCGCGCGTGAACTGCCACGATCTGAGGCGGGCGGCGCTGTTGTCGATGTGCGCCTTGAGCAGCACCATCTGCGTGGCCGGATCGGCGCGCGGCGATATGAAGGTGACCTCGGACGGCGCCAGCACCTTCCCCTTGTCGTCGATGATCTCGACGGGCGTGCCCAGCTTCAGGCCGGCGGCGCGCTCGATCGGAATGTTGACGTAGGCCTCCAGCGCGTCGTTGTCGTCGACCGTCGTCAGCTGCGTCTGCGGCGTGACGAAGTCGCCGACGCGCACGGGGATGTCCCCGACCGTGCCTTCGATCGCAGAGACGACGCGGTAGCGCCCGAGTTGCACCGACTGCGCCTTGCTCTGCGCCGCGCTGGCCGCCGCCGACGCCTCGGCCTGCTGCAGCGCCGACCGGGCCTGGTCCATGTCCTGGCGCGTGCCGGCGCCGCCGTCGAACAGCTTCTTGACGCGGTTGAACTGCTCGCGCGCCAGATCGCGCGCCGCGAGGTTGGCGTCGTGGATCGCCTTCTGACTGTTGACCGTCGCCTTCTGCTGCGACGGATCGATCACCAGCAGCGGCGTGCCGGGGCGGACCTTGTCCCCGGATGCGACCAGGATCTTGTAGACGTGCCCGTCGACCTGCGGCTGCACCTGGACGGAGTGCTGCGACCGCACCAGCGCCACGTACTCGCTGCTGTCACGGATCGGCACCGCCTTGACGGTCTCGATCTGGACCGGCAACGGGGGCATCCCTTGCGGGCCGCCCCCGTGTCGGCGAGCGCACCCGCCCGCGCCGAGGACGACGCAGAGCAAGACGCACCATCCACGCGCACGCGAGGTCAAAGATTCGCTCCGTTGTCCGCGCCAACCTGATCATGCGCGCGACGACGAACAAGCCCCGAGACGGCTGACAGGCGTCGATGGACCACCGACGGGCGCGACGGGCGCGGCGGCGAGACGGGCGGAACGATGCTTCAGACGATCAGATGAAGTTGGCTGATGCGCCGGCGGCGCCTGCGTTGCCCATCGAAGCTCCGCCGAGACCGCCGGCGCCGTGAGAGAGATTGTTGCCGGCGGTGTTGACCGCGCTGTTGGAGCGGAAGACGGCGTACGACGACCCGCCGGCGCCGCCACCGCCGTGACCGCCGCGCCCGCCCGCGCTGCCGTCGCCGCCCCTGCCGCCGCCGCCGACCTCGGTCGTGCAGGCTTGAGCACCGCCCGCGCCGACGCCGGGATTGCCGGCGCCCCCGCCGGTGCCGCCGCCGCCCCCGGTGCCGCCGGTGCCGCTCGAGATCGTGTTCGCGGTCATCACGAAGCCGGTCGAATTGACCAGGAACAACCCGAACGAGCCGCCCCCCGCGATCCCGCCCGCGGCGCCGGAGCCGCCACAACCGCCGGAGCCGCCGCCGCCGCCGCCGTTGCCGCCGCCGTCGTTGGCGGTGATGCCGCCCTGGCCGCCACCGCCGCCGCCGCCCCCGCCGCCGCGGCCGTTGGCACCGGGGGCGCCGGTGCCACCCGTGGTCCCGAGCCAGAAGCCGCCCACGATCGTGAACCCGCCGCCGCCGGCACCGTTGCCGCCGGCTGCAGCGGCGCCCCCGGGTCCGCCGGGCCCGCCGGGACTGGCGGTGCACGAACCCCCGAAACCGCCGTCGCAGCCCGGGCCCCCCGGCCCGGGCGTGCCGCCGCCGTTTGCGCCGGTGCCGCCCGGCTGACCGTTGTTGGCGCCTTCCGGACCGCCGTTGCCGCCGCGAGCGCCGCTGACGTCCTGGCCGTTGCACGAGCGCCCGCCGCCGGGCCCGCCGGCGCCGGCGCCGGCGTCGCACGATCCCGCCGTGCCGGGCATGCCGTCGGCGCCGCCCAGACCGGGCGTCCCGTTCGCCCCGGCCGCGCCCGGCCCCCCCGCCCCCGCCGCCAGCACGCTGTTCTTCAGCGTCACGCCCGCGCAGTTGTTGCAGTACATCGCGTAGTTCGAGACGCCCGGCTGCAAGGTGTCGCCGGTCTCGATCGTGAGCCGGTCGATCGTCGTCGGGCTCGTGATGGCCTGCCCCTCGACCGCGCTCACGCGGCCGCCAGCCACGACGTTCTGCTCGACCATGCTGACGTAGAGGGCAGAGCGGGCCCAGTTGTTCGCCGCCGAGTAGCCGCCGTAAATCGACACGCCGTTGAGCAGCGTCACCCGCTCGGCGTACGTTCCCTCCGATACGTAGACGGCCGTCTTGCCGGTCGTGAGCGCTTTCCCGATCGCGTTGCTGATCGTCCGTATCGGCGCCTGCATGGTGCCCGGGTTGTTATCGTTGCCGGTGATGGCGACGAAGATCGCCTGGCTGGCGTCGCCGTCGATGCCGTCGCAGTTCTGGTCGGTGAAGCCGTCGTCGGGCGCGTCGGTCGCGCTCTGGAAGACGCAGGCGTACTCGCAGCCGTTGGCGGGGTTCGCGTCGAGGTCATAGTGGTCGGGCAGGCAGCCGAGGAACTGGCAGGCGCCGCCGGCGCCGCAGCCGGCCTGGGCGTTCGGGAAGACGTTGCTGCAGTTGTTGCCGCAGGCGCCGCAGTGGGCGGCGTCGTTCATCAGGTTGCTCTCGCAGCCGTCGGCGGCCAGGCCGTTGCAGTCGTCGAACCCCGGCGTGCACGCGCCCATCACGCACGCCTTGTTCTGGCAGCTCGCGCCCGCGTTCGCGAACGCGCACGCAGTCCCGCAGGCCCCGCAGTGCGCGGTGTCGTTCGACAGGTCGGTCTCGCAGCCGTCGGCCGCGCTGGCGTTGCAGTCGTCGAACCCGGACGCGCACGCCCCCATCACGCACGCCTTGTTCTGGCAGGTGGCGCCCGCGTGCGCGAAGCTGCAGGCCGTCCCGCACGTCCCGCAGTGCGCGGTGTCGTTCGATAGATCCGTCTCGCAGCCGTCGGTCGCGCTGGCGTTGCAGTCGTCGAACCCGGGCGTGCACGCGCCCAGGACGCACGCCTTGTTCTGGCAGGTCCCGCTCGCGTGCGCGAACACGCACGCCGTCGCGCATGTCCCGCAGTGGACCGGGTCGGCGACGAGGTTCGTCTCGCAGCCGTCGGCGGCGATGCCGTTGCAGTCGTCGAAGTTCACGCTGCAGGTCTTGATCGCGCACTGGCCGGTGCTGCACTTCGCGTCGGCGTTCGCGAGCGCGCAGGCGTTCGGGCAGCTGCCGCAGTGGTTGACGTCGCCGTCCGTGTCGGTCTCGCAGCCGTTGGTCGGATCGGCGTCGCACGCGGCCTTGCCTGCCGGGCAGGCCGCGGTGGAGCCCGTCATCGGGACCACCAGATCCGCCGGCGTGCCCGCCGGGCCCGCCGAGACGTGGACGTCGCTGGCCGGCAGCGCGCCCGCCGTCGAGCCGGAGGTGAACGACACCTCGAAGTAGAGCGAGGCGCCCGCCGCGCGCGTCGCGGGCAGCGCCTGGGGAACGCGTAGCAAGTTGGTCGGATCGCCAGGGTCGACCTCGTAGCGCACCGTCACGACGCTGAAGGCGGCGCTGGCGATCGTGACCGATTGAACGACGATCGCCGCGCCGGTCTTGTTGTCGAGCCGGAACAGACGCATCTGGCGCGTTCCCGCCGCCTGGGCCCCGAACGCGAGCACCGCCGGATCCGCGCACGCGCCGGTCGGCCCCGCGTCGTTGAGCACACAGATCTCGAGCGCGCCGGGGCCGCCGTCGGTGGAACCGTCACCGCCGCCGTCGTTGCCCGCGCCGTCGGTCGCGCCGTCGTTCCC
>DATBHU010000441.1:0-2405 GCA_036557265.1 Polyangia bacterium
GAGCAGGTTGATGCGCACGACGATCTTCGTGGCGTCCTGGCCGTTGAAGGTGGTGTTCGTCGTCGACAGCACGAAGTACTGCTTGCCCGTGTCGTCGAAGCCGCCCGTCCCGCCCAGCGACGCGCTGCCCTGCAGGACGTCGCTGATGCTGCCGCACGCCGAGACGATCATCGTCAGGTCGAGGGTCGTGCCCGCGACGTAGTAGATGTCGCCGCGCTGGAGCAGCCCGCTGGTGTGACAGGCGCTGGCGCCGCCCGCGCCCGGCGAGCAGAACGCGCCGGTTCCACAATCCAGGTCGCTGGCGCAGGGCGCGCCGTCGGTGATCGGCACGGACGGCTGCACGGAGTAGATCGCCGCCGTCGTCGCGCAGGTGAACGTCGGCTGCCAGCTGACGGTCGTGGTCGTGACGTTCCCGATGTTCGGATTCGTGAGCGAGCCCGAAGGCGGCGGTGGGGGCGGCGGCGGTGGCGGCGGGCGTTTGACGACGACCGCGTCGCCCGGATCCGTGCCGCGCGCCGTGAGCGCGCCCGCGCGCGATTCGGCCGACGAGGCGTCGTCCACCGCCGGACGCCCGCAGCCCCCGAACACGACCAACGCGCCGAACACGAAGAGCGACGCGGACACCCCGACTCTCGACTGACTCATCTCCGTTCTCCTTTTCGCCGACTGGCGTTTCGCTGGCAGCCCAGGGAGCAAGGCCCGAGCCACCGGCGGCGACGCCGCGACGGCGGGCGCGCGCCGCGCCCGCGCGGGAGACTGTGAACGGCGAAGCTACACGCCGGACGCCGCCGGCGGCGCCCTGTGAACGGCGAGGCTACAGCCGGCTCAGAACATGAACGACGCGCCGAACGAGACGGTCGGATAGCCGATGCGGGCGGTCAGCGTGATGCGGTCGGCGAGCCGGAAGCGGCCGCCGACGTAGAACGCGGGGCTGGCGCCGAAGCCGAAGTTGCCCAGGTGATAGAGGCTGAGGCCCGGCTCGCCGAACGCCGAGAACCGCTCCGTCAGCCAGAAGTTCCACTGCATCACCACCGGGACGAACACGTAGTTGTAGCTGCCGCCGTTCGAGGTGACGTCGGTGCAGACCTTCGTTCCGGCCGGACCGGGCTCGAAGTTCAGGCACTGATCGCGGAAACCGCCGAACCCGTACGCCCCGTAGTAGTGGCCGAAATCGAGGCCGAACCCGACGGCGACCGAGTCGTTGACGCCGCGGATGAAGCCGTCGGGAGCGACGGTCACCGAGGCGCGCACGCCAATCCCGGCGCCCGAGCCGGCGCCCGCGCCGGGAGGCGCCGAGCCGAGCACCAGGTGCGGCTCGATCTCCGCCATGTAGTCGATGGGCGTCCGCGTGCTGTAGATGGTGCTCACCTCGCGCGCCTGGGCCACGCCGGCGGCGCTGAACAGCGCCAGCCCGACGCCCGCCGCGACGACGGCCGCTGTTCGCCGCGCGGCTAACATGATCCACACGCGAGCGCGCCGTTCGCGCACGACTGCGGCGCCGCCCCGCTCGGGCAGCTGACGTCGCACGGGTTGGTGTCGTTGCAGAACACCTGGCACGACCCCAGGCAGTCGACGACGCACGTCGTGACGGCCGTGCACGTGATGATGCTGCCCGGCCCCGCCCGGACGCCGCAGCGGTCGACGCTCTCGCAATCGTAACGGCAGTTGGCGCCGCAGAAGGCGCCGCACGAGACGGTGTTGTGGCAGGTCGCGGTGCAGTTGTCGCCGCAGGACGCGGAGCAATCGTTCACGTCGTGGCATTCCAGCGCGCACCCGTCGCCGCAGACGCCGCCGCAGTGAACCATGTTGTGGCAGAGGAGATCGCAGCCGTCGCCGTCGGCGCACCCCTGGTAGCAATCCGTCCCGCCGCTGCACTCGCACAGCGCGCCGGACAGGCAGCTGCCGGGCCCGCCCTGGCAACCCGCCAGGCCGGCCAGCGTCGCGACGGCCGCGAACACCGATAAGAAAACGACGGTCAACCGCATGAGGGCCGGCATGGTAGCCGACGTTCCTCCGCGGCGGAATTTCGATCTGGATCGGCGTTCTCGAACATGGACCATGCAAGCGATCAATCGGCGCCTTTTCCCCACATCTCTCGCGTATTTGTCAGTGGCGATCTGCATCGCCGGCGGCCTCGCCTGCGACGCGGGGACGCGCCTCGCGCAGCTCGATCGCCGCTGGTACTACTCGACGTACCCGGGCGATCACGCCGAGCCGGTCACCAGCGAGCAGGAGCAGCGCGAAGGCGTCGTCAACGACCACTACGACTTCGGCAACCTCGCGCTCACGCCCAGGGGCGTCGTCGGACCGGCGCGCGGCGAGGTCTTCTCCAACGAGACCGGCAAGACCTACTCGGTGTCGTCGCAGGCGCCGTCGATGCAGGGCCCGGGCCAGCCGAAAGGCGG
>DATBHU010000442.1:0-4192 GCA_036557265.1 Polyangia bacterium
TTCGAACTCCTTCAGCTTGTCGACGACGCAGCTGGTGACTTCCTTGTCGGTCATCGTCCCACCGATGACCTTCACGTCCGAGACCTTGGCCTGGCTGCCGTTCGGCTGCAGGCTGATGAGGACGATCACCGTCCCCTTGAACGCGCGATCGTGCTTCTCGTTGAGGACGTCGGAGTAGCACTTCAGCGTCGACGGATTGCGCTGCTGGAGCAGCAGCTGGATCTCCGCCTCCTTGTCGGGCGAGATGCCGCTGGTCGGCTGCGAAGACGGTTCGGGTCCCTTGACGACGTTGACGCCGCCTCCCGAGCTGGACGTGTCGGCACAGCCGACGGTGACGATGGACAGAACGGCCAGCAGAGCGAGCGGCGCGGCGAACATCAGCTTCATCGCGGAATTTTGGCTCATGGCGACGGCCCTCCTCGGGTCGGGATGCCGAAACTTAGCGCCAGGATCAATCTTTGAGCAAGGCCGAAGCGATCACCAGCCGCTGGATCTCGCTGGTTCCCTCGTAGATCTCGGTGATCTTGGCGTCGCGGTAGTGCCGTTCGGCCGGGAAGTCGGCCAGGTAGCCGTAGCCGCCGAAGATCTGGAGCGCCTCCTTGGCGGCGCGGTTGGCGGCCTCCGAATTGAAGAGCTTGGCCATCGAGGCGTCGCGCCCGTAGCGCCCGCCGCGATCCTTCGCGACCGCGGCGCGCCACAGCAGCAGGCGCCCGGCGTCGATCTCCGTGCGCATGTCGGCGAGCTTGAACTGGATCGCCTGGTGCTCGGCGATCGGCTGCCCGAAGGTCTGGCGCTCCAGCGCATAGCGAGTCGCGTCCTCGAACGCCGCGCGCGCGATGCCCAGCGCCTGCGCCGCGATGCCGATGCGGCCGCCCTCGAGCGCGCGCATCGCGATCTTGAACCCGTCGCTCTCGGGGCCGAGGCGCGCGTCGTCGCCCACCGCCGCGTCGGTCAGGAACACCTGCGCCGACCGCGCCCCGCGGATGCCCAGCTTGTCGTCGTCCTTGCCGACCTTCACGCCCGGCGTGTCCATCGGCACCAGGAACGCGCTGATGCCGCGGCTCCCCTTGGTCGCGTCGGTCGTGGCGAACACCAGCATGACGTCGGCGACGGGCGCGTTGGTGATGAAGTTCTTGGTCCCGTTCAGCACCCAGCGCTCGCCGTCCGCCGTCTTCTTCTTCTCGGCGCGCGTGCGCTGCGCCTTCGCGTCGGAGCCGGCCTCCGGCTCGGACAGCGCGAAGCAGCCGATCTTGCGCCCGCTCGCCAGGTCGGGCAGCCAGCGCGCCCGCTGCGCGTCGTCGCCCTCGTGCAGGATCGGCGCGCAGACCAGCGAGCACTGCACGGACATCGCCACCGCGGTCGACGCGCAGGCGCGCGCGATCTCCTCCAGCGCCACCGCGTACGACAGCGCGTCCAGGCCGGCGCCGCCCCACTTCTCGGGGACCATCACCCCGAGCAGCCCGAGCTCGCCGAGCCGCGCGAAGAGCTGCTTCGGAAACTGGTGGGTGCGGTCGATCTCGGCGGCGCGCGGCAGGATCTCGCGCGTCGCCAGGTCGCGGGCGGTGCCCTGGATCAGCTTCTGTTCGGGGGACAGGTCGAAGTTCATGCGCCTCTCCACGCGGGCGGTCGCTTCTCCACGAACGCCCGCATGCCTTCCTTCTGATCTTCCGTCGCGAACAGCGCGGCGAACTGGTCGCGCTCGACGGCCAGCGCCGCGGCCAGCGGTTCATCGGGCCCGCGCAGCGTCCCCGGCGTCACCGTCTGCTTGGCCGCCTGCACCGCCAGCGGCGCGTTGCGCGCGATCGTCTCGGCCAGGCCGCGCACGCCGGTCATCAGCTGGTCGGCGTCGACGAGGGCGTTGGCGAGGCCGATGCGCAGGGCCGCGTCGGCGTCGATGATCACGCCCGAATAGATCAGCTCGCGCGCGCGGGCGACGCCCACCCGCAGGGCGAGGCGCTGCGTGCCGCCAAAGCCGGGGATGACGCCCAGGCCGACCTCGGGCATGCCCATGCGGGCCGTGCGCGCCGCGTAGATGAAGTCGCAGGCGAGCGCCAGCTCCAGCCCGGCGCCCAGCGCGAAGCCGTTCACCGCCGCGATGATCGGGACGCGGAGCTGCTCCATCAGGTCCGCCATGCGGTGGCCGCGCTGGGCGAAGGCGAGCGCGCCTTTGCGATCCAGGCCCGCCATCGCCTTGATGTCGGCGCCCGCCACGAAGGCGCGGTCGCCGGCGCCGGTCAGGATCACGCAGCGGACGCCGGCGTCGGCGTCGATCGCCTCGAAGGCGGCGGTCAGCGCGTCGACGGTGGGGCCGTCCAGCGCGTTGCGCGCCTCGGGCCGGTTGACGGTCAGCGTGACGATGGCGCCGTCGCGCGCGGTCAGGACGCGCGGTTCGCCTGGCGCCGGGTCGGTGGTGCTCGTCGTCGTCATGTCCCTATCGTCGCCCCGGCGATCATGTCACGGAATGCGGATCGGCCCGGAGTTCGTGGCGCCTTCGCCGTAGTGGTGAAACCCGCGCCCGCTCTTGCGCCCCAGCCACCCCGCCGCGACGTACTGGCGCAGCAGCGGGCAGGGCCGGTACTTCGGATCGCCGAGGTCGCGGTGCAGCACCTCCAGGATCGCGAGCGTCGTGTCGAGCCCGATCAGATCCATCAGCGCAAACGGCCCCATCGGATGATTGAGCCCCAGCTGGATCGCCGTGTCGAGGTCGTCGACGGAACCGATCCCCTCGAAGAGGGCGAAGCACGCCTCGTTCAGCATCGGCATCAGCACGCGGTTGACGATGAAGCCGGAAATGTCGCGCGACACCACGGTCTGCTTGCCGAGCCGCTCGGCCAGCGCGCGCGTCGTGTCGTAGGTGGCGTCGGCGCTGGCCAGGCCGCGGATGATCTCGACCAGCTTCATCAGCGGCGGCGGGTTCATGAAGTGCATGCCGATGACGCGTTCGGGGCGGGTGACGGTGGCGCCGATGGCGGTGATGCTGATCGACGACGTGTTGGTGGCCAGCACCACGCCGCCCCGGCACGCCTGATCGAGCTGCTGGAAGATCTCGCGCTTGGTGGTGATGTCCTCGGTGGCCGCCTCGACGACGAAGTCGGCCCCCTCCATGTCGCCGCCGTAGAGGTCGGTCGGCTGGATGCGCGCCAGGATCTGATCGCGTTCGGCGGCGGTCACCTTCTGCTTGTCGACGAGCTTCGCCAGCTGCGCGCCGATGGCGGCGCGCCCGCGCTCCGCGATGTCGCGGTGCACGTCGGCCAGCGTCACCGCGAAGCCTTGAGACGCCGCCAGCTGCGCGATGCCGCGCCCCATCTGGCCGGCGCCGACGACGCCGAGGCGGGTGATGCCGTCGAGGGGACCGCGGATGGGTGCGGACATGGCCGAGGAGGGAGGCTTACACCATCTCGACGGCGAGCGCGATGCCTTCGCCGCCGCCGATGCACAGCGACGCGACGCCGCGCCGCTTGCCCGCGTCGCGCAGCGCCGCCAGCAGGGTCACCAGCACGCGCGCGCCCGACGCGCCGATCGGGTGGCCGAGCGCGACGGCCCCGCCCCAGACGTTGACGCGCGCCGGGTCCAGCCCGAGCAGCTTGTTGTTCGCGATTGATACGACCGCGAAGGCTTCGTTGATCTCCCAGAGATCGACGTTGTCCTTCTTCCAGCCGGCGCGCGCGAGAACCCGCTCGATCGCGCCCGCGGGAGCGGTCGTGAACCATTCCGGCGCCTGGGCGTGGCCGGCCGACGCGACGATGCGCGCGATCGGCTTCATGCCGCGCGCGGCCGCCACGTCGGCGCCCGCCAGCACCAGCGCCGCCGCGCCGTCGTTGATCGACGACGCGTTGCCGGCCGTGACCGTGCCCTCCTTCTGGAACGCCGGCCGCAGCGCGCCCAGCTTGGCGACGTCGCCGCGCCCCGGCTCCTCGTCGTCGGCGACGACGGTGGGCGGCCCTTTGCGCTGCGCGATCTCGACCGCGACGATCTCACCCTTGAACTTGCCCTCCGCCTGCGCGCGCAGCGCGCGCCGGTACGATTCGGCGGCGAACGCGTCCTGGTCGGCGCGCGTGATCCCTTTCTCCTTGCCGCACAGCTCGGCGCAGTCGCCCATGTGCTGGCCCTTGTAGGCGTCCCACAGGCCGTCGTTGATCATCGAATCGATCACCTGCCCGTGCCCGAGGCGGTAACCCTCGCGCGCTTTCGG
>DATBHU010000443.1:0-11844 GCA_036557265.1 Polyangia bacterium
ACACGACCGCGGCCAACACCGCGTTCAACGCGCTGCCGAAGACGCTCACGATCGATTGGCGCGCCATCATGCTGAACGGCAACAGCTGGTGGAACTCGGGCGGGACGTTGATGCTGTTCTCGGGCGGCAACACCGACGCGCCGGGCGCGGCCCTGCACGAGGGCGGCCACGGCTTCCAGCAGCTCGCCGACGAGTACGGCACCTGCACGGGCGCCAGCTGCGGCACCAACACGATGGGCAGCGGGACGACCGGTCAGGTCAACCCGGAGGTCAACTCCTGCGCCAACCCGGCCACCACCGACAACAAGTGGACGATGTGGGTCGGTTACAACCAGACGGGCGCGACCGGCGTCCAGGGAACCTTCGACGGCAGCCGCTACATCGCCATCGGCGCCGGCCAGTACCGGCCCAGCGCGAACTCGATGATGAACAGCCTGTTCTGCGGCAACGGCGGCAACGCGAACTGCACCGCGAACACCGCCTACAACTCGGTCTCGCGCGAGGAGACGGTCATGGCGATCTGGAAGCGGATCAAGCCGATCGATTCGACCGATCCGGCGGCGGGCGCGGTGACCAGCCCCGGCATCCTGAAGGTCAACGTGATCGATCCGGTCGTCATCAGCGTCGACTGGACCATCGACGGCACCACGATGACCAACGCGGGCGTCATGTTCGACACGTCGACGCTGGCCGCCGGAAGCCACACCATCTCGGCGAAGGCGTACGACAACGCCGGCGACGACCTCGTCCGCGTCAAGACCTCGATGTGCCCGAGCTCGGTCACGGGCAACTACTGCCACTACAACGCCTGGAAGAACTCCATCCAGACGGTGACGTGGACGTTCACCAAGTAGCCCTCGCGCTATAGTTTCGAGCTGTGGCAGCCAGCGGTACCGGCCAGTCCAAGCAGCGGCTCTTCCTCCTCGTGAGCGCCCTGGTGCTCTGCCTGGGCGCGATCTTGTTCTTCGCGCGCGATCGCGGCGAACAGCCGGCCGCGCCCGCGCCCGTCGCTGAAGACGAGCCGGCCGCGGCCCCGGCCCCCGCCACGCCGCCGGTCGCGCCCCGGCGGGTCCGCGCGCCGGCGCCCCCGGCCGCGCCCGCGGCCGATCCGGACGAGGTGATCACCAGCGACGGGCTTCCCATCATGCCCGCGCACGGCGAGGCGGCCGGTCCTGCCCATCCCCACCCGATCACGCCGCAGCACCTGCGCCTTTACGGCGAGAACCGGCTGCTCGGGGCGCTCGACGGGGCGATGGAGATGAACGACACCCCGCGCATGCGGCGCCTGCTCGAGCAATACCGGCGCGAATATCCCGAGGACGAGCAGGAGTCGCAGGACGGCTACGCCATCATCGCCGACTGCATGGACCACCCGGGCACCGCAGACTCACGCGCGGCCGCGGAGCGCTGGATCGACCAGCACAACGGCTCGCAGGTGAAACGCTTCGTCGTCCGCCACTGCCTCGAACCCGCGCAGCCGTGACGAGCGACTAGGGGCAGACCGGAGGGCGCCACTTGTCGGCGCGCATCGTCTCGCCGATCAGCGACGCCAGCGCCGGATCGTAGGCCTGCAGCTCGCCGCGCGTGCTGATCGGGCCGTTGTTGCCGTCGGGCATCGCCACGTACTTGTTGGCGTCGAACCAGCTCTGGACGCCCTCCGCGTAGTACTCGATGTCGTTCTGGGAAGCGTAGGTGTTGGCCCACAGACCGGTGGTCCGCGCCGCCTGATACGCCGCGTTCAGCCGCGACTCGAACGTGTTGTCGACGTCCTCGACGGCAAGCTGCACGCCGGTCGCGAACGTCTGCACGAGCAGCGCCTCGCCCGCGAAGACGTCGTTGGCGAGGCAGATGAGGTTCTCCTCGCCGACGGAGCTGACCGGGATCACCTTGGTCGCGCCGATCCCGCGCAGGTTGTCCCAGTCCGACGTGTTCGGATACATCGTGTAGAGGTTGCGGTATTCGGGGATGTCGGTCGTCTTCTCGCCGGCGCCGATGATGGCGACGCTCATGTCGAGGCGGACCATCCGGCGCCGGACGTCCTCGCGCAGGCTCAGCATGTGGACGACGATCTTGCACGCCGCCACGACCGCCTGATTGTCGACGGCCGCCGACGACAGCACCGGAACGCCGCTGGCGTCCAGGTACTTAGCGTAGAACGCCCCGACCCCGAGCGCGGCGGGCGGCACATCCGGCGCCATCGAGCAGAAGTCCTCGCCGATCAGCTTGGTCGTGCCCGCGTCGCAGCCCAATCCGCCCGCGAGCGCCAGCAGCGCGATCGGCAGTGAACGCCGCATCGTCACCCCGCGACGTCTAGCACGGATCAGGGCGCGGTGCTGCCGCCGCCGGCGCACGAGCCGTCGACGCGCGCCGCGAGCGGCGAGCGCGGCCAGCGGGCGTGGAAGTGCCGCGCTTCGGCCCGCGCCGCATCGCCGTGGCCCGCCGCGCAGGCCGCCAGGATGCCCGTCACGGTGCGCTCCTCGGCCAGCTGGGACGCGCCAGGCCGGTGATCGTAGTCGTCGAGCAACGTGGTCGCGCGCTTGACGTCGCCGCGGGCGAGCGCCGCGTTCGCGGCCCCCAGCAGCGCGGTCTCTTCCTTCAATCCGGAGCTGCTCGAGATGTTCTCGACGACGACCGGCGGCGCCGCCACGGGCGCGTGGTGCTTGACGTGCGGCCGCACGTGCGCCGTCAGGGGCGCGGGCGCCTCCACCGGGGCGACCACCGGCTCCGCGGGCGCGGGGCGCGCCGCGACGTGCGTCGCGGCCGGCCGCGCCGGCGCGTGCTTCGCGGCCAGGCGCGGGTAGACATAGACACCGGTGCCGACGACCGTCCCGAGCGCGACCACCGCCACCGTCACCTTCGCGGCGCTGGCGAAGGCGGTCGCGGTCGGGCCGACCGCGAGCGCGATCCCGGCCGCCAGCTTCAGCTCGACGCCCTTGCGCACGCGCGCGCGCGCCATCTCGTTCGGCTCGTGGCCAGCGCGCGCGGCCTCGATGACCGACTGCATGTCGGCGTCGAGCGGTTCCAGCACCTTCATCACGACGTTCCTCCCTCCCCGTTATTCCCTTCCGAGCGGGTTTCGGATCGATTCTCGGTCGCCCGGATGCGCGCCAGCGACTTGCGCAGCTGGGTGCGCGCAGTGCGTAACCGCCAGTAGGCCGTGTTGAGGTTGACCTCCAGCGATTCGGCCGCCTGCGGCACCGACATCTGCTCGATGTCGACCAGCACGATGATGGCGCGCTTCTCCTCGTCGAGCGAATCGAGGAGCCGATCGAGCAACGCGACGGCTTCGCGGCGGGCCACCAGCTCGGCGGGCCCCGCCGCGGGCGACGGCACCACGTCCACGATCTCGCCCGTCGACGGGATCGCCCAGGCGCGCCGGCGCAGCGAGCGCCGGTGATTGCGCGCGACGCGCATCAGGATGCCGAACAGCCACGTCTCCACCGACGACCAGCGCGCGTCGAACGAATCCCAGCGCCGGTGCACGACCAGGAACACGTCCTGCGCGGCGTCCTCGAGGATCGTGTCCGGCACGCCGAGCCGCCGCAGGTTCCGCCAGACGAAGGAGAAGTGGGAGTCGTAGAGCCGGCGGGGCGTCAGGTCAGGCGGTGTGGGCAGGAGCGCACCCACGTTGCCCGCGGCGCCGGCATCGGCGTTCGCGCGCGTCGCGGGCATCGCGGCTCCAGTCACCATTGTCGTCGGTGAATGGCCGGGGGGACCCTTGCCCATGGGTCAAAAGTGTAGCTCCCAACCCAGTGTTGCACGTAACCAAAACGACGCAGGCTCGAAAACATGACCCGCCCCGGCAAGCTCGAAACTCGGGCGACCCAGGGACATGACGACCGCGCCCGCCAGACGTATGGCGCTTCTGTGGGTGACGCGGGCACGCAGGTTCGCCTCGCCGAACGCCGCGGTCCACCAGGCGGTCGCCGCGCTGGGAAAGCCGACGCCGTAGCCGGTGCCGTGCAGGCGCACCACCGATCCGCCGAGGCAGAGCGCGGGCGACAGCGGCTGGTCGTGAAGCGCGCGCGCGCAGCCGGCGGCGGAGGCGTCCGCGAGATAGAACTTGCCGCCGGCCGTCGCCTCCTCGTCGCTGGTGGCGCTGCGGGGAAGCCAGACGCTCGCGCGCAGCTCCGCGGACAGCGCGCCGGTGCCGGCGGCGATGCGCAGCCCGAACCCCGCCGCGAGACCGGGGAGCGCGCCGCTGCCGCCCACCAGCTCCGCGCCGGCCGCGAAGCGCGGCTCGGGCTCGGGTGGAGGCGGCGGAGGAGGCGGCGGCGGGGGCGGCGGCGGCGGCGGCTCGGCGAGCAGCGACGCCTGTGGGTTGATCATGAGCGCCATCACCAGCGCGGCGGCGCGCATCAGCTCGGCGCAGTCGGGGCCGGCGAGTCTGCGCTCACCCGCGCGCGTGCCCGACGCCGTCACCAGCGACAGCAACCAGCCGTTGCCGTTGCTCCGCCGCACCGTCACCGTCGCCGACAGCGGCTCCGGCGGCGGCGGCACCTGGCCGGCGACGCGGCGGATCTCCGCCTTGAGCGCGTCGATCCCCGGGCACTCGTCGGGCGCGTTCCAGACGATCGCCATCGGCAGATCCTCCGTCTGCGGCGGCGGCTGCGCCGGCCCCGGCGCCGGCGGCGGGGGCTGCGTCGTCGCGGAAGGCCCGGGCGGGTTCGCGGGCGGCGGCTTCACGGCCGCTCCTCCCGACGCGGCGTCGCCCGCAGCGACGGCAGCCATCGCGAGGAGAGCCGGGAGGGGGCCGATCACCGGCGGAGCTTATCGCAAACTGTTACTCAGGCGGGGACCGGGACGGGCGGCACCGGCGTCGGGCCGCAGCAGCTGCAGGTGCAAGGCGGGCAGCTCTGTCCGGCGACGCAGGCGGGGCACGCGCAGCCACATCCGCCGACGCCGACGCCGGCGTCCGTGCCGCCGTCGCCGGGCGCGCCCTTCGTCATCCCGACGCACATCCCGCTCGGGCAGGGGGCCGTGATGCAGACGATCCCGAGCTCGATCCACCGGCAAGCATCCGCGCTGTCGGCGGCGCAGCTGCCGGCGTCGCCGTGCGCCGCGCAGGGATCGGCCAGATCCGCGCCGGCCGGCCCGCCGCCGCCGATCGTCATCGTCGTCACCGGCGCGCCCGGTGAGCCACTGCTGCCGGCGCCGCCGATGCCGACGTTGCCGGTGCCGCACGCGCAATCGCAGGGCGGGCAGGCGGCGCCCGGCGCGCAGGTCGGACAGGTGCACGTGCACGTCCCGCCCGCCACGGCACCGCCGCCGTTGCAGGCGCCGCCGCCCGCGCACGTGCAGGCGCACGCGGGGCAGGCCTCGCCGGGCGCGCAGTCCGGACAGGCGCACGTGCACGTCCCGCCGCCCGCGCCGGCGCCCGACGGCGGGCTCGAGCAATCGCAGGCGACGGCGGGACAATCCGCGCCCGCCGGGCAGGCGATCGGCTGCACGCAGGTGCAGCCGCCCCCCGAAGCGTCACGGTGGTGACAGTAGCCGCCGGTCGCGCAGCTCTGCCCGAGCGGACAGAGATCGATCGACGCCGCGAGCGGCCGCTGTCCCGACCAGGCGCAGGGCGCCAACGCCTCGCATGCGGCGCGCTCCGTCAGCGCCGCGCAGGCGTCGGGCGTCACGCAGATCCCCTGCGGGCAAACCGCGCCTGCCTGACAGGCGACCGAGGCAACACGCCACTCGCAACGGTCCGCCTGCGCGCAAGCCGCGGCGCTGCGGTTCGTGCCGCACGCATCGTTGACCACCGCCGCCGGAACGGGAAGCGTCTGCGCGGGCGTGTAGCAACCGGCGGCGGCGACCAGCAGGACCACGGCGTTCGTTCGCTTCATCGCGGCTCGCGATCCTTCGCAATTTCCAGGCCACGGCGCGCCTGCGACGGCGCCACGCCGCCCCGGTCCATCTGCTCAGAAATCTGATTGTCGCCGGATCGGCCCAGTCAGAAAAGGCCGCGGACGGTCAGCACGGCGCCCCCGTGCTCGAGCGGCGCCGGCGCGACGGTCAGCCGCCCCGGGTGGTGGAACAGGTACGGCCCGGCGAAGCCGGTGGCCGACCCGATCACGGCGCCCACCGTCACGTCGCTGAGGTAGTGCTTGTCCGCGGCGATGCGGAGGTACGCGGTCCCGGCCGCGACGATCATGCCGGTGGCCCAGATGCAGGGTGCCATCCGGTAGCGCCGCATCGACGCCACCGTCCCGCCGGCCGCCGCCAGCGCGAACGTGAACGTCGCGTGGCCCGAGTAGAAGGACAGGTTGTTGTCCGACGGGTGTGCCGTGTTCGGCTTGTCGGCCTCCGGCAGCGCGTGCACGAACGGGCGCTCGCGCCCGACGATGAACTTCACCGTCTGGTTCATGGCCATCGCGACCGACACCGATTCGGAGATCAGCAGCGCGTCGATCCACGCCGCGCCCGGTTCGGCCTGATCGCGATGCGCCGCCCACGCGTCCAGCCCGAACACGGCCAGCGGCGCCACGCCCAGCGCCGTGACGTAGCTGGTGATGTTGGCGGCGTTCGTGTCGCTCCATCTCAGCGCGTCGCGCGCGCTGCTGTCGAAGCCGGGCGGATCGCACCAGTGGCAGGTCGACGGGGCGAGCTGAGGCCGCAGCGCCTCGGAGCCGATCCAGTAGACGATCGCGGCGCCCGTGATCGTCCCGTCGACGGTCAGGTCGTACGGCAGTTGCCGCGGCGGCGCCGTCTGCGCGCGCGCCAGCGCGGCCGCGCCCGCCAGCCCGAGCAGCGCGAAGGCGGCGAGCGCTCGTCGCACCGTCCGCCGCCGCCCCTGCCCTATCGGCGCGCGCGCGCGGCGGCGCGGCGGCGGTGCCGGCGCCCGGCGGCGACGGCGACGCCGGCGAGCAGCAGCGCGACGCCCGCCGCGCTCGGACCCTCGGCCGTCTCGCACTTGCACGTCGAGATCATGTGCGGCGTCTCCATGGCGGCGCCGCCGGAGTTACCGGTGCCCGGGCCGGCGCCGGCGTAACCGGCCGCGCCGGTGCTCGTGTTGCCGCCCGCGCCGCCGTTGCCGAGGATGACGACGCTGCCCCCGCCCCCGCCGGCGCCCCCGCTCCCGGTGTCGGGCGGCGCGACCGGCGTGCAGCTGCCGTTCATGCACGCCTGCCCGCCCGGGCAGATGACGTCCGTGCAGCCGTCCTTGCAGCTGCCGCCGATGCAGACCTGGCCGGCCGGGCAGGTGGTGTTCTCGCAGCCGGTCTCGAGGCAGACGCCGGACGTCATGTTGCAAGTCGTGCCGGCCTTGCAAGTGCGGCACTTGTTGTTGCACGGCGGCTGGCAGGCGCCGTTTTCGCAGACGCGATCGGCCGGACAGGTGACGCCGTCGCACGCAGCGACGCAGGCGCCGAGCCGGCAGGTCTGGCCGTGCGGGCACATGACGCCTTCGCAGCCGCCGATGCAGGTGCCCTGCCGGCAGACTTGGCCGGCACCGCACGTCATCCCGATGCACGCGCGATCCTTGCAAAGTCCGTCGCTGCTGTCACAGCTGAGACCGACCGCGCACGGGAACTCGGTATCGTCGCACGGGTGGCGGCAGACGCCCTGGCTGCAAACCTGGCCGGGGGGACAGAGGCCGTCGCCGTTGTCGACCATGCCGTCGCAGTCGTTGTCGACGTTGTCGCAGACCTCGGTGCTCGGCATGACCGCCTGGCGGCAGGTGGTGGTGGTGCCGCCGCCGGCGCATTCGGTGACACCGCCCGCGCAGATCCCCATCTGGCCCGGAACCGTGCACGGGTCGCCGCCGAGGTTGCACGACAAACCCGACACGAAAAAGACGAAGTCGTTGAAATCGCCGTCGTTGCCGTTGCCGGGCTGGTTGGGCTGGTTACCGGTGCAACCGCGCCAGCTCTGGGTGCAGGTCGGCTGGTCTTCGAACGCGATGTAGTACGACTGCGGATCGGCGACGGACTGGTAGATGAGAACGCTCACCCATGGCATGCCGGCGGCGTTCTTGTCGTTCAGGTCCGCCTGCGAGTACTTCGTCTGCGGGCACTGGCTGCCGGCCAGACCCTTCATCGCGAGGCCGATGAGCCCGCCCTTGTAGTTGGTGCTGGTCCGGATGTTCTGTGCGAAGTCGTAGTCCATCCAGGTGTGCTGGTTCATCTGCGAAGTCATGTGCGTCGCGAGCGGACAAAAGTCGTTGTCCATGCACATGAGGCCGTTGGGCGGCGCCGCTTGCAGGTTCGACGGCACCAGCGTGTAGATCTGGTTGTCGGCTGGCTTCGTAGCCGGGTTCTCCGTCGCGTTGTACCAGCCGAGCTCGTTCTTGCAACCGCCGCCGCGCACGACGATCGTGCCGGTGAGCCCGCACTGCGGCGAGAACGTCCCCGGCGTCGTGTGCGCGTCGGCGATCGGATCCATCGACATGTCGGCGCCCATCACGCCATTGATGACGTGGTACTTGAAGAGACCGGCCAGCGTGTCGGCGTCGGCCGGAAATCCGCGGCTGGTGATGACGCTGATCTCCGCGGCGGGCGTCGCCACGGGCATCACCTCGTTGGTCGTCGGCTGCATGACCGTCGCCTGCGCCGCACCGCTGACGATGGCGAGCAGCAGGGAGCCGGTCGCGAAGGCTAAGGGTCTGAATAGGCTCATGCCGAGACTGTTGCAGCTTTTCAAAGCGCCCGCAAACCCGATTTTTGTCCAATTGAAACCGGTGGTTGCGGCCCTGAGCCGGTTTGCGGTACATGTGGTCCGGTGCCGCGCAAGCCCGCGCTCCACGCCGTCGCTCTGCTGCTCGTCGCGCTGGCCACCGGCGCGCGCGCGGCGGCCGCCGAAGACGAGAATCCCGCCGGCGCAAGCCCCGGCAGCAGCGAGCCGGCCGGGCCCGCCGCGGCGGGCGAGCCGCCCGCGCCGCCCGCGGCCGGAGACCCGATCGGCGTCGACTATTATCCGCCGCCCGTCGACGGCCCGGCGCTGCGGCTGCCCGAGCCGCGCACGCGCGTCTACCTCGACGGCGCGTACGCGGTCAGCAACGATCTCTCCGCGCTGCCGTACATCGCCGGCAAGGGGCGCAACGTCCGCATCGCGCTGGGCGGCGCCTGGCGCTGGCGGCGCTTCGCCTTCGACGCGCAGCTGCCGTTCAACATCACGACCGTCGACATCACGTCGCTGCTGAACCAGGCGCCGATGCCGCAGGATGCGCACCAGACGGCGCCCTCGCTCGGCGATCTGGCGCTGGGCGCGGTCTGGAGCGAGCGGCTGGCGGGCGACAGCGAGGCGCTGATCGCCGGCGTCGGCCTGCGCGGCCGGCTGCCGACGCACACCACGCGGTTCTCCGTCCACCTGGCCGACTACTCGCTGGCGATCTTCACCATCCCCTACTACTTCCACGTCGAGCCGACGCTGATCCTGGGCGGCGCGCTCGGTCCGCTCACCTACGTCGTCAACCAGGGCGCCATCGGGTTGTTCGGCCCCGACGGCAACATCCAGGGCGAACCGATCGTCGTGCCGTCGATCTACCTGTGGGACGCGCACTACGCGCTCGGCGTCGCGCCCTGGTCGTTCCTGGGCGCGTCGGTCGAGCTGGCGACGACGTTCGTGCTCAATCACCTCGACGATCCCAACTTCAAGGCCGTGAACGGGCTGCGCGCCGTCTGGGTCGCGCCGGCGCTGCAGATCCACGCGGGCGACAGCTGGCGCATCGATCTGATCGCGCGCCTGGGCCTGACGCGCGGGCAAGAGCTGTACGGGGTGCTCGAATACGTCGGCACCGATTCGTTCACGCTGCGCGTGACGTGCGCGTTTTGAGATAAGCTGAACGGCGTATGTCTCGCACCTCGATAGCTTTGTTCATTTTGCTCGCCGCGGCTGCGGCCGCGAGCTGCTCGTCGGGCGGAAGCAAGCCGATGTGCGGCGCGCCGCGCGACGCCGGGGTCGTCGAGGTCGGCATCGAGGCGCCGCCCGGCTGCCCGCCGGCCCCCAACGAGCTCGGCATCGGCAAGCCGTGCTCGATGTGCGGCGACGAGTGCGAGAGCCCGCTCCATTGCACCTGCGACCCGTACCTGGGCCTGCAGCTGGAGGGCGTGCCGTGCGTCTGCACGAAGGCCCAGCCGGCGCCCACCGGGTCGACCGATCCCTGCGTGGACGTCGGCGCGAACTTCTGCGGCAGCAACACCACCTGCTGCGCGGTGCTGAACATCGCCGCCTACTGCGTGCCGAACGTCTGCCTGCTCGACGGAAAATGCATCGTCTTCGTGCCGGCCGACGCGGGCACCGACTCCGCCCCCGACGCCGCCGCGGACTAGCGGCTCAGCCGAGAACTTACGGACATCGGCGCATTGCCACACGGCGCGCGCGTCCGCACCGTGAAGCGCGGACGTTCCGAGAGCCATGTCCACCGCGCCCGTCACTGCCTGCCCCGAGTGCGACCTGCTCCAGCTCGAGCCGCCGCTCGGCGAGCGCGGGCGCGTCCGCTGCGCCCGCTGCCGGGCGTTCCTCTACCGTAACGTTCCGGGCGGGCTCGGGCGGGCGCTGGCGTACGCGGCGACCGCCGCGGTCCTGTTCCTGATCGCCAACGCCTCGCGCATGGTGGGGCTGGAGGCCCAGGGCGATCGCACCACCACCACCCTGTTCGGGACGGCGCTCGCGCTGCGGGACCAGCACTTCGGGGGGGTGGGTGCGCTGGTCGTGACGATGGGGCTCGTGATGCCGGCGATCGAGATCGGCACGACGCTCTACCTGCTGGCGGCGATCCGCTTCTGGCCGGGGCGCCGCTGCTTCCCGCGCGCGCTGCACCTGCTCCAGGCCGTGCGGCCCTGGAGCATGATCGACGTGCTGGTGCTGGGCACGCTGGTGGCGCTGGGCCGCCTGTCGCAGACGGCGCGCGTCGAGATCGGGGCCGGCCTGTGGGCGTTCGGCGCGCTCATGCTGATGATGGCGGCGATCCCGACGGGGTTCGATCTGCGCGAGCTGGCGGACCGGGTGACCTGGCGGCCGAGCTGGCCGCCCCCCTCGATTGGCGAGCGATGACGGCGCCGACCGCCGCGGGCGCGGGCATCGTGGTCTGCCCGGCGTGCGGGATCCTCAACCAGCGCGCGCGCGGCGGCGCCGCGGCGGCCCGCCCCGGATGCAGCCGCTGCGGCCTCCACCTGCACGCGAGCCGGCCACGCAGCCTGTCGCGCGCGCTGGCGCTGCTGCTGGCCGCCGCCGTGCTGTACGCGCCCGCGAACCTGCTGCCGATCCTGGAGACCACGTCGCCGTTCGGGTCGCAGCACGACACGATCCTGAGCGGCGCCGCTTTCCTGTGGGAGGGCGGCTCGTGGCCGCTCGCGCTGGTCATCCTGATCGCCAGCGTGCTGATACCGCTCCTCAAGCTGCTGGTGCTGGCGGTACTGGTGCTGTCGGTGCACCTGCGCTGGCGCGGCGCGTGCCTGCAGCGGGCGCGGCTCTACCGCCTCATCGAACGCATCGGGCGCTGGTCGATGACCGACGTCTTCGTGGCGGCGATCGTCAGCACGCTGGTGCAGCTGCGCGGCGTGGCGACGATCCGGGTCGGACCGGCGGCGGTGGCGTTCGGCGCGGTGGTCGTGCTGACGATGCTGGCGACGCGCGCCTTCGATCCGCGGCTGATCTGGAACCCCGACCTGGCGAAGGCGGACGCATGACCGACGCCCCTCACCTCCCCGAAGCGGTGGTGGTGCCGCGCTCCCGCTTTCGCCCGGAGATCATCTGGGCGATCCCGATCGTCGCCATCCTGATCGGCGGCTGGCTGGCGGTGCGGGCGATCCGCGCGCGCGGCCCGCGCATCACCATCACCTTCCGCGACGCGGGCGGGCTGGTGGCCGGCAAGACGAAGATCAAGTACCGCGACGTCGACGTCGGCGAGGTGCG
>DATBHU010000444.1:0-31801 GCA_036557265.1 Polyangia bacterium
CTGCCGGACGCGACCATCGACGCGTTCCTGGCCGCCGTGACCGAGGTCGTGCGCGGCGCGCGCACCGCGCCGGCCGCGGCCGCGCGCCCGGCGCTGAAGTCGGTCTAGCCGCCGGTCGGATTGAACGATCCCGGGCCCCGGGGCGACATTGGGGGCATGAAGACACTGGTGTTCGCCGTTTTCGGCGTGATTGCGGGGGCAGGCGCGGCGCGCGGCGCGGAGGCGCCGCTGCTCGTCTCGGTCGAAGTCGCGCCGGGAGCCGACGTCAGCGCGGGCGAGGTGCGCCACATGATCGCCACGGAGCTCGGGGCGCCGGTCGTCGGCGCACGCGACGCCGCCGCGGCCGGCGCCACCGACGTCCTGCTGGTCACCGTCGAGCCGCACGAGGTCCGGATGTCGCTGCGGGCCGGTGCCGCTCCGGTGGTGTCGCGGTCAATCGCGGCGCCGGCCGATCGCCCCGCGCGGCTCCGATCCATCGGCTGGCTCGCCGGCAATCTGGCGCGTGATCAGGTCGGCCCTCTCGTGGCGGCGCCGGCCGCGCCTCCACCTGCACCGTCGCCGCTCGACGCGCGCGCGTCGACCGAGCCGCCGCCGATGCCCGAGCCGCCGCCGGCCTCCGATTCGGGTTCGCCGGCGGCGGTCGTCGCGTCGCGACCGTCAGCGAGGGGTGATCTGGTTCCGCACGCGCGCTGGTCCATCATTGCGCTCGGGGGACCGGCGTTGAGCGTGCTGCATTTCAAGGATGGCACCACCTTTGGTGGGACTGACTTCATTCGCGGTTCCTCTTACCGGATCGAAATGCAGCACCAGGCGACGCCCGACAGCGCGCTTTTCGGCGCCGCGCTCGAGGCCGGACCCAACGCGCCGTTCAAGCACTACTTCGCCGCCGCCGCGTTTGCCGGATCGCGCTGGCGCCTGCATTCCTGGTTCGCGGAGGCGAACCTCGGTCTCGGATTGGAGGTGGTCGAGGAGATGGTGAAGAAGGTGAGCGTCACGAACTCATCCGACATGCTCGGAACGATCGAGCAAACAACTGTCTCCTCCGAGCCCGTTCCGGAGCTCTACGCGCGCGCGGCCGGCGTCGCCGGCGTTGGGCTGACACAGTCGTTCGATTTGGTGGCGCAGCTCGGGTTGCATCTGTCGACCGGCCAGTTCGGCCCGTACCAGTTCGGGTCGTATCTGAGCTCGACCATCGGTCTGAGGCTGCGCTTGCCGTGAGCGCTCGCGCCCGATCGCGACCGTCGATCGCGATCGCCTCCGTACCACCCGGCCTGGCGGCGGACGAACAGGCGATCGTCGCGGGGCTGCGCGCCGGACGTCTGGAGGCGCTGGCGGCGGCGTTCGATCGCTGGCACGCGCGCGTCCGCGTGCTCGCGCGCCGGCTGCTGTCCGATCCGGCGAGCGCGGAGGACGTCGTTCAGGAGGTGTTCGCGTCGCTGATCCCTGCCATGCGGCGCTTCCGCGGCGAGGTCGACGTGGAGACATTCATCCTCGCCATCGCCGTCAAGCGCGCGCGGCATCACCAACGGGCCGCGCTCCGGCGTCGCCGCGCGCTCGAACGGCTGGCGGTCGAGGATCGGCTGGGGAGGCAGGGTCCGGAAGAGGACGCCTACCGCCGCGAGCTCGGGCTGCGGCTGGAGGCGGCGCTCGACCAGCTGCCGATCGCCCAGCGCGAGGCGTTCGTGCTGTGCGAGGTCGAGGAGCTGAGCTCGCCGCGGGCGAGCGAGATCGCCGCGGTGCCCGAGGCGACGATCCGCACCCGGCTGTTTCACGCGCGCCGGCGGCTGCGGGACCTCCTATCGGCGGAGCACGGCGAATGAGGCGCGCGCCCGATTCCTTCGAGGCGACCGTCAGCGCCTTTCGCGACTTGACGGCGGCACCGGCAGAAGGCGCTGCGACACGGGCCCGCGTGCTCGCGCGCGCCGAACGGGACGCGCGCCGGCGCAGCCTGCCGCGGCGGTCCGTTGCGTCGCTCGTGGTCGTGCTCGCGAGCCTGCTTTCCGGCGCGGCCCTGACCGCCGCCGGATTTCACTGGCGCGCGCCTGCGCCCGTCATCCTCGCGGCGCCGACCGACGAACCAGCCGCGGCGGCACGACCGAGAGGCTCGACGTTGATCGTGCCGTCCGTTCGCGACGAGGGTCCGCCGGCCCGCGCCGCGGGCGTCTCGGCCGGTGAGGCGCTCGCCTACGAACGAGCCCACCGCGCGCATTTTTTCGAAAGCGCCCCGGAGCGCGCGCTCGCCGCGTGGGACGCGTACCTGGCCGCGTATCCTCGGGGCACGTTCGCGCCCGAAGCACGCTACAACCGCGCGCTCTGCCTGGCGCGTCTGGGCCGGTTCGCCGCGGCCGGCGAGGCGCTCCGTCCGTTCGCGGTCGGTCGCTTTGCAGGCTACCGCCGGCGCGAGGCCTGCACGTTGTTGCGCTGGTTGTCCGAGCGCGACGCGCGCGTGGTGGCGGCGCCGGACTGTCCGGACGGCCGCTGACGTCGCGCCGGCGCGTCCGGTGCTAACCTCGGCCGCCATGCGCGCCGCGCTGTTTCACCGCCACGGCGGCCCCGAGGTGATGGAGATCGGGGACGTGCCGACGCCCGTGCCCGGACCGGGCGAGGTGCAGGTGCGCGTCACCGCGGCGGCGATGAACCACATCGACCTGTGGCTGCGACAGGGGCTGCCCGCGCTGAAGGTCGCGTTCCCGCACGTCGCGGGCGGCGACGTGTGCGGCGTCATCTCGGCGATCGGCGCGGGCGTGAAGCCGATGCCCGATCTCGCGGAGGGCGACCGCGTCGTCGTGAACCCGAGCCTGACCTGCGGCCGCTGCGCCGCCTGCCTCGCCGGGCGCGACAACTTCTGCCCCGAATGGAAGATGCTCGGCGAGCAGACGCACGGCGGCCAGGCCGAATACGTCGTCGTGCCCGCCGCCAACCTGGTCCCGGCGCCGCGCGCGTCGGTCCCGGTCGACGACGCGCAGCTCGCTGCGATCCCGACGGTCACCATGACGGCCTGGCAGATGCTGGTCGACCGCGCGGCGATCCAGCAGGGCGAGACGGTGCTGGTGCTCGCGGCCGGATCGGGGGTCGGCACGGCGTCGATCCAGATCGCGAAGCTGTGGGGCGCGCGCGTGATCGCGACGGCGTCGACCGATGCGAAGCTGGCGGCGGCGCGCGCGCTCGGCGCGGACGAGACGATCAACCACGCCACCGCCGACTTCGTGGCAGAGGTGAAGAAGCTGACGGGCCGCCGTGGCGCGGACATCGTCGTCGATCACGTCGGCGCGGCCACGTTCGAGAAGTCGGTCCTCGCCTGCGCAAAGGGTGGCCGCATCGTCGTCTGCGGCGCCACGGCCGGTCACGAACCGGTGCTGAACCTGCGCCACGTCTTCTGGCGCCAGCTCAGCGTCCTCGGCTCGACCATGGCGTCCAAGTCCCGGCTTTTCCAGCTGATCCAGCTGTTCGCGGGCGGCCGGCTGAGGTCAATCGTCGATCGAACGCTGCCGCTGGCCGAGGTGGCCGCCGCCCACAAGCTCCTCGAATCCCGCGCTGTTTTCGGCAAGCTCGTCTTGACGCCATAACGTCACATATGTAAAACCTAACGTGCACGTAAGGGTTAGGTTCTACGCATGCGACTCGTAACCACATCAACGGCGGCGACAGCCGACATTTCGGCCGACAGCCTGGCGCTGTTGAGGGTTGGCGAGCTGGCGAAGCGGACCGGAAAGACCGTCCGCGCCATTCACCTCTACGAGGAGCTCGGCCTGCTGTCGCCCGCCGTCCGCTCGAAGGGTGGCTTTCGCCTCTACTCGGGCAAGGCGGTCACGCGCATCGACTGGATCCAGAAGCTGCAGGACCTCGGGTTCTCGCTGACCGAGATCAAGGCGTTCCTCCGCGAGTGGGAAGAGTCGGGCACGGCGCCCAAGGCGATGAACCGCGTGCGCGAGATCTTCTCGGACAAGCTGCGCGAGACCAAGGAGACGATCGGGCGCCTCGAACGCCTGGTCGGAGACTTGACCGAGACGCTGGCTTACATGGACAGCTGTCGCTCGTGCGAGCCGACGCACAACACGAACGAATGCGGTACCTGCGGCATCCACGGACACGACGGACGGGCGCCGCTGCTGGTCGAAGGGATCTCGAAATGACGCTCAAGCTTCCGATCTACATGGACAACCACGCCACCACGCCGGTCGATCCGCGCGTGCTGGAGGCGATGCTGCCGTACTTCACGCAGGTGTTCGGCAACGCGGCCAGCCGGTCGCACACCTTCGGCTGGACGGCCGAGAAGGCGGTCGAGGCCGCGCGCGACCAGGTCGGCGCGCTGATCGGCGCGTCGGGCAAGGAGATCGTCTGGACGTCGGGCGCCACCGAGTCGGACAACCTGGCGATCAAGGGCGCCGCCGAGTTCCTGAAGGATCGCGGCAACCACATCATCACCGCGCAGACCGAGCACAAGGCGGTGCTCGACACCTGCAAGCGGCTCGAGAAGGACGGCTTCGACGTCACCTACCTGCCGGTCGGCAAGGACGGCCGGGTCAGCGCCGAGTCGGTGCGCGCGGCGATGACCGACAAGACCACCGTCGTGTCGATCATGCTGGCGAACAACGAGATCGGGACCGTGAACCCGGTGGACGAGATCGGCAAGGTCGTGAAGGAGAGGGGCGCGGTGTTTCACGTCGACGCCGTTCAGGGCGCCGGCAAGGTGCCGTTCGACGTCAACGCGGCGAAGGTCGACCTGGCGTCGCTGTCGGCGCACAAGATGTACGGACCGAAGGGCGTGGGCGCGCTGTACGTCCGGCGCAAGCCGCGCGTGCGCATCACCGCCCAGATCGACGGCGGCGGCCACGAGCGCGGCATGCGATCGGGGACGCTGAACGTCCCGGCCATCGTCGGCTTCGGCAAGGCGGCGGAGATCGCGCTCGCCGAGCGGGAGAGCGAGGCGGCGCGGCTGCTCAAGCTGCGCGAGCGCCTGCGCGAGGGGATCCAGTCGAAGGTCGACCACACCTTCGTCAACGGGTCGATGGAGCACCGGCTGCCCGGCAACCTGAACATCAGCTTCGCGTACGTCGAGGGCGAGGCGATGCTGATGGGCCTCAAGGAGATCGCGGTGTCGTCCGGCTCGGCCTGCACGTCGGCGTCGCTGGAGCCGTCGTACGTGCTGCGCGCGATCGGCGTAGACGAAGAGCTGGCGCACACGTCGATCCGGTTCGGCCTCGGGCGGTTCAACACCGAGGAAGAGGTCGATTACGTGATCGACCTGGTGGTCGGCAAGGTCAAGAAGCTGCGCGAGCTTTCGCCGCTCTACGAGATGGCGCAGCAGGGCATAGATTTGAAGAGCATCACCTGGGCGGCTCACTGAGCAGCGAAGAACAAACGCAAAAAGGGACGGGCAGTCATGGCGTACAGCGAAAAAGTCATCGAGCACTACGAAAACCCGCGCAACGTCGGCAGCTTCGACAAGGACGACCCGACGGTCGGCACGGGCCTGGTCGGCGCGCCCGCATGCGGCGACGTCATGAAGCTGCAGCTGAAGATCACCGACGAGGGGATCATCGAGGACGCCAAGTTCAAGACGTTCGGCTGCGGCTCTGCCATCGCCTCGTCGTCGCTGGCGACGGAGTGGGTGAAGGGGATGAGCATCGACCAGGCGATGGCGATCAAGAACACGCAGATCGTCGAGGAGCTCAACCTGCCGCCGGTCAAGATCCACTGCTCGGTGCTGGCCGAGGACGCGATCAAGAGCGCGATCGCCGACTACAAGGCGAAGCGCGCCAAGGCCGACGGGAACGGCAACGCGTAGCGAGACATCTCAAGAACAGACGAGAGAACAGCGAGAGCGGAACGGAACGGACGAAGATGGCCATTGCAGTCACGGACAGAGCGGTCGCCGAGATCAAGAAGGCGGCCGGTGCGCGGGCGACGACGCCGAAGGGGCTGCGCGTCGGAATCCGCGGCGGCGGCTGCACGGGATTTTCGTACCTGTTCGAGTGGTCGGACCAGGAGCCGCGCACCGAGGACAAGGTGCTGGCGTTCGAGGACGGGGCCGTGCGCGTGTTCATCGATCCCAAGAGCTTCATCTACCTGGACGGCTCGACGCTCGAGTACCAGACGACGATGATGGGCCGGGGTTTCAAGTTCACGAACCCGAACGTGAAAGGGACGTGCGGCTGCGGCGAGAGCGTCCAGTTCTAGCTCCGGGGCGCGCGTCATGATCTGCTGGTCGTGTCAGAAGGAGGCGGGGGCGGCGATGGTGTGCGCCGCGTGCGGGGCGCTGCAGCCGCCCGACGACCACCAGGATCTGTTCGCCGTGCTGGGGCTTCCGGGCCGCTATGCCGTCGACCTGGCGGCGGCGGAGACCGCGTACAAGGAGCGGTCGCGGGACGTCCACCCCGATCGTTTCGCCACCGCCGATCCGCGCGCCCGCCGCGCCTCGCTGGCGCGCACGGTGCAGCTGAATCAAGCGTGGCGGACCCTCAAGGATCCGGTGCGGCGCGCGGAGTACATGCTGACGCGCGCGGGCATCGACCTCGCCGGCAAGCAGCCGACGCCGGGCGGTGAAGAGAAGCGGACGATGGAGGTGGCGGCGCCGCCCGCGTTCCTGCTCGAGATCCTGGAGCTCAACGACGAGCTGGCGGCGGCGCGGCGCGGAGGCGACACCGTCAAGGTCGAGTTCATGTCCGAGGAGATGCGGCGGCGCGCGGCCGAGTCGATGAAGACGATCGCGGCGCGCCTGGAAGGCGGCACCCGCCCGGAGCTCGAAGCGGCGGCGCGCGAGCTGATCGCGCTCCGCTACTACCAGCGCTTCCTGGACGAGGCGTCGCGCCCTGTCGCCGCGGGCGCGACCGGCAACCACGGAGGGGCAGGGGCCCGCTGAGGGTCGCTGGTGGACGATGGCCGACGCGCTGTTTCAGATCTCCGAGCCCGGTGAATCGCGCAGCAAGCACGCCTGTCGTACGCGCGCGGTCGGGATCGATCTGGGGACGACGAACTCCCTGATCGCGATCGTCGACGCGGGCCAGCCGACCGCGCTGGCCGACGAGAACGGCGAGGCGATCGTTCCGTCCGTGGTGCACTACGGCGGCGACGGCGGCGTCGTGGTCGGCGCCGAGGCGCGCGATCGGCTGGCGCTGGAGCTCCCGCGCGACACGATCGCGTCCGTCAAGCGGTTCATGGGGCGCGGGCTGCGCGACGCCGAGGCGACGCGCAAGCTGACGCCCTACCGGTTCGCGGCGGCGGCGTCGGACGGATCGACCGACGGCGTGGTCCGCTTCGCCGTCGCCGGCGGGCGCGCCGTGACGCCGCTGGAGGTGTCGGCGGAGATCCTGCGGGTGCTGCGGGCGCGCGCCGAGGAGGCGCTGGGCGGACCGCTGCAGGGCGCGGTGATCACCGTGCCCGCGTACTTCGACGACGGCCAGCGGCAGGCGACGCGCGACGCGGGACGGCTGGCCGGGCTGGAGGTGCTGCGCCTGCTGAACGAGCCGACCGCGGCGGCGCTGGCCTACGGGCTCGACAAGCAGGCCGAGGGGACGTTCGCGGTGTTCGATCTGGGCGGCGGCACCTTCGACGTCTCGATCCTGAAGCTCGAGAACGGCGTGTTCGAGGTGAAGTCGACGGGCGGCGATTCGGCGCTGGGCGGCGACGACTTCGACCGCACCATCGCCGAGACCCTGCTGACGCGGGCGGGCGTGGTCGACCTGACCGACGCGCGCGTGGTGCGCCACGCGCTGGACGCGGCCCGGGCCCTGAAGGAGAAGCTGACGACCGAGAGCGAGGCGGCGATGGACGTCGCGCTCGCGCCCGGCAAGACCACGACGCTGCGGCTCGGCCGTGCGGAGATGGAGGCGCTGGTGACGCCCGTGCTGGAACGCTGCGCGGCGCCGCTGCGACAGGCGCTGGCCGACGCGGGCGTCGAGCGCGGTCATCTATCAGGCGTGATCCTGGTCGGCGGCGCCACGCGGATGCCGCTGGTGCGCCGCTTCGTCGAGCAGTGGTTCGGGCAGCCGCCCCTGGCCGACATCGATCCCGATCAGGTCGTGGCGCTGGGCGCGGCGATCCAGGCCGACATGCTGGCGGGCGGCGCCGGCCGCGACGACGTGCTGCTGCTGGACGTCGTGCCGCTGTCGCTCGGCCTCGAGACGATGGGCGGCGTCGCCGAGAAGCTGATCCACCGCAACACGACGGTGCCGTGCGGCGCCAAGCAGACGTTCACGACCTTCGCCGACAACCAGACCGGCTTCGACCTGCACGTCCTGCAGGGCGAGCGCGAGCTGGTCGCGGAGTGCCGTTCGCTGGCGCGCTTCACGCTCAAGGGGATCCCGCCCATGCCGGCGGGGATGGCGCGCCTCGAGGTGACGTTCATGGTGGACGCCGACGGCATCCTGCGCGTGTCGGCGCGCGAGGAGACGACCGGTCAGGAGGCGGCCATCGAGGTCAAGCCGAGCTACGGCCTGACCGACGACGAGGTCGAGCGGATGATCCTCGATTCGTTCGCCCACGCCGAGGACGACGTCAAGGCGCGCCTGCTCGCCGAGCAGCGCGTGGAGGCGGACGGCATCGTCGCGGCGGCGCGCGCGGCGATGGGTGACGCGCCCGAGCTGCTGGAGGCGGGCGAGCGCGAGGCGATCGAGCGGGGGCTGAAAGCCGTCGAGGTGGCGCGCGGCGGCAGCGATCACCTGGCGATCCGCGACGCGATCGAAGAGCTCGACCACGCGTCGAAGCCGTTCGCGACGCGACGGATGAACCGGGCGCTGGAGCAGGGTTTCCGCGGGCGCAACGTCGACGTCGTCGACACGGCGCTCAGTCCCGCCAAGAAGGCGGGGGGGAAGCGCTAGCCGTGCCGAAGGTCAGGTTCGAGCCCGACGGGATCGAGATCGAGGTGCCGGTCGGGACCAGCATCCTCGAGGCGTCGAACAAGGCGCACAGCCAGGTCGGCTCCGCGTGCGGCGGCGTCTGCGCCTGCTCGACCTGCCACGTCTACGTCAAGCAGGGCCTCGACGATCTGTCGGAGGCGTCCGATCGCGAGGAGGACATCCTCGACAAGGCGTTCGACGTGAAGTCGATCTCGCGCCTCGGCTGCCAGTCGAAGATCGAGAGCGAGGACGCGACGGTGGTCGTCGAGATCAGCCGCGAGAGCCGGCAGGCGTTCCTCGACGAGCACCCGGAGATCCGGGCGGCGCTCAAGGCGGCCGCGGGCGGCGGGCGCTAGCCGGGCCGGGCCGTGGCGCGGCTCGACGTCCTGCTGGCGCGCAACCTCGGCTGGTCGCGGACGGCCGTGCGGGCGGCCATCGCCGGCGGGCGTGTGTCGATCGCCGGCGCACCGGCGAATGATCCGCGCGTCGATCTGGACGCGACGGCCCTGCCGCTGGCGGCGGCGGTCGACGACGAGCCCGTCGCGCTTCATGACCGGGCGCGCGTGCTCCTCAACAAGCCCGTCGGCTGCGTGACCGCGCTGCGCGACCCGCGCCACCCGACCGCGTATGCGTTGCTTCGCGAAGCCCCGCTCCACGGCGAGCTGCGTCCGGTCGGGCGGCTGGACGTCGACACGTCCGGCCTCTTACTCTGGACCACCGACGGCGCGGAGATCCAGCGTCTCACGCACCCGAAGCGAGCGGTCCCGCGCACCTACCAGGCGGCGCTCGCGCGCGACCACGCGCCGCTGCCCGAAGCCCTGATCCTGGACGACGGCCACCGCCCCGTCATCACCGATCTCTCGCCGCTGGCGCGCGACGCCGCGCACCCGAGCCTGGCCCTGCCCGCCGATGCGTCGGCGCTCGCGTCGATCACGATCGTCGGCGGCGCGTATCACGAGGTGCGCCGCATCTTCGCCGCGCTCGGCAGCCACGTGGTCGGCCTCTGCCGCGTCCGCTTCGGCGAGCTCGAGCTGCCGCGCGATCTCGCGCCGGGGGCGTATCGTCTGTTGCCATGACCGGCGCAAGCGGCCCGTCCTTCCCGGATCTGCACGTCGTCCTCGTCGAGCCGGAGATCCACTGGAACACCGGCAACGCGGGGCGGACCTGCCTGGCGGCGGGCGCGCAGCTGCACCTGGTCGCGCCGCTCGGCTTCTCGCTCGACGACAAGGAGGTGCGGCGGGCCGGTCTCGACTACTGGCCGCGCGTGGCGCCGCGCCTCTGGTCCGACTGGGCCGCGTTCGAACGCGCGCTGCCCTCGCTGGGCACGCCCTACCTGTTCACCGCGCGCGCCGAGCGGCGCTTTCAGGACGTGGCTTACGCGCGGCCCGCGGTGCTGATCTTCGGTCGCGAGAGCGTCGGGCTCGCCGCCGACATCCTCGCGCGCCACGCGGACGAGACCGTCGCCATCCCGATGCTCGACCGCCAGCTGCGCTCGCTCAACCTGTCGACGTCGGTCGCGCTCGCGCTCTACGAGGCGCGCCGCCAGTGGGGCTGGTCCGCGCCGCGCCTCAGCGATTGATATCGCCGCGCTCGTGCGCAGATTTTCTCTGTGGCGCTGGTTCCGCCACGGAAGTTGCGCATCCCGTCGCGCTTGCTCGTGTTCGCGAGCGTGCCGGCGGGGTTGATCGCGCTCGGGACGCTCGGCTACCGGCTGAGCGAGAGATGGTCGTGGTTCGACTCGTTCTATATCGCTGTGGTCACGCTGACCTCGATCGGCTACGGCGACACGTATGCCGTGTCGGTCGCGGGCCGGCTGTTGACGCTCCTGCTGGCTCTCGGTGGCATCTCGACCTTGGCGATCGCCGCCACCGAGTTGCTGGGGCCCGTCGTCACGGGAGAGATGCATGAGTACCTCTGGCGGCGGGGCATGACGAAGCGGATCGCCGCGCTCGAGCAGCACGTCATCGTCTGCGGCCACGGCTACATCGGCGCGCAGGTCTGCGCCCAGCTTCGCCGCGCCGGCGTCTCGGTCATCGTGATCGACTGCAACGAAGCCGCGGCGGCGGCCGCGCGCGCGGTGGGGGCCGAGTTCGTCGTCGGCGACGCGGGCGCCGACCCCGTGCTCGCGCAGGCGGGCATCCACCGCGCCCGCGCGCTGATCGCGCTCGCGGGCTCGGACGCCGACAACGTCCTGATCACGATGACCGCGCGCGCTCTCTACCCGGGGCTGACCATCGTGTCGCGCGCTGACGGCGAGGCGGCGGTGGCGAAGCTCCTGCGCGCGGGCGCCACCCGGACCATGTCGCCGCACGCGATCGCGGGCGGGCGCATCGCCCAGGCCGTGCTGCGGCCCGCGGTGTTCGACTTCCTCGAGGATCTGGTCGGCGAGGGTCACCCCGACCTCGAGTTCCCCGACCTGCGAATGGAGGAGCAGGTCGTCCAGTCGAACAGCCCGCTCGCCGGCACGACCGTGGGCGCCAGCGGATTTCATTCGCGGCGTGGGCTGATCTTGATCGCCATCAAGCACAGCGACGGACAGCTCGCCTTCGATCCTGAAGACGACGCGCGGATCATCGCCGGAGACACGCTGATCACCTTGGGGCGTCGCGAGCAATACGGGCGGGCGGATGCGCGGGCGCTCCCTCGTTAGCCGCGCCGCGAGCATCGCCAGCGCAGTCCTCGGGGCTGTGCTGGGCGGCGTCGTCGGGTCCTTCGTGGTCATCGGCGTGACGCTGTTGCTGAAGGCGGGCATGGACTTCGCGGCCGGGCGCAGCCTCCTTTACATCGTCATCGTCCCGCTGCTCGGGTTGACGGTCGCCACGCTCGTGCTCAACGGCGTCGGCACGACCGCCGCAGAGGGGCACGAGCCGCACCCCTGGCGGGCGTTCCCGCCCGGCGTGATCCGGGCCGACATCAGCGCCGACGTGGTCGACAGCGCCGGCGAGGAGGAGCGCTTCCCCTGGCGGCTGGCGCCGATCCGCGCGCTGGCGATCGTCGCCACCGTCGCCTCGGGCGGCCCGATGGGCACCGAGGCGCCGGCCGCCTACCTGGGCGTGGCCGCTGACGTCTGCATCGGCGATCGCGGGCGCTGGTTGCGGCGGCTGCTGCGGCCCGCGGCGCTGGCGGGCGGCGCGGCCGGCGTCGCGGCGCTGATGGCGATCCCGCTGGTCGGGACGGCGTTCATGCTCGAGATCGGCCGGCGGCGGCGCGCGCCGCTCAGCGCCGAGCGCGTCCTGGCGGCCGTCATCGGCGGCTTCGTCGGGTGGGCGATCAACAGGGCGTTCGACCTCAACCTGATCCGCCTGGTCGTGCCGAAGGAGCCGCCGGCGAGCTTCACGATGGCGGTCGTCACCGCGGTGCTGATCGGCGGCCTCTCGGGCGCGATCTGCTCGCTGGCCGGGCTGGCCGTGAACCTCGCGAAGAAGTGGGAGGCGCGGCCCGCGGTCCGCCTCGCGCTCGGCGGCGCGGCGATGGTCGCGGCGGTGCTCGTCCTCGTGCGCATCGCCAACCCCGCGGCCGCGGTCGGGCCGGGCGGGGGCGCGATCCTGTGGGCCGAGGGCGCGAATGCGCTTCCGATGACCTTGCTGGCCGTCTGCATCCTGCGCGCGCTCATCACGACCGCGGCGGTCGCGGCCGGCGGCTGCGGCGGCGTCTTCGTTCCGTTCCTCGCCGTCGGCGACATCGCGGGCCGCGTGTTCGCGCCGGGGCTCGAGGTCGGCCACGATCTCGCCGGCGCGGCCGGCGCGGCGGGCGGCATCTCGGGCGGCTATCGCCTGCCCATCACCGCCGTGATGATGGTGCTCGGCGTGGGCGGTCCGCACCTGGCCACGCTGACCTGCCTCGCCACGGTGGCCGTCGCGTTCTACGCGGCGCTGGCCGCGGAGGCGCTGCTCGTGAGAATGAGGGACCTGGTGATCGCCCGACGCCAGGCCCTGGTCCACTGATCGCGGCGACGCGACTGCGACGTACGTCACACGATCGGACCGGACAAACTGTGCAGCCCATTGCGCACGTTCGGTCGATCTGTTCGGGCGTCGGTCGACACGTCCGACGTCGAAGCGCTGAATCGTGCTGAATCGGAGGTAATTGTCGCTGGCCCGCCCGTTGCTGTAGCGGCGCTGCGCGCAAGCGGAGCGCCCAACTCACGACAGGAGCGGAGCCATGATCGGACGGTCGAAGGCAGCGGTGCTGGTGTTTTCATTCTCGGGCGCGGGTCTCTGCGCGCTCGGTTGCACGGGCGGCGGCGCGTCCGCCACCGGGTCCGGAGAAGACGGACGGACGCAGTGGGAGGCGTTGATGTCCGACGGCGATCCGGGTCAGATCGCGCCGGGCGCGATGCGGCCCTCGCCGCCTCCGCCTCCTCCTCCGTCCGGTCGCTTCTGCCCCGGCAACGACTGCAGCGGCTCGCCGCTGGCGCAGTGGATGTTCGACGACTGTGGCGCGACGGCCTCGACCGAGCTGGCGGACACGGCCTTCACGTCGCCGATCAATCACCCCGCCTATCGCGCGGTCGGCGTCGCCTGCGCGCCCGGCGTGGCGGGCGCCGCCGTCAAGCTGGCCGCCGACGAGGACATCGTCTACTCGCCCGATCAAGCGGACTACGTCTTCGATCAGGGACTGACCGTGGCCGCCTGGATCAACCCCGATCGCATCACCGGGACCCAGAGCATCGCGCGCAAGCGCCTCGACGGCGCCAGCTCGTTCGTGCTGGCGATCGACGGCCGCAAGCTGGTGTTCGCGCTGAGGCTGTCGGGCGGCAAGACCGTCGGCCTGGCCGCGGGCGGCGTGACCGCCGGAAAGTTCACGCACGTGGCCGCCACCTACGACGGCCAGGACGCAATCCTCTACGTCAACGGCGTCGCCGCCGCGAAGGCGCACGCGGTCGGAAAGATCGCGGCGGGCGCGGGGCCGATCTTCATCGGCAACGACGCCAGCGGCCGCGAGATGAAGGGGAGCGTGGATTCGGTCTGGTTGAACACGCTGGCGGCGCCCGCGGCGGTGATCGCGGACCTGACCTGCATTCGCCAGCCTCCGGTGGTGGCGCTGACGCCCGCGATGACCGACCCGCAGGTCGCCGGCGCGACGGTGCCGTTCGACCTCGCCGTCACGAACGCCGACGGCGCCAGCTGCGCGCCCTCGACGTTCCAGTACTTCGCGCAGCCGTTCTTCCCGCTCTCGACCGATCTGCCGTTCGGCACCGTGACGCTGGCGCCCGGCCAGACGGGCCACGCGGCCTTGAACGTCAAGAGCTCGCGCCAGGCGGGCGTCGGAAGTTACCCGGTCCAGGTGCAGGTCGTGGAGACGGCGACCGCCGCGCCGCCGGTCTCCGCGCAGGCGACCTACGTCGTCGGCACCGGTCCGGTCTCGTGTGACGGCTTCGCGCCGCCCACCCCGCAGATCATCGGCGGCCCGTTCGGGATCGCCGGCCCGGGGGGCCTGTTCACCTACGTCGCGCCGGGCCTCATGGCGCCGACGGCGACGGCGGTGTTCGATCCGGCCACGTACGCGTTCCAGGCCATCCAGGTCAGCGCCAATCCGGGCGTGCCGACCGACGCGAACAGCGCCTTCCTCGGCTTCGGGGTCGGCTTCCAGAACCCGCCTTGCCTCGACGCCAGCGCGTACAACGCCGTCCAGTTCACGATCACCGGCGATCTCGGCACCTGCCAGCTGTCCGTGACGCTGACGCCGAGCGAGAACAACGCGATCGGCAACGGTCCTTTCGGTGTCTGCACGACGTCGGGTGGCTGCTTCGGACCGTTCTCGGGCACGCTCACCACGGGCGTCAACGTCGTCCGCTTCACGGACTTCACGGGCGGCGTGCCGCTGGCGACGCTCGATCCCACGGCGCTGAACGCCATCGGCTGGAACCTGACCGCGCCCAGCGACGGCGTGACCGCGCCGTGCGTCGCCAACATCACCGTCAGCGACGTCTCGTTCGTGACCGCGAACTGAACGCGCGTATCATCTCGGGCGTGGCGGCGCTCGCGACGGTGGGAGACACGTTCGCGGTGCCGCTGCGCCGTCGCGGCTTCGGCCTGTGCCGGATCATCTGGACGAATCACGAGTGGCGCCACACGTCGGTGGTGGGGCGTCGACGAGGATCGCCTCGCCGTTCGTCACGGCTTCGCGGGTGGGGCGGCGCTGTTCGGACGCGACGGTCAGGCGGCGGCGTCGAGCGAACCGGTGTCGATCTGGCTCGGGCGCCGCACGTTGGTGGCGAGGCCGAGCTTCTCGAGCAGCAGAATCGTGTACCAGCCGACGTCGAGCTGCAGCGGCGTCCACCCGAGGCGCGCCGAGCCGGGCCGGTCGTGGTGGTTCTGGTGCCAGTTCTCGCCCTGGAAGAAGTGCATCAGCGACAGCCAGCGCACGTTCTTCGCCGTCGCGTCGTCCGGGCCGGCGTCGCTGCGCATGTGGCAGACGCTGTTGACGAAGCACTGCGCGTGCAGCGCGAACGTCAGGCGGATCGGCCCCAGCCAGAGGAACGCCGCCAGGCCGAACGGCAGGCCGCAGAAGAACGACGCCAGCACCAGCGGCAGCTGGATGCGCGTCCAGATCCGGTACTCCGGCTTGTCGATGTCCTTGCAGTACTTCGAGACCGGCGCCGCGCCCGCCTGCCACAGCCAGCGCAGGTGTGACCACCAGAAGCCGCCGACGCGCGGGCTCGAGATGTCCTCGGGCGTGTCGGACTTGGCGTGGTGCAGCCGGTGGTAGGCCGCCCACGACAGCGGCGAGCCCGAGCCGTTGATCATCGCGAAGAACGTCAGCACGTTGCGCACGGCCGGGTGCAGCTTCACCGACTTGTGCGCGATCGCGCGGTGGTAGCAGACGGTCGTGCCGAGGCCGCCCAGGAAGTGCAGCACCGCGGCGGCGATCGCCACCGGCCAGCCCGGCAGCGGCGTCAGGATCAGGCCGACGATCGCGCCCACGTGAATCAGCGCGAACCAGGCGAAGAACAGCTCGTCGCCCCGGGTCGGCCGCCACCACGGCTGCTTCCACGGCTCGTGCTTGGCCATGTCGGCCGCGTCCATCGCCGGGAGGCGCGCGGGGAGCGCGTTACTCACGCATCACCCGACCTGGCCGCGTGCAGCCCGGCGTCGCGCAGCAGCGACTGGTCCGCGGAGACGTCCGGGTTGCCCGTGGTGAGCAGCTTCTCGCCGTAGAAGATCGAATTGGCGCCCGCCAGGAAGCAGAGCACCTGCGCCTCGCGCGACAGCGCCATGCGCCCCGCCGACAGGCGGACGCGCGACGCCGGCATCAGGATGCGCGCGGTCGCGATCATGCGCACCAGCTCCAGCCCGTCGACGGGCGGGCGCTCGGCCAGCGGCGTCCCCTCGACGGGGACCAGCGCGTTCACGGGCACGCTCTCCGGCTGCGGGTCCAGGTTGGCCAGCGTCGCGAGCATGCCGCAGCGGTCGTCCAGCGATTCGCCCATGCCGATGATTCCACCCGAACATACGGTGATGCCGGCCTTGCGGACGTTCGCCAGCGTCTGCAGGCGATCGTCGTACGTGCGGGTCGAGATGATCGACTTGTAGTACGACCGCGACGTGTCGAGGTTGTGGTTGTAGGCGGACAGGCCGGCCTCGGCCAGCCGCTGCGCCTGCGACGCGCTCAGCATGCCGAGCGTGCAGCAAGCCTCCATGCCGAGCGCGCGGACGCCGCGGACCATCTCGAGCACCTCGTCGAACGCAGGCCCGTCCTTCACCTCGCGCCAGGCGGCGCCCATGCAGAAGCGGGTGGCGCCCGCGGCCTTGGCGCGCGTCGCCGCCTCCAGCACCTCGGGCGTCTTCATCATCCGCTCGCGCTCGAGGCCGGTGTCGTAGTGCGACGACTGCGGGCAGTAGGCGCAGTCCTCCGGGCAGCCGCCGGTCTTCACCGACAGCAGCGAGCACAGCTGCACCTCGCCGGCCGGGTGGTGCTCGCGGTGGACGAGCTGCGCGCGCATCACCAGGTCCGGGATCGGCAGATCGTAGATCGCGCGGACCTCTTGCAGCGTGTACTGGTGGGTCGGCAAGCGGCCACTTCTAGCACGTTCCGCGTCGGAAGGCGCGCGCGGACGGCTCGGTTTTGCCCCCCGCCTCGGCCGTTTGACCGTGGCCCCGCGCCCGTCGTTCAATGGTCGCGAGAGGTCGTCGGATGCTGCGCGTCGCCGGGATGGTCGGGTTCGCCGCCGTGATTGCCGCGGCGGCCTGCAGCGGTGGATCGGCGACCGGACCGGATGGCGGCGGTGGCGGTGGCAGCGGCGGCGGCGCTGGTGGCGCTGGCAGCGGCGGCAGCGCCGGGCACGTCAGCTGGTCGGATGACGGCACGGCTGTGACGGCGATCGTCGGGACGGCCTCACTGGTCCTCTATCAGGGGAGAGAAGATCTGGAGGTCGTCGGCGCGACGAGCCTGCTCGACATCACGATCAGGGTGGAAGACAACCCGCCGCTGCTGCCCAAGACGTTCATGTGCAATCAACCTGCGGGAAGTCCGTCTGCCACGGTGGCGTACACCGACCTCAACGGCAGTCCACCGGGGCCGAGCCCGGAGTGCACGGTCACCGTCACGCAGGTCGGCACCTCCACCACGCCGGCCATCGGAACGTTCGCGGCGAAGTTCAGGCTGCCGTCCGGCGAGACCCGCGACATCACCGACGGCAGCTTCGAAGTGCAGCTCGCCGGCGCGACGAACTAGTTCACGCGGCGCAAGAGAGCCGGGTCAGCGGCGCAAGAGAGCCGGGTCAGTTGACCCGGCGCAAGAGAGCTGGGTCAGTTGACCCGGCGCAAGACGATCAGCACGCGCACGGTCAGCCAGCGGGCCGGCTCGCGCTCCTTCGGGCTGGGGAGCGGCGGTTTGCTGCCCGGCTCGAGGCGCGGCGGCGCCCCCGGGTACCAGAGCCCGTCGACGTTCTGACGGCCGCGCACGTACGCCTCTGCCGTGCGCACGCCCGAGTTCTCCTTGCCGAGGCCGACCGCGGTGACGCAATCGAGCGCGTCCAGCACATCGGTGTAGAAGCGCGGCTCGGCCAGCTGCTCCCAGTAGCTCGCCGCCTTGCGGTCGGGATAGCGATCGGGCTGCAGGAAGCGCGTCGCCAGCAGCTCGGCGGCGCGGCGCGCCTCGCGTGAGCTCCGCCGGGTCGGCGACGCGGCGAACGCTCGCAGCGCCATGCCCGTCACCAGGTGGCTGGAGGGGCGCGCCGCGGAGTCGGTTCGCACCCCGCGCCACGCCCAGCCGCCGTCCGCTTGCCGGTTGGCGAGCAGGAAGCGGAACCCTTTCTCGATGCGCGCGTCGGTGTCGTAACCGGTGCGACAGAGCGTCGACAGCGCCCACCCTTGAAAGTGGACCGCGACCGCGCGCGTGCGCGCGTCGGGCGTGTCGCCGAGCGCCAGATCGCCGATGCCGCCGTCGCTGGCCTGCGACGACAGCAGCAGCTCGGCCGCGCGCGCCGTCGCCGGGTGCGCCTTGCCGAGGCCGTACTCGGCCAGCTTTTCGAGCGCCCGCAGCGTGCCGACCGCGCGTCCGAACTTGGCCGACCCGAGCGTCTTCTCCGGTGGTTTGGCGGGAAAGGCGCCGTTCTTCTCCTGCTTCTTGAGGAACGCCTTGACCTCGGGGTAGGTGACCACCTCCGCCGGGCCCGGGGCCTCTTCGTCGTCGATCAGATCGCGCCGCACGCGCGCCACCAGCGCTGGCCCGCCCTCTCGCAGCAAGATCGGTACAGGATCGCGGCCCAGCCGCGCGCGCCAGCCCGACGGAAAACGTGGCGGCGCACCGACGGGAGGCGCGGGCGTCAGGCGATTCATCACCCTGGAAGCGTATCGCAAAAAACAGACGAGCGAAGCGGATGCAAGAAAAAACTTCGGTGGCACCGTCGGGCGTGTGGCGTCATGAAGGTGGCCGTTGCATTGCGACGACTTCCCAGTAAGACTCTAGCGGGCCTCGGCCCACTGCGCGGCGCATGAGCTCCTCCGAACGACCTTCAAAGCAACAAGCTTTCCTGGCGCTCCTGCGGGAGGGTTGGACGTCGTTGCATCTCGATGCTCGCCGCCCCGGCGTGATCGTCCCGCCGCAGCTGCGCGGCGAGCCGCACCTGGTGCTGCAGTACGGGCACGACTTGCCGATCCCGATCCCCGATCTGGAGGTCGACGACTACGGCGTGCACGCGACGTTGTCGTTCTCGCGCGCGGCGCACCGGACCGTCGTCCCGTGGTCGGCGGTCTACGTCGTCGCCTGTGATGACGGCAGAGGCGTCCTGTATTCGGAGGATGTGCCGTCAGACGTCACGGTCATCGCCGCGCGCGCCACCAGCGACGCCGCGCCGCCCGAGCTGCAGATGGAAGAAGGCGAGCTGCAGATGCAAGTGGACCAGGTGGACGACGACGCCGCCGAGGAGCTGGCGATGCCGACCGCCCGGCCGACGTTGCTGCGCTCAGTCCCTGCCGACGCTGCCGCCGCGGCCGCCGCCGCCACCGGCGAGGTGCCGCTCCCCGCGCGCCGCCGCCGCCGCCCCCAGCTCCGCCTGGTCAAGTAGCTCCGGTCCCCTCTCCTTCTGGGAGAGGGTTCGGGTGAGGGTTCCTTACTCGGGCACGACGGCGTCGGCCAGGAACTTGGCCAGCTCGTCGTGGTGGTTGCGCGCGTCCTCGTATCCGAGGCGCGCCACCTCGGCGGCGTAGAGGCCGTCGAACAAGATGTACGAGAGCAGGTCCGCCTCGTTGGCGCCGCGCGCGGTGGCCAGGCGGCGGAGCAGCTGGATGCCGGCGCCCCCGCCCGATCCCTTGAACCGCCCCGTGCGCGCGATGTGCCCGGCGATCTCACCCAGATCCTCGGACGGCCGGATCATGTACTCGCCGACGATGCGGTAGGGCGCGCCGCGCATCGCGGTCACCACCTGATCGAAGCGCGCGCCGTGGTCCGGGCTGCCGGTCGCGCGCACCGCCTCGATCAGCGCGTTGAAGCGCCGCAACCGATCGAGGTCGTAGTCGATGTGGTCCAGCAAGAAAGCATCCAGGATCTTGCCGACCAGGAAGGCCGCGCCGGGAAACGGCATCGATTCTTCCGGAACGTCCTGGCTGGCGGGCGGCTTGTGGCGCAGGCCGATCACCAGCACCTTGTCGGCCCCCAGGCGCAGCGCGGGCGACAGCGGCGTGTTCTGGCGCAGGCCGCCGTCGCAGAAGAAACGCTCGCCCACGCTGATGGCGGGGAACAGGATCGGCAGCGCCGCCGACGCGAGCGCGTGCTCGGCCCCCATCGTCACCGACTGCGCGCGCACGAACGGATCCTGGCTCCACGCCGGGATCTGCCCGCTCGCGTTCTGCACGAACACCACGGTCTTTCCCGAGCCGATGTCGGTGGCGGTGACCGACAGCGACTCCAGGTTGCCCTCGCGCAGGTTCATGCCGATCCGGTTCCAGGGGATCAGGCGGCGCACGATCCGCTCGAGCTGCGTCGTGTCCACGACGCCGCCCAGCCGCCGCTCGCCCTCGACTTCCTCGATGTGGCCGCCGCCCAGCAGCGTCGCCGGCGCGCGCATGAACTCCTTCACGCCGAACGAGACGATCTCCTCGAGGACGAAGTTCTCCCAGCGATCGACCAGGATGCGCGCCTGCTTGTCGGGGATGTCGGCGGTCGCGGCGAAGAAGCACGAGTGGATCGCTCCCACCGACGTGCCGCACATGATGTCGAAGTGCACCTGGCCGCCCAGGTCGCCCGCGAGATCCTCGCGGATGTAGCGCATGACGCCCGCCTCGTAGACGCCGCGCGCACCGCCGCCCGACAGCACCAGGGCGACGCGTGGTCGGTCGCCGCGGGTCTTGGGTCGGGTCGGGGCGCTCATGCGATCCTCCCAGGGTAATGCGAGGCCCGGTTGGTCGCCAAGCTGATTGCGATCGCCCGAGAAGGAAGAGGTTGACGGCGCCGATCGTTGTGATCGGCCGCGAACGATATACTGCCGCTCGAAATGGGCGATGGCCTCGGCGTCACTCCGCCGCGATGGGCGGGCTACCGGCAGGCGCTGCAATCGTGGGCGCGAAGCCCGTTCTCGCGCGCCAACGTGCCCGCCACGATCGCGACGATGGTCCTGCTCGTCGGCCTCGCGCTCAGGATCTGGTCGACGGAGCAGGCCCGCTTCAGCGGCGAGGAAGCCTGGTTCTGGAGCATCGGACGCGACATCGCCACCGGGACGTCCTTCCCCGTGCTCGGGCACCCGATCACCGGGTCGAGCGCGCGCCACCCCGGCGCGGGCTTCTTCTACTTCCTCGGCCTGACCCAGCTCGCCGGCCCGTCGCCGCTCGCCGCGTACGTCGCGGTCAGCCTGGGCGGGTGGGTCGCGCTCGCGCTGCTGTCGCTCGCGATCGCGCGGGCGTTTGACCGCGCGACCGGCCTCGCGTTCCTCCTCCTGGGCACCGTCTCGCCGTGGTGGGTCGTCTACACGAACAGCGCCTGGCCCGGGTATCTGCTTCCGACGCTGTGCGCGCTGGTCCTGATCTGTCTGGCCTCGATCGCCGACCGCCCCGCCGCCGGCGTCGCCGCGCGCGCGGGCCTGGCCTTCCTGCTCGTGATCGGCTTTCAGATTCACCTGTCGCTGCTGCACACCTGGCTGATCACCATGGTGGTCTTCGCGCTGCTGCGTCCGCGCCTCGGGCGGGCCTTCCTGATCGGCGCCGTCATCGGCGTCGCCTGCTACGTGCCGTACCTGATCGACGAGATCCGGCACGGCTTCAGCAACACGCTCGCCATCGCGCACCGATCGCAGGGCGGCGCGCGTTCGATCGCCGGGCTGGCCGGGCTGCTGTTCGATTTCGTCGCGTTCGCGACCACCGACGTGTCCTATCTGTGGAAGCAGGGCTTCTGGCGTCCGTTCGATCCGTTCGCGTTCTACGGCGGGCGCGGCGTCGCCGAGACCGCGGGCTTCATGGCGCGCGGCGGCCCGGCGCCCATCGGCTGGGCGGCGCTGGCGGTCAGCTGGGCCTTCACCGTCGGCGCCTGGATCTGGTTCGCCGCCACGATCCGCCGCCGCCTCCGCACGGGCGCGCGCACCACCGGGAACCTGCTGGTCGTCGCTTGCCTGGTCGCCGTGGCGGCGATTCCGCTGCTCTATCTGCTGTCGGGCAAGGGCGGATATCCTCACTACGTCAACGCGGTGCTGCCGCTCGCCCTGCTGCCGCCGGCGCTCGCGCTCGGCAAGCTGCTGGCCCACCGGGCGGCGCGCTGGGGCGCCGTCGCGTACCTGATCCTGTTCGCGGCGGGTGGGTTCTTCGCCCTGCGCGGCTACTACGCGGTCGACTCGCGCTGGTCGGTGCCGCAGTCCACGGCGGCGGTCGCCTTCATCCTCGAGCGAACCCGCGAGCCGGACGGGCACCAGCGGCCGTTCCGGCTCGAGTTCGGGTTCGGCCCCAGCTTCCCGAACTCCTACGCGCTGCTGGCCAAGCACGTCTTCCACGCGCCTTTCCTGGCGACCGGCGCCGCGTCCGACACCTTCCGCGTCGACGCGCGGGCCCCGGATCAGCCCGCGCCGGCCGAGACCGATTCCCTGGTGCTCTCCACGATCGTCGTCCGGCACCTGAGGCAGGACGACAGGCCCAGATGATCGCGCTGCGGCGGGCGGTCTCGGCGCTCACCCTCACCGACGTCCTCTGCTTCGCGCTGGTGGTGTGGGGGGTGTTCGCCTGGCAGGCCGGCATCCTGCACGGGGGCTTCGACCACGACGAGTTCGAGCACACCCACGCCATCTGGCTGATCAGCCACGGGCGCCGCCCCTTCTACGACTTCTTCGAGTGTCATCCCCCCTTCCTCTGGTACCCGCTGGTGCCGCTGGTCCGCCTGGTCGGCGACCGCTACGCGATCCTGTTCGTCCTTCGTTTTCTGACCGCGCTCGGTCACCTCGCGTTCTTCGTCGCGCTCGCCAGGAACGTTTCGCTGTCGCTCGATCGCCTGGCGGGCCAGCGGACGAGCCGCGCCGAGCTGGCCCGTCTGTTCGTGCCCGGTCTCCTGGTCCTCGCCGCGCACCCGGCGGTCCTGCTCTATCTGCTCGAGTTCAGGATGGATTCCTGGCCGAACGCGCTGCTACTGTCCGCCATCTACCGCTATCGCGCGTCGCCGCGGGATCCGCTGCGGTCGTCCGCCGAGCTCGGCTTCCTCGCCACCATCGCCGTCGCGTGCTCGCCGAAGCTGCTCGTGTTCGCGGCCGCGTTCATCGGGCTGGACCAGGTGTCTCGCGCCGGCGCCGAGGCGAGTCCGCCCGCGCGCACGGGGCCGATCGCGGATCTGAGGGTGCGCCGCCTGGCGGGCCTGGCGGCGGGGGGAATCGCGGCCGCGCTGTCGTTGCTCCTGATCCTGCTCGCGCTCCGGCTCGATCCGCGGGTGGTGTTTCGACTGGTCATCGGCTACCAGGCCCAGTTCAACGAGCACGCCGGATTCGGTCACGGCCTCGCCCAGAGCATCTGGGAGAAACGCGTCCTGCTCGCCATCGTGGTCGCATCGGCCGTCGCCTTCGTCGCGCACGTCAAAGGCCGCCTGAGATCTCACCCGTTCGAGTCGGCGATCATCGTCTTCCTCGGCGTGCAGCTGCTGCTCGTGCGGTTCGCCAACAAGCAATATTACGGGCCCTGGTTCCTGATGGCGACCGGCCTCACTCCGCATCTCATCGCGCTCGCCGGGCGGGTGCGCCTGCTGCGCCCGCTGGTGATCGCCGCGGCGATCGTCTACGGCGCGTTCAACCTCTTCGACGACCACCAGCAGTACGCTCACCAGGGGCGCGCCGCCGCGGAGATCGCGCTGCGCCAGCGGCTCCTCGAGCTGTCGCCGCCGGGCGGCAGCGTGGTGGTCTCGATGGAGCGGCACCCGCTGTTCCGCTTCGACACCCTCTATCACGTCGTCTCCTCCTCGGGCCCCAGCGGCTACGGAACGAACCAGATCATGACGACGATGAACCTCGCGCCGTTCAGCGCGCGCTTCTCGCCGGAGTTCTATCAGCGCGAGCTGGAGGAAATGCCTCCGGACCTGATCGTTCTGAAGGGGTGGTTCACACCCGGACAGCGGCAGGGGATCGAGGCCTTCCTGGCCCGCCACGCCGGCGATTACCGCCGGGTCGACACCCCCCTCGGCCCGACGCTGGTCCGCCAGGCGCTCACCCGGCCGGCCGGCGGGCAAATTTCGCCGCCAGGTTAGTTACAACAGGTGTTTGTAAACATCGTTCACCAGACAACCCCTTGAAAAGGCGTTACGATAACCACAATGGGTAAAGCTCGGCCGACGCGGGGAATCGGAGCAATAAAAAATTTTCCATCTCTGGCGGCCGGGGCCGCGTCGCTGTTGCTGGTGATTCCGCTCGCATGCGGCGGTCACTCGAGCGCGAACAACAGCAATAGAGGTGGAGCTGGCGGACACGGGGGTGCGGGTGGGCACGGCGGTTCCGGTGTCGGCGGCAGCACCGGCGGGATTTCCGGAAGTGCCGGCAATGGCGGCGTCGCGGGCACGTCGGGTGGTCACGGCGGCTCGGGTGGGACAGCGGGATCGGGTGGGGCCGGTGGCGGCACCGGCGGGAGCACGGGCGGCGCGACGGCGGGCGCGGGCGGGAGCGCGACGGGCGGGAGCACGGGCGGCACGACGGCGGGCACCGGCGGCAGCGCGACGGGCGGGAGCACGGGCGGCACGACAGCGGGCGCGGGCGGCACGACAGCGGGCGCGGGCGGCACCGGCACCGGCGGCAGCGCGACGGGCGGCAGCGCGGGCGGCGCGACGGCGGGCACCGGTGGCACGGGCACCGGCGGCAGCGCGACGGGTGGCAGCGCGGGCGGCGCGACGGCCGGCAGTGGTGGCAGCGGTGGCGCCGGTGGCATGAGCTGCGGGCTCCCCGCCGGATCTGCGGGCGCGGCCGGCACGGCCGGTCTGTTGCCCGACAACGTCATCTTCCTGCCGAACGTCGTCATGGTCAGCACGCTGGCCGGCGGGCCGAACCCGGGCGCGATGAACGGCGCCGCCGGCGTCGGCACGCTCGACAACCCGGTCAGCATCGCGATCGAGGCGTCGGGCAACCTCGCCGTCTCCGACTTCGACAACGATCAGCTCCGGCGCGTGCTCTCCACCGACGGGACGCTGTCCACGCTGACGATGCAGGCGGGCTTCACGCGTCCGTTCGGCCTGACCGTCGCGGCCGGCGTGCTCTACGCGGACACCGACAACGGCCCGGCCGGCCAGCACAGCGGCACCAGCGGCACCGTCTGGCGCATCGACGGCACCAGCGGCGTCGCGACCGCCGTCGGCCTGAACCTCGGGCGACCGCGCGGTCTCGCGGCGCTCGGCGACGGACGCATCGTGCTCGCCGACTACCAGAATCAGCGCGTGCGCCTCCTCGACCCCGCCACCGGCATCGCCACCGATCTCGCGGGCATGATGAGCTGCCCGGGCTCCGCCAACGGCACCGGCTCCGACGCGCGCTTCGTGCTGCCCTACGGCGTCGCGGTGCTGGGCGGCAACCGCATCATCGTCGCCGATCACGACGCGCACATCCTGCGCGAGGTCTCGCTGGCCGGCGTGGTCACCACGTTCGCGGGCGACGGCGTCGCCGGGACGATCGACGGCCCGCGTGCGAGCGCGCGCTTCTCCGGGCCGAAGACGCTCACCGCCGACAGCAGCGGGGCGGTGTTCGTCTCCGACGATGTCGCACATCGTATCCGGCGCATCGCCGCCGACGGCACGGTCAGGACGATCGCCGGCGACGGCACCGGGGGCTTCATGGATGGCGCCGGAAACGTGGCGCAGTTTTTTGGTCAGGAGGGGATCGCGGTCAGCTCGGATGGCGCTACGCTGTACGTAGCCGATGGTACGCTCGGCGGTGAACCGCCCGGCCCGTACCACCGCATCCGCAAGATCACCATAGGACCCTAAAAACATGGCCGCAGCCCCCGCGATCACGCTGTCCCCCGGCGGTGGATTTCTGCTCGAACCGACCGGCGCCGCCACCATCTTCACCCCCGAAATGCTGTCCGCCGAGCAGCGGATGATGCAGGAGACAGCCGACGACTTCGTCATCCGCGAGGTGCTGCCGAAGGTGGCGGACATCGAGGCGAAGAAGCCGGGGTTAATGCGCGACCTGCTGCAGAAGGCGGGCGCGGTCGGGCTGCTCGGCCACGACATCCCGGAGGAGTTCGGCGGCCTGGGCGGCGACAAGACCAGCTCCAGCCTGATCACCGAGGCGGCCAGCCGGCAGGGATCGTTCGCGGTCAGCTTCGGCGCTCACGTCGGCATCGGCACGATGCCGCTGGTGCTGTTCGGGACGCTGGAGCAGCGCAAGAAGTACCTGCCCAAGCTGGCGACGGGCGAGATGATCGCCGCGTACGCGCTGACCGAGCCGGGCTCGGGATCGGACGCGCTGGCGGCGAAGACCAAGGCGGTGAAGTCCGCCGACGGCAAGAGCTGGAAGCTGACGGGATCGAAGCTCTACATCACGAACGCCGGCTTCGCCGATCTGTTCACGGTGTTCGCGAAGGTCGACGGCGAGCAATTCACCGCGTTCCTGATCGAGCGCACGGCGCCCGGCCTGACGGTGGGCCCCGAGGAGCACAAGCTCGGCATCCGCGGCAGCTCGACCTGCCCGCTGTTCCTCGAGGACTGCACCATCCCGATCGACGCCGTGCTGGGGCAGATCGGGCACGGGCACAAGATCGCGTTCAACATCCTGAACATCGGGCGCTGGAAGCTGGGCGTCGGCTCGGTGGCGGGCGCGAAGTACTGCCTCGAGCTCGGCATCAAGTTCGCGCGCGAGCGCAAGCAGTTCGGCAAGCCGATCGCCGAGTTCGATCTGATCCGCAAGAAGATCGGCGACATCGCCACCCAGACGTTCGTGGCCGAGTCGATGGCGTTCCGGACGGCGGGCCTGCTGGACGCGCGCTCGAAGGCGATCGATCCCGCCGACCCGCAGGTGCAGAAGAAGGAGATGGACGCCATCGAGGAGCACTCGATCGAAGCGTCGATCATCAAGGTGTTCGGGTCGGAGATGCTGCACGCGACCGCCGACGAGACGCTGCAGATCTTCGGCGGCGCCGGCTACATCGAGGACTACCCGATCGAGCGCGTCAGCCGCGACGCGCGCATCAACCGGATCTTCGAGGGGACCAACGAGATCAACCGGCTGCTCGTGCCGGGGACGATGCTGAAGCGGGCGATGACGGGGCGGCTGGGGCTGATGGCGTTCGTCGGGCAGGTGCAGCAGGAGCTGGCCGACCCGATCAAGATCGACCGCCGCGTGCCGGACGGCCCGCTCGGGCGCGAGAAGAAGAAGTGCGACTTCGCCAAGCGCGCCATCGCCTACGGCGCGTCGCTGGGCGTGCAGAAGTACATGCAGGCGATCAGCGACAAGCAGGAGCTGCTGGGCGTGCTTGCGGACAGCCTGATCCTGACCTTCGGGATGGACTCGGCGATCTCACGCACGCTGCAGCTGATCGCCGCCAAGGGCGAGGCCGCCAGCCAGATTCCGATCTACATGACCCAGCTGTTCGTCGCCAAGGCGCACGAGCAGGTGTTCGACATGCTGCGCGAGATGATGATGTGGATGTCGCAGGACGAGGAGTGGGGCCGCGAGATCCGCGACGTGAACAACTACTACAACCTCGACCGCATCAACACCTTCTCGCTGCGCCGCAAGATCGCCAAGCACGTCATCGAAGCCGGCGGCTACGCGCTCTAGAATCGCCGTCTGCGCCCGCCCCGGGCGCTACGGGATCCGCTTCCAGCTCGCGTGGAACGTGTTCGACAGCGTGGGCGGCCCGTCGGAGAGGATGTAGTCGGCGCGGCGGTTGCGGATCTCGTCGGTGTTGTCGGCGGTCTTGACGGCCAGCGACGTCTCGCCGAAGCCCTCATAGGAGATCGGGATCTTGACGCCGCGCTTGCGGAACCAGGCGGCGATGGAGCGCGCGCGGTCCTGCGACAGCTTGAAGTTGTGGGTCGGGCTGCCGACGGTGTCGGTGTGGCCGGCGATGTAGAGGGTGATGCCGGCGTGCATCCGCCCGGACGCGGCGTCCTTGGCCAGCGCCTCGGCGATCTTCCCGAAGGCGGCGTCGACCTTGGGCACTTCGGCCGCGTCGATGTCCGACGAGTCGGTCCTGAAGTTGACGTCGTCGTGCGGGATGTTGACGAACCACGGCGCGAGCTCGACGCCGACCCAGTTGCCCTGGGCGTCGTAGGCGCGCAGCTCGATCTTCCCGACCGGCTCGTCGCTGGACGGCGTCCACGTCACGATCAGCGGCGTGCCGCCGGCGCGCCCCGAGAAGTCCTGCTCGTCGTCGGCGAGCACGGCGTTCGACTCGCTATAGACGGTGATCTTCACCTTGCCCGCCGGTCGCGACATCTTCACCTCCAGCCGGTGGGACTTCAGGTCGACCTTGGTCTTGTCGACCGAGACCTTCAGCGCCGCCGCGCCCGCTGCCGACGCGGTCCGGGCGGCGCCCAGCAGCAGGAAAACCGCCAGCGCGGCGCGTGTGAGGGCAACCACGACGCCATCCTAGCACCGCGTGGTAACGTGGGGGCGTTGTCGCTGTCGCATCTCCGCGGTTCGGCCTTGGCCTTGATGGTGGCTGTGTTCGGCTGGGCGGCGGGCTGCGCCGTCGCGCCGCGCCCGATGGTCGATCCCGGATACGCCGCGCGCGCCTACACGCCTCTGCGCGTCGCCGTGCTGCCGCCCGACGTGTTCGTGGTCGTGGATCAGGTCGGTGACAACGATCCGGCGATGTCGGCGGCGCTCGGGCAGCAGGTCTCCGCGCAGATCGTCCACGTCGCCGAACAGACCTTGCGCGCGCGCGGCTACGACGTCGACCTGTCGGCGCGCTGGGACGGCATCTTCGGCCAGGACGGCGCGGTGCTGGTCAGCCGCGACCAGCTGGGCGGCCTCGCCAACGGCGTGCTCGCCTTCGCCAACAGTCCAGCCGGCGGTCCGGACGCGACCCTCGGCGCGCCCCAGGTGATCGCGCCCGATCTCGCGGGGCGCGTCGGCTGGGCGACGCAGTCGGACGCGGTGCTGTACCTGAACGTCAAGGGCGCGGTGACGACGCCCGGGAAGCGGACCGCCAGCATCCTGGCCGGCGTCTTCTTCGTCGTGATCATCGCGGCCGTGATCGTCGCGCTGGCGGCGTCGTCGAAGGGCGGCGGCAACGGCGGCGGCTCCGGCTGGGGCCACGGCGCGGGCGGCGCGCCGCGCGCGGGATCGGTCGCGCGCGCGCCGGCGTCCGGCGGCTGGCACGGGACGCCTGTCGGCGGCAGCGGCAGTGGCTGGCGGGGGACGCCGACCACGGGAACCGCGGCGGCGGGAAGCGGCTGGCGCGGCGCCGGCGCTGCGCCGCGCGCCCCGGTCGGCGGGCCCGTCTACACGGGCGGCGGTCCCCACATCGGCATCGGCATCGGCGTCGTCGTGCCGCTGGACGGTCCGGTCTACACGCACGACGGCAGCGTCGACTATGACGATCCGATGTTCGCGGGCGACGAGCTCTACGTCTCGATGACGCTGGTGTCGACGTACGACGGGCGCGTGCTCTGGCACGCGCGCGACAACGTCGACCTCGAGGCCGACCACCCCGAGCACATCGATCAGATGGTACACGCCTTCCTCGACACGCTGCCCCCGGCCCTGCCCCGCCCGCGCTGAGACCGCGCGCTCCGCCCGCGCCGCGTCCGGGATCTTGCTGCATTTGGCGGCCCCGATTGACCGGCGGGTGAGGCACCGCATGTTCGTGGGTGAACAACGAAAGGGCGGTGGCGGTGGTGGCGATCGAACGGGGACGACGAGTCGGTTCGTTGGTGCTGGCGGCGGCGGTCGCGCACGCAGCCGCGGCGATCGGGGTGGCGGGCTGCAACTCCGACAACAATCAAGCCGCCGGCCCCGGTGTCGGGGGCAACTCCGGTAGCGGTGCGCCTTCGGCCGGCCGCGGCGGCGCCGCGGGCAGCGTCCCGGGAGGCGCCGGCGTGGGCGGCAGCGGCGTGGGCGGCGCGGGCGGCACCGGCGTCGCAGGCGCGGGCGGCGCCATGGGGGGCGGCGGCGGCGCGACGGGATGCACGCTGCCGACCGGGCCCGCCGGCAGCTGGGTCGAGGTCACCCCGCCGCCTGGGCAGACCGGCTTTCGCGCCACCGACGCGTTCACCGTCGGGACCGATGACCTGATGTTCGCGGGCAACACGTTCGACAACATCAACGGGGCGAGCGACCCGCGCGTGCTCCGCTGGAGCCAGGGTTGCTGGACGGTCGAGCTGACGATCGCGCCGTCCCCGCCCACGCCGCTGTTCCCGAGCGTGAACGGCACCGGCCCGAACGACGTCTGGGCCGTGGGCGGGGATCTCCTCTACCACCGCGACGCCCAGGGCTGGACCCGCTTCAGCGACGAGAGCTGGCGCGGCAAGGTCCGACCGCCGGCGTCGTTCGCGGGGCCGATCGAGCTCCGCCGCGTGCGCGCCGTCGCGGCCAACGACATCTGGGTGGCGGCGACGAACAACATCCTGCACTGGAGCGGCGGCCAGTGGACGACGTACAACTTCGACGACGCCAACTATCCGGACGTCTCCGCCGCGATCGGGTTCTACTTCCGCGACATCTGGATCGACTCGCCGACCAGCGTCTGGGTCGGCGGGCCGAGCGACCAGGTCGGCAACACGATGGACCTCGCGGTCATGCACCACTTCGACGGGGCCAGCTTCACGCACACCTTCGTCCCCCTCTTCTCCTTCGAGGCGATCTGGCGCGCCGGCGCCGTGCTGTGGCTGACGGGGGTGACACGCGCCGACGTCAACGGGGTGACACAGGACTTCACGCTCAGTCGCTTCGACGGCACCACCGCGACGGCGGCGCCGATCGCGGGCGTCGACCCGACGGTGCGGAGCATCTTCATGACCAGCCTGTTTGGACACGGCGCCGGCGACGTCTGGGCCGCAGGCAACGACGTCGCCCACTTCGACGGCCAGAGCTGGTCGCTGATCCCGGACGCGCCGCCGGCCGCGCGCGGCGACGACACCAACAACACGTTCGTGACCGGCGACGCCGGCTCGGTCTGGCTCGCGACGCCGGGCCCGCGCTTCTTCCGCAAGGTCACCGGTCCCTGACCGACTCTGGCATGATGGAACCTCCCACCGGAGGTCCGCATGCGCAGGTTCGCCGCTCTCGGTTTGCTGATGTTCGCCGTCGGCTGCGGCTCGACGAGCGACGGGACCGGCGCGGGCGGCCGGGGCGGCACGACCGGCGCAGCGGGCACCACCGGCGCAGCGGGCACCACCGGCGCAGCGGGCTCCGCCGGCAGCACCGGCGCCGCCGGTACGACCGGCTCCGGAGGCGGAACGGGCGGGGGCATGCACAGCAACCCGCTGACGCAGGATCAGATCAACGCGTTCGTCGACGCGCACAACCAGGCGCGCAGCGGCCCGCTGACGCCGCCGCCGTCGCCGCCGCTGCCGCCGGTCAGCTGGGACCCGATCCTCGCCGACTCCGTCTACAACTACGCGATCATGTGCCAGGGCGCGATGGGGCTGCTCAGCCACAACGCGGACCGAACCACCGACTACGCGGCGCTGGGCGGCAGCGGCTACGTCGGCGAGAACATCTACGGGTCGAGCGGCGGCGCCACGCCCGCCGCCGCCGTCACGCTGTGGATGAGCGAGGCGTCGAGCTACGACTACGCCACCAACAGCGGAAACGCCGGCCACTACACGCAGGTCGTCTGGCGGGACAGCGTACGAATCGGCTGCGCGATCGTCGACTGTCCGGCGCTCCAGTACCACAATACGGTGATCTGCGACTATGCCCCGGGCGGAAACATCTCCGGACAGAAGCCGTACTGACGCGGGACCACCGCCGGCGCGCTGGTGGCAGCCGCAGGCCGACGGGCGGATCCTGTGCACGCTCTGCCCGCGCTACTGCCGGATGGCCGACGGTCAGGCGGGGTTCTGCTTCATTCGTCAGAACCACGGCGGCCAGCTGGTCCAGCTGGGCTACGGACGGTCGACCGGGTTCGCCG
>DATBHU010000445.1:0-2133 GCA_036557265.1 Polyangia bacterium
CACCCGGCCCTTGCCGCCCAGCTGCTTCGCGAGCTCGGCCATGACGTCCTCGCCCAGCTGGCGATCGTCGACGCCGTAGTACGAGAAGCGCTTCGACTGCGCGGCGTCGCTGTCGAACGTCATCACCGGCACGCCGCGCGCCACGGCGTCGTTGATCGCGCCGGTCACCTTGCCCGCGTCCGAGCACGAGATCAGCACCGCGTTCGCCCCTTCGTTGACGGCCTGGGCGATGCGCTGCGCCTGGATCTGACCGTCCTCCTGGGGCGGCGTCAGCCACATGATCTCGATCGGGACGCCCGTCCGCTCGGACAGGTCCTTCGCGGCGGTCTCGGCGCCGCGCCGGGCCGAGAGAAAAACCGGGTTGGTCGAGCTCTTCGCGATCATCGCGATGCGGATCGGCTTGGTGCCGGGCGTGCCGGCGGTGCCGCTGCTCGGGGCCTCGCCGGCCGGCGCCGGCTTCGACTTGGGGCAGCCGGCGGCGGCCCCGGCGACGACCACCAGCATCGCCGCCAGCGCCGTCCGTCGGGCCATGCCGCCGCCCTGCCTCACGCTACCCTTCCCCTCGCGCCAGCCGCCGCGCCGCGAAGCGGGCGCTCGCCTGATCCAGCACCACCGCGATCACGATGGCGCAACCGACGATGATCCACTCGTAGTTCTGATCGAGGTGCAGGGTCCGGATGGACTGTCGGATGAGGACAATGAGGACGGCTCCCAGCATCGCGTTGATCGCGCTTCCCCGACCGCCGCTCAAACGAGCACCGCCCACGACCGCGGAAGCGATCACGTATAACTCATATCCGTTCGCGTCTCCAGAGGAGACCGAGCCGTAGAACCCCGAGCCCAGGAAGGCGGCCAGCCCGGCGGTCAACCCGGCCAGCGTGTAGACGCCGATCTGGATGCGTCCCAGGCGCAGCCCCGAGAAGCGGCTCGCCTCGGCGTTGCCGCCCAGCGCGAACACATGCCGTCCCATCACGGTGCGCTGCAGGTAGATCGCGCCCAGCGCGCTGACCGCCAGCATGAACAGCATCGGCACCGGATAGAGCGCCGCGCCGAGGCCGAGCGGCGACTTGGCGAAGTGGGTCAGCGACTCGGGCAGCAGGATGCTCTCCGCCTTGCTGGCGACGAAGGCGACGCCGCGCAGGATCCACATCGAGCCGAGCGTGACGATGAACGGGTGCACGCGCAGCCCGACCACCATCGCGCCGTTGAGGGCGCCGGCGGCGACGCCGACGACGACGCAGATGACGAAGGCCAGCAGCACCGCGCCCGTGCCGCCCGACGGCGCGGCGGACCGGAGGATCTGGGCCATCAGCACGCCGGCCAGCGCGTAGACCGACCCGACCGACAGGTCGATGCCGCCCGAGATGATGACGATCGTCGCCCCCACCGCCATGATGGCGAAGAAGCTGGCGTCGGTGGCGGTCTGGATCAGCGTGTGCGAGTTCCAGAAGTTGTTGATCACCGTGCCGGTCGCGTCGTCGACGTGCGAGCCGGCCAGCAACGACAGCGCGACGAGCAGGATGACGATGATCAGCACCAGCCCGAGCTGCTGCGAGCGCAGCAACCGGCGCAGGATCGGTGAAAAACGTGGCGAGAGACGGGGGCTGGGCGCGGGAGCCGGGTCGGCCGGGGTCATCGGTGAATCGGCCGTGGTCATTCGGCGGCGAGGATCCTTTGCCGGGCCGAACCGAGCCCCTCGATTCCGTATTCGACCACGTCGCCCGCCTTCAGGTAGAGCGGCGGCTTGTGCCCGAGGCCGACCCCCGCGGGGGTGCCGGTGCTGATGACGTCGCCCGGGAGCAGCGTCATGAACTGCGAGACGTAGCTGACCAGCGTGGGCACGTCGAAGATCATGTCGGCGGTGGTGCCGTTCTGCTTGATCTCGCCGTTCACCTTCAGCCACAGCGGGGCGGACGCGAAAGCGGGCAGCTCGTCCGGCGTGGCCAGAAACGGCCCCAGCGGCGCGAAGCCGTCGGCGCTCTTGCCCTTGGTCCACTGGCCGTGCCGCTCCAGCTGGAAGCCGCGCTCGGAGTAGTCGTTGTGCAGGACGAAGCCCGCCACGTGCGAAAGCGCGTCCTCGACGGCGACGTGCTTGGCGCGCGCGCCGATCACCAGCGCCAGCTCGACCTCCCA
>DATBHU010000446.1:0-2561 GCA_036557265.1 Polyangia bacterium
CGACGGGCCCGGCGGGGCGATCTACCGGCGGCTGCCGCTGCTGTGGCACATCGGCGACGCGCGCTGGACGCACCTGAACGGCGTCTTCCTCGAGGCCGACGACGACGACTGGTCGCGCCACCAGGCGGTGTGGAACGCCAACTGCGTCTTCTGCCACAACACCGGCGTCGCGCCCGGGCTGAAGCCGACCGGCGACGGCGGCGAGAAGCGCTTCGACTCGCACGTCTCCGACGTCGGCATCGCCTGCGAGTCGTGCCACGGCCCGGCGCGCGCGCACGTGGAGCTGTACGCGTCGCCGGTCGCGCGCTACCGCGCCGCGCTCGCGCGCGACGCCGGCGGCCGCCGCGGCGCCGCGCAGGCGATCGTCGATCCGCTGCGCGTCGGCCAGGCCGAGAGCGCCGCCCTGTGCGGGCAATGCCACGCACAGCGGCTCCCCGCCTCCGAGGAGAAGCTGTGGACCTTCCTCGACACCGGGCCGACCTTCCGTCCGGGCGGCGTGCTGGCCGGCCACGTGACGCTGCTGGCGCGCGACACGCCCGTGCCGCCGCCCGGCGCGCCCGACACCTTCCGCCAGCGCTTCTGGGGCGACGGGACGGCGCGCCTGACCGCTTACGAGTACGTCGGCCTGACGCAGTCGCCCTGCTTTCGGGGCGGCGCCTTCTCCTGCACCAGCTGCCACACGATGCACGCCGGCGACGTCGCGGGCCAGCTCGCGCCCGATCGGCTGGGCGATCGCGCCTGCACCCAGTGCCACGCCGCGATCGCGCGCGACGTCGCCGCGCACACTCACCACCGGCCGGAGTCCAGCGGCTCCCGCTGCGTCGAGTGCCACATGCCCGAGATCGTCTACGGCGTGCTGGAGATCCACCGCAGCCACCGCGTCGAATCGCCCGACGTCGCGCGCGACGTCGAAGCCGGCCGCCCGAACGCCTGCACCGCCTGTCACGCCGATCGCGACGCCGCCTGGGCGGCGGACCGCATGCGCGATCTGTGGGGCGCGCATTACCGGCGTGCGGGCGCCCGCCCCGACGGCGCGCCGCTGGACGCGCCCGAGGCGCTGGTGTCGCTGCACGCGGGCGATCCGGTGCAGCGCGCGGTCACCGTGGCGGCGCTCGGCCGCGCCGAGGCCGGCATGCCGGCCGGCGCGCGCGGGTTCGCGCTGGCGAACGCGCTGGTCGGGCTCGGCGACGCGTACGGCGCCGTGAGGCTGCTCGCGCGCCGCTCGGCGCTGCGGCTGGACGCCGCCCTCGGCCTCGGCCTCGCCGGCGATCTGGCCGCCTACGACGTCCAGGCCGGACGCGACGTGCGCGATCCGGCGCTGCAGGCGCTGCTGCAGCGATTCGGCGCCGCCGCCCGCGCGCGCCTGCCGCCGCCGCCCGCCGGCACCTTCGTCGGCCGCGACTACCAGCTCGAGCTGGACCGCATCCGCCCGCTGCTGGGACTGCAGCGCGGCCACGTGATATCGGTGGGTGAATGATCGATCCGGCGATCCGCAAGACGGTGCGCACCGGCTGGTTGCTGCTGGCGATCTCGCTGCCGTTCGGCGTGACGCTGGAGGGGTTGCACGGCTTCAAGGTGCAGGCCTACCTGGCCAGCGAGATGCGCCGCGAGATGTGGCGGCTCGCGCACGCGCACGGAACGCTGCTCGGCATGCTCTGCCTGGTGTCGGCGGCGCTCGCGGAGGCGCACATTCCGGAGTCGATCCGCCCGCGCGTGATGACGATGATTCGCTGGGGCGCCGTGCTGATGCCGCTCGGCTTCTTCCTGGGCGGCGTCCTCAACAGCGAGGGCGATCCGTCGCTCGGCATCCTGCTGGTGCCGCCGGGCGCGCTGCTGCTGGTGGTGGCGCTCGTGCGCGTCGCCCTTCACCCGCGCCCGCGGGCGTAAGCGCCCGCGCGGCGGCTTGGCCAGGCGCCTCCAACACGATTCGAACGTGCAACCGCCCAGGTCGTTACTCTGGGTGCTCCACCATTGAGCTATGGAGGCATGACGCGGCCTCGCGGCCGCCGGGACCCTGTGTGCTTCCTCTAGGCGGCCTCCTCGCCGGAGGCAGCGTACCGCCTCCACCAGTCGCCGAGGAGCTCCATCTGCTTCTCCAGGCTGCCGAGCGCGCGCAGGTGCAGCCGGTTGCGTCGGTGCGCCAGCAGCGCGCACGTCAGCGTCGCCTCGCGCTTCAGCGCGTGGAGGTCGCGCGCGTCGTCGCAGGTCCAGCGCGGCTGGCGCGGTTCGCGCTGGCGGCGCTTCAGCTCGCGGATGCGGTCCACGATTCCGGCCAGATCAGTCCGGGCCCTCTTCACGTCGATCTTCATCGTTCTCTCTCCTCACCGCGGCGGCCGTGGGCTCGACAGGAGCCGCGTCGTTGGCGGCCGTCGCGGAGTCTTCTCGGCGCGCGCGCGCGCCCGGCTGCTCGCCGAGCAGCCGGAGCTTGCCGAGGTGGCGCTTCAGCGACGCGCGCGGCGCGGGCCGCACACCGATCGCCAGCAGCGCGCCGAGGTAGGGCGGGTCGGGCTCGCGGATGGCGGCGTGCGCGACGCCGGCCGCGGCGAGCTGCCGTTCCAGCG
>DATBHU010000447.1:0-1533 GCA_036557265.1 Polyangia bacterium
CGACGCGATCGCGCTGGTGATCGTGCTGGCGCTCGATCCCTCGGCGGCCAGCCGCGAACGGGCGCCGGCGCCCCCGGTTGCCCCGCCGCGCGAGCGGCCGCCCGCGCACGCCGCGCCGCCGCCGGAGCGGTCGGCCACGCCGCCCGCGGAAAAGCCCGCGCCGCCCACCCCCCAGGAGCCGCCCGCGCCGGCCGACGACAGACCGGCCGCGCCGGCGGCCCCGCCCGGGCCGGACGCGCCCGTCGTGCAGGCGAAGGTCGCCGCGCCGCCGCCCGCGGAAGTGGCCGCGCCGTCGCCCCCGCCGGTCTACCGCTTCGACGTCGGCGCGGCCGCGCGGCTCGCCTCCGGTCCCGCCCCGGCGCTGATGCCCGGGGTCGGCCTGACGGCCGGCTGGGAGCGCGACACGGGCTCGCTGTTTTCGTGGAAGCTGCAGCTCGGCGCGGCGCACTACGGGGGCGGCGGATCGGCGACCTTCGACGGGACGTCGGCCTTCACGCTCGATCTGTTGATGCTCGACGTCTGTCCGATCCGTGTCGCGGGCTGGCGCGCCCGCGCCCGGCTGTGCGGCGCCGCGGCGGCCGGCCGGATCCGCGCCGAGGGGATGGACGCGCTGTCACCCCGCACGCTGTCGCGCCCGTTCGTGACGGTCGGCGGCGCCATATCCCTGGCGGTCTCCCCGCATCCCCGGGTCGAGGTGACGGCCAGCGTCGAGCCGCAGGCCGCCCTGATCCGCGATCGCTTCTCGTTCGGGGCGAACGTCTTCCACGACGTCCCGGCCGTGGCGCTGTTCTTCGGCCTGGGCGCGGCGCTGACGTTTCAGTGATCAATTCGCCCGCCGCGGCACATCTGCCGGTGGGCGAATCGATGCTCCGACACGTCGCAACAGCGGCCGAAATGGACCGCGCCCCGTCGCCGCCGCCCGCCGATCCCGGCCGGCTCGAACAGATGTTCAGGACCCACCGCGGCGTGGTCTGGCGGCTGCTGCGCGCGCGCGGCCTGGCCCCGGACGCCGCCGCCGACGCCACCCAGGAGGTGTTCCTGGTCGCCGCGCAGCGCCTGGCCGACATCGAGGCCGGCAAGGAGCGCGCGTTCCTGATCGGTACGGCGTTGCGGGTCGCGCGGGCCACGCGGCGGACGCGGGCGCGCCTGCAGCTCGAAGACGATCTCGACGTCGTGAACGAGAACGAGACGACGCTGGACGAGAAGCGGTCCGCGCTGGACATGATCGGCAAGGTCCTGTCGCGCGTCGATCCGATGCTGGTCGACGCGTTCCTGCTGTTCGAGATCGCCGAGTTCTCCGGGGTCGAGATCGCCGAGCTGCTGGGCGTGCCGCCGGGGACGGTGGCCTCGCGGGTGCGGCGGGCGCGCGAGGCGTTCCGGGAGGCGACCCAGCGCATCGAGCGCAAGCTGCGCCGCGAACAGGGCGAAGTGGAAGATAAAGAGGACGAAGAAAGCAAAGAGGGGAGCTCGTGAAGGATCCCAAGTTGCTGGGCGACGACGGCGCGACCGACCTCGAGCGGCGCTGGCTGACGG
>DATBHU010000448.1:0-8180 GCA_036557265.1 Polyangia bacterium
ATTTCGATCCCTTGGCCGTTAACCGATCGGCATTGGATCTAACACCTTGCGATCGTGCGTCGAAACCGCCGGAGCACGGAGGATTTCCTGCACATCGATACGCAACGCTCTTCAATCCGTGCTCGCGACGGACGCGCCGCCTTGTGCCGGCGCCGTAACCCATCGGCGCGCGCTACTGGGTGACGAAGTCGATGTCGTCGATGCGGATCTCGGCGGTGCAGGACGGCTGCGGGCTGCCGGCGTCGTCGGGGGCGTCGCCCGACGTCAGCTGCCACTGCAGCGCGACGATCTGGCCGCCCAGCGGGTTCGTGCCGGCCGGCGTGAAGCTGGCGAAGGGGAGCGTGAACGTCTGCGGCGACGTCGTCAGCGTCACCGGCGCGCTCGGGAGGCTGTAGCAGCTGCCGGCGTCCTGATCGCAGCCGCCCGGCGGGCTCGCATTGAGCGGCCGCTGCTCGAACGTCTGAACCTGCGAGACGAACGGACAGCCCGTCAGATCGCCGCTGGCGATGTAGGCCGTGAACCGGAGGGCGTTGAACGCCGACGCGTCGATGCAGCGGTCGAACGCGAGGCCGCCGCCGGCGTAGTCGCCCGGTCCCACCGTCAGCGTGAGCTTCAAATTCCCCGCGTTCGCGTCGACGTCCGCGGTCGCGGAGGCGGTCGCGGCAGCGTCGCCCGAGGCCGGCTTCGAGTAGGGGAACTTCGATCCGTGGATCCCGCTGGCGTTGCAGTAGTTGCCGGTCATCGGCGTCCACTCGTCCGCCGAGAACGTCAGCACGTGCCCATCGGTCAGCTTCAGAGCAGAGGCGCCGCAGGCCAGGCTCGTCGAGCTCGTACACATGAACTTGCCGCCCGTCCCTCCCGTTCCCGTCGCGCCCGCGGTCCCGCCGCCCCCGGTTCCACCGCTGCCGGCCGTTCCCGACCCGCCCGCGCCGGTGGTGCCGGCCGTGCCGGTGCCGCGCGTTCCACCCGACCCGCCGCAGTTCGAAAAGAAGACGGCGAATGACAGCGCCCCGCCCGTCGCCACCAGCGCCGACAATCTGAGAAGGCCTGCCCACCTGATTCGCATGCTCGTCGTCCTTTCGTCTGCTTTATCTACGTACTGCCGAACCCGCGGTTTCTAACAGGATTCCCGCCTCGGGCGCAATCGATCGCGCGCACGCTGCGCGTCACGGCCGCTTCCCCCACACCACCGTCGCGATCGACCGCCCCGGCAGCTGGACGACGCCGCTCGCCGGCAGCGCGCCCAGCTCTTTCCAGCGCTCGGACGACGCCGGCGGCCGGTAGACCGTGCGGTAGACCGCGCTGGCGCCGGCGCCCGCCGGGCCGCGCGCCCCCACGTCGATGCGCACGTCCGCCGTCTGATCGCCGCTGTTGATGATGATCGCGGTCAGGCGATCGCTCGCCGCCGACCGGAACGCCGTGGCGCGGAGCTTGTCGGGCGCGTCGCTCTTCGCGCCGACCCGCACGTCGCCCGGATCGGTGAAGCGCGCGTAGTGGCGCACCGAATAGTACTGGTCGCGCGGCGCGAGCGGCCGCTTGTCGATCGGGACCAGGCCGCCGTTGCCGACCCAGAACAGATCCCACCACAGGAACGCCACCACCCCCTCCTCCACCAGCGAGTGGTGCATGAGCAGCGCGGTCTCGAACCCGCCCAGCACGCCGTGGTCGTCCTGGGTGCTGAACTCGGTCTGGAACAGCGGCTTGCCCGCCGCCGCCGCCAGCTTGGCGGCCGCCTGCATCTCGTCGATGAAGCTGTCCGGCCCCGGATCCAGCCAGTCCCACTTCTTGTCGTCGCCCAGCTCGTAGATGTGATGGGCGATGCCGGCGACCAGCGCGACGTTCATCGGCGCCACGTATCTGTCGAGCAACCCGTGGTGGATGCCGAGCACCTCCGGCCCCAGCATCGCGGGCGGCTTGGGCAGCTTGGCCAGCGCGGCGTGCACGGCCTCCAGCGCCCGGTCGTAGCCGGGGTACTCCGCCGTCTCGGTCGGGTCGAACTTGCACCCCTCCCACGACGGCGGGATGAACGACGGCTCGTTCTCGATGCTGATCCAGTCGGGATCGATCCCCTGCGCCCGATACACCTCCAGCGACGTGCGCCACCAGTCGCCGAACTTGTCGTAGACGAAGGGGCCGTTCTCGCGCGCCAGCGTGCAGTCGGGGTTGTCGTGGCAGTCCTCGGCCTTGTTCGCCTTCAGCGTCGCCGGTGGCGACCACGACGACAGCAGCACCTTCGGCGCGTGCCCGAGCGCGGCGGTCGCCTTCCTGTAAATCTCGACGTCCTCGCCGATGTTGCCGTCGTCGCGCTTGACGACGCGCCCCTGGCGGTTGCGCAGCCGCAGGATGTCCAGGCCCAGCTCCGGGAACATCAGCTGGTACGCGCCGTCGGGCGGCGTCGGCACCAGCTTGTTCTGGTACCAGGCGATCGCGGCGCCGAAGCCCACCAGCGTCTGGTGGCGCTCGGCCGGGTCGATGGAGACGACGGCCGCGTAGGGCGGCAACGCCGCCGCCGCCGACAGCTTCTGGCTGGGGGGCAGCGGCGGTTCGGGGTGGATGATGCAGGCCGCGCCGAGCGTTAAACCGGCCAGGCCGAGCGTGCCGGCGGCGGTCAGGACGAGGCGCATCGCCCGCGCGTCAGTCCTGGGCGGTGCCGCCGTCGCTGTCGCCCGGCTCGGGCGGCGCGGCCGCCGGGATGAACGCGACGTCGTCGATCTTGATCTCGACGGTGCAGGCGGCCTGCGCGTTGACCTGCCACTGCAGCCCCACGATCTGGGTCAGCTCGCCGGCGATCTTCGAGAAGGACGGGAACGGCAGCTGCACCAGGGTCGGGTTCGCCGGATCGGTGCTGATCGCCGGGAGGCTCGTCGCGGCCGGGAAGCTGTAGCAGCTGGTGGTGTTCTGGTCGCAGCCCCCGGGCGGCGTCTGGGTGGTCGGGCGCGCGTCGAACGTCTGCAGCTGCAGCTGCAGCGGGCACGAGGCCAGGCTGCCGGAGACGACCGCCACCGTGAACTGCACGCCCGTGAACGCGCTGACGTCGAGGCAGCCGCCCTCGAAGGCCAGGCCGCCGCCGCCGTACTGGCCCCCGGTGACCATGAACGCCATGTGCAGCGCGCCGTCGGTGTCGACCTTCTGCGTGTGCGTGTCCTGGGGGAAGCTTGCCGAGTTCGTGTACGAGTAGAGGCTGCCGTGAAAACCGCTCTCGTCGCACCACTTGCCGCTGTTGTTGTCCCATTCGCGCGCGGAGAAGTCGGTGACGTGACCGTCCGGATGCAGCGCGAACGGCATGGAGCAGTCGAACGGGGCGACCGACCCCGAGCACTTGAACTTGGGCAGCACCGCGGCGTCGGTCCCGCCGTCCGGAATGACGACGCCCTCGGTGGGCGACAGCCGGGCCCGACGCTCGCCGACCGAGCCGCCGCAGCCAGCGAGGAGCGCGGCCATCGCCAGCGCCTCCAGAACCGCCATTGTCTTGTTGCGCATGATCACGGGTTTACCGCCTGGGAATTGGGGGATCTCATAACAACATTCCCGACAACGGTACAAGCTATCACCCGCCGCACCCGTGTTATACATCCCCCGCTTGCTGAGCTTGCCCTCATTGCGCCGCCTTCGCCGCCCCGCTAGTCGCCTTTTGCCCGCGGCGCTGGCCCTGGCCGCCGGCTGCAGCAGCGGCGCGCGCCCGGACATCAGCGAGGCCGGCGTCTCCAATCTCTGCATCCCCGCCGACTGCACGCCCGATCCGAACGGCGTCTGCCAGCACACCTGCTCGCCCGATCCCGGCCCCGACCTGGTCAACTGCGGCGTCGCCGAGGCGAACTACGACTTCTCGGGCCTGATGCCCATCTGGACCTTCGAGACCTCCGACGGCGGAAACGCGGCCCAGCAGCAGGCGCGCGGGATGTACTCCTACACGGACAACTCGACCATCATCCAGACCTTCCAGATCCCCGACAGCAACGACCCCCTCGGCCTCAAGAAGGTGCCCAAGACCTTCGAGCCGCCCGTGGCCGTCCTGCCCCGCTGCTCGGATCGCCCCGATCCGATGAACCACGCCGTTCACATCCAGGGCGGGCCGTTTCTGTCCTGGGGCGGCGGCGTCGGCATCGGCATGAAGAACTTCCCCAGCGTCACCGGCAGCGTGGCGACCCCCGAAGAGGCCGCCATCGACGTCAGCAGCTTCGAGGGGATCAGCTTCTGGGCGCGCCGCGGCCCCGACAGCCAGACCGGCTTCCGCGTCCTCGTCGGCGACAAGTTCACCGACGACGACATCAGCTACATCATGTTCCGCAACGATCCGACGCAGAAGCGCTTCTGCGAGCGGGTGCGCGAGTGCGGCTGCCTCAACCACCGGTCGTGCGTCGCCATCCACCTCGATCGGCCGAACGGCACGGGCGACGTCGGGAACGATCTGATCCCGGCCGCCTGCCAGCCGATGACCAGCCACCTCACCACCACGCAGTTCATGAGCTTCTGCGGCACGCCGGAGGTGATCAGCGGCCTCGACAGCTCCACGCAGGGCGGGTCGTCGTGCAACACCTGCGCGGAGACCCGCTGCAACGAGCGCTGGCCCGCGTTCCCGGACGACTCCGCCACCCCGGGCGGCACGTCGGATCCGAACGTCCCGGCGGGGACCGATCGCCAGTTCTACGGCAAGCCGTGCTCGCCCTTCACGATGCGCAACGGCATCTCCAGCTTCTGGTGCTTCGATCCGGCGGCGGGCGAGCGCCCGGCGGAGACGACCGAGCAGTGCGGCGACCACTGGACGCGCATCGTGAACCTGTCGAACGAGTGGCAGTTCTACGCGATCCCGTTCACACAGATGGCGCAGCAGGGCTGGGCGCAGCGGTCCGCGGCGCTCGATCCGTCGTCGGTGTCGGTGCTCCGCTTCACCTGGGACGGCGGCTGGATCGATTACTGGATCGACGACGTCCGCTTCTACCGGCACAAGCCCGCGCAGTGACGGACCAGTGACGGACGAAGACGGCTACCGGCTCTGGCTCCGGTACCAGCCGATCGACGACGCCGACCGACTGGCCGCGGCGCGCGCGCTGTGCGCGGCGGTGTTCCTACCCGCGGCGACGCCGACGCTGGCGGCCGCGCGCGACGAGCTCTCGCGTGGGCTGCGCGGGCTGCTCGGCGCCGACGTCACGTTCTGCGCGGCCGCCGCCGACGCGACGCTGATCGTGGGCCGGCCGACCGCGGAGCTCGGCCTGCGCAACGACGACATCGACGAGAGCTCGCCGCTCTACGCGCTGTCGTGGATGGCGCCGGGCGGCTTCGTCGTCGGCCCGATCGCGCTGGGCGGCCGGCAGGTGCGGGCGATCTCCAGCCTGTCCGACGTTGGCGTGCTCTACGGCGTGTTTCACCTCCTGCGCCACCTGCAGACCGGCAAGCCGCTCGCCGCGCTCGACGACCACGACGGCCCGCGCTTCGGCCTGCGCATGCTCGACCACTGGGACAACCTCGACGGCAGCATCGAGCGCGGCTACGCGGGGCGCTCGCTCTGGCGCTGGGCGGACCTGCCCGAGACGATCCTGCCGCGCTACCGCGACTACGCGCGCGCCAACGCGTCGATCGGCATCAACGCCGTCGCGCTGAACAACGTCAACGCCAGCGCGCGCATGCTGACGGCGGCGTTCCTGCGCAAGGTGGCGGCGCTGGCCGACGTCTTCCGCCCCTGGGGGATCCGCGTGTTTCTATCGGCGCGTTTCAGCGCGCCGATCGAGATCGGCGGGCTCAAGACCGCGGACCCGCTCGACGCGGACGCCGCCGCCTGGTGGCGCGCCAAGGCCGACGAGATCTACCGCCTGATCCCCGACTTCGGCGGCTTCCTGGTCAAGGCGAACTCGGAGGGGCAGCCGGGGCCGCAGGACTACGGGCGCACGCACGCCGACGGCGCCAACGTGCTGGCCGACGCGCTGGCCCCCCACGAGGGCGTCGTCATCTGGCGCGCCTTCGTCTACAAGGCCGACGTCGCCGAGGATCGCGCCAAGCAGGCGTACAACGAGCTGGTGCCGCTCGACGGCGCGTTCCGGCCCAACGTGCGGCTGCAGGTGAAGAACGGCCCCATCGACTTCCAGCCGCGCGAGCCGTTTCACCCGCTGTTCGGCGCCATGCCACGCACGGCGGCGCTGCTGGAGCTGCAGATCACCCAGGAGTACCTCGGCCAGGGGACGCACCTCGCCTACCTGGCCCCGCTGTTCAAGGAGGTGCTCGACGCCGACACGCACGCGGGCGGCCCGGGCGCGACGGTCGCGCGCGTCGCCGACGGCAGCCTGCGGGCGGGCGGCATGGGCTTCCTGTCGGGCGGCATCGCCGCGGTCGCCAACACGGGCGACGACCGCAACTGGTGCGGCCACCCGTTCGCGCAGGCCAACTGGTACGCGTTCGGGCGGCTGGCCTGGGACGACGGCCTCGACGCCGCCGCCATCGCCGACGAATGGCTGCGCCTCACCTTCTCGCACGACCCGCGCTTCCTCGCGCCCGCCCGCGAGATGATGCTCGCCTCGCGCGAGGCGGTCGTCGATTACATGACGCCGCTCGGCCTGCACCACATCATGGCCGAGGGGCACCACCACGGCCCGGGGCCGTGGGTCGACGTCGAGGACGCGGGCCGCGCGGACTGGACGTCGGTCTACTACCACCGCGCCGACGCGAACGGCATCGGCTTCGATCGCACGGCCACCGGCAGCGACGCCGTCGCGCTCTACCGCGCGCCGCTGCGCGAGCAGCTCGCCGATCTGGCGCGCTGCCCGGAGGCCCTGCTGCTCTGGTTCCACCACCTGCCCTGGGACCACCGCGTCGCCTCGTCGGGCCGGACGCTGTGGGACGAGCTCTGCCACCGCTACAGCGCCGGCGTCGACGCCGTCCGCCGCATGCAGGCCGCCTGGGACGGCCTGGCCGCGTTCGTCGACCGCGCGCGCCACGGCCACGTCCGCCGCCTGCTCGTGATCCAGGAGCAGGAGGCGCGCTGGTGGCGCAACGCCTGCCTGCTCTACTTCCAGACGTTCTCGCGCCGGCCGCTGCCCGCCGGGCTCGAGCCGCTGGCGGGCGCGCTGACCGAATATCGCAAGATCAAGGAGTAGTCACGGTGCCGACGAACGACGTCACGGTCTGCGCGGGCAGCGTGGCGGTGAACGCGCCGTCGACGACCGTGATCGGCGCGCCGGCCTCCAGCTTCTGCGTCCCCGACGTCACCCAGGGCGTCAGATCGCTCGCGGTGCCGCCCCCGATCGTGAAGTCCTGCTGGACGTCGTAGCGCGCCTGGTTGATCACCACCACGACCAGGCGGCCGCTCGCGTCGTCGGTGAAGGCCGTCACGTAGACGTCTTGCTGGGGCGACTTCGTCGCGTCGACGCGCACGAAGCCGGGGCGCACGAAGCGGCTCCAGTTGCCGAACGCCCAGGCGCGCAGCGCCAGCGTGCTGCCGTCCTGCGACAGCGCGCCGTAGCTCTGGTTGTTGCTGCCGGCGGGCATCAGCCACCAGTAGTGCCAGGCGCTGACGTTGCCGTCCGCCAGGTCGCTGTGAATCATCTGCGCGGTCCGCAGCGCCGAGTTCATGGGCGGCTCGCTCGCCACGTACTTCGCACCGTCGGAGACCTCGGTCTCCCAGACCACCTTGCTGGCCGCGAACGCCGGCTGGTAGACCGACGGCGCGCCCGCGTAGTGGTGCGTGGCGATCGGTCCGAGCATCGAGATCACGGCGGTGTCGGCCATCAGCGGATCCGCGAAGCGCGTGAACTGATCCCAGCCCTGCGTCTCCGGCGCCATGACCGGCACGACCGGCGTCTGCGCGGCCAGGGCCGGGCCGAGGAAGTCGCGGATGAACGAGACCAGCTGGGGCGCGGTGTAGACGCAGCTGTCCCAGCCGGTGCTGCAGTCGGGGGTGACACCGTCCGCGCCCGGCTTCGCCTTCGCCGCGTAGTTGGGCTCGTTCTGCGCCGAGATCGCCACCAGCGGGATGCCCTGGGCGGCCATGTTGCTGGCGAACGCCGCCAGGCTGTTCGCCCAGTCCTGGCGGTTGGCGTCCATCAACGAGCCCGCGTACCCGCACGTGTCCGCGCCCATCTTCCAGGCGACGGGCGGCGACCACGGCGCGGCCCACACCTTCACGCCGCGCGCGACGGCCTTCTGCGCGGTGCGCAGCTCGGCGGTGGTGCCGTCCGGCTTGATCTGGATGC
>DATBHU010000449.1:0-9203 GCA_036557265.1 Polyangia bacterium
CACGGGCGACCACCAGTACGTCTTCGTCGCCACCGGGGCCGGACACTTCGAACCGCGCGCGGTCCGGGCGGGCCCGCGGGTGGGCGACCGCGTCCAGATCGTCTCCGGCCTCGCGGAGGGCGAGACCGTCGTCGCGACCGGCAACTTCCTGATCGATTCGGAGAGCCGCCTGCGCGCCGCGATCGCCGGACAGGCGCCCGGAGGGCAGGCGCCATGATCGCGCGCATCATCGCCTTCAGCGCGCGGCACCGCTGGCTGGTGCTGGCCGCGGTCGCTGTCACCGCCGCCGCATCGATCGTCGCCATCCGCAAGGCCAAGCTGGACGCGATCCCCGATCTGTCCGACCCACAAGTCATCGTCTTCTCGGAGTGGATGGGCCGCAGCCCGACGCTGATCGAGGACCAGGTCACCTACCCGATCGTGTCGAAGCTGATCGGGACTCCGCACGTCGCCGACGTGCGCGGCTATTCGATGTTCGGCATGTCGTTCGTCTACGTCGTCTTCGAGGAGGGGACCGACGTCTACTGGGCGCGCAGCCGCGTGCTGGAGTATCTGAGCGGCATCCGCGGCAGCCTGCCCGACGGCGTGTCGCCCGCGCTCGGGCCGGACGCGACCGGGATCGGCTGGGTCTATCAGTACGCGCTGGTCGACAAGAGCGGGCGGCACGGCCTCGACGAGCTGCGCACCTTCCAGGACTTCACGCTGCGCAACGCGCTCGGCAGCGTCCCCGGCGTCGCCGAGGTGGCGAGCGTGGGCGGCTACCAGAAGCAGTACCAGGTGACCGTCGATCCGACCCGGCTGCGCGCGTTCGGGATCGGCCTGCCCGAGGTGGTCGACGCCATCCGGCGCTCGAACAACGACGTCGGCGGGCGCGTGCTGGAGCTGGCGGGCCGCGAGTACTACGTGCGCGGGCGCGGCTACATCACCAGCCTGGCGGCCATCGAGAACATCGCGGTCCGGGGCGGCGGCGCGGGCGAGCCGCCCATCCTGATCAAGGACGTGGGCAGCGTCCGCTTCGGCCCCGAGATCCGGCGCGGGGCGCTGGACTGGAACGGCGAGGGGGAGGCGGTGGGCGGCATCGTGGTCATGCGCACCGGCAGCAACGCGGTGGACGTGATCGACGCCGTGAAGCGCAAGATCGCCTCGCTGCGGGCGGGCTTCCCGGCCGGGGTCGAGCTGGTGCCGGCCTACGATCGGTCGGGCCTGATCGCGCGTTCGATCGACACCCTCCGCCACGCCCTGCGTGAGGAGGCGTTGACGGTCAGCCTGGTGATCATCCTGTTCCTGCTGCACGTACGCAGCTCGCTGGTGGCGATCCTGATGCTCCCGCTCAGCGTCGGGTTCGCGTTCATCCTGATGGTGCTGTTCGACATCCCGTCGACGATCATGAGCCTGGGCGGCATCGCGATCGCCGTCGGCGCCACGGTGGACGCGGCGATCGTGATGATCGAGGCCGCGCACAAGAAGCTGGAGCACGCCGGCCCCGGCGCGGACCGACGGAGCCTGCTCATCGCCGCGGCGCAGGAGGTGACGCCGGCGATCTTCTTCTCGCTGCTGATCATCGCGGTGGCGTTCCTGCCGGTGTTCACGCTGACGGGGCAGGCCGGGCGGCTGTTCAAGCCGCTCGCCTACACCAAGACGTTCGTCATGCTGATCTCCGCGCTGCTGTCGATCACGCTGGCGCCCGCCCTGCTGGACCTGCTCGTGCGCGGCCGCATCAAGCCGGAGAGCGAGCACCCGGTGTCGCGCCTGCTGATCCGCGTCTATCAGCCGTTCGTCTACGTGGCGATGCGGCGGCCCTGGTCGACGGTCGCGATCGGCGCGTTCGCGCTGGCCTCGGCCATCCCGCTGTGGACGACGTTGGGAAACGAGTTCATGCCGCGCCTCGCGGAGGGCGATCTGCTGTACATGCCGATCACGCTGCCGAACATCTCGATCGAGGAGGCGAAGCGCCAGCTTCACCACCAGGACCGGATCCTGCGCAGCTTCCCCGAGGTCGAGACGGTGTTCGGCAAGGTCGGGCGCGCCGAGACCGCCACCGATCCCGCGCCCATCACGATGATCGAGACGACGGTGCAGCTCCGGCCGCCGTCGGAGTGGCGGAGGACGTTCCACGCGCGCTGGTACTCGTCGTGGGCGCCGGAGTGGACGAAGCGGCCGCTGCGCGCGCTGTGGCCCGAGCAGCAACCAATGAGCTGGGACGAGATGACGGCCGAGATGAACGCGCGCATGCAGTTCCCGGGCTGGACCAACGCCTGGACGATGCCGATCAAGACGCGCGTCGACATGCTGACGACGGGCGTGCGCACGCCGATCGGCGTCAAGGTGTTCGGCACCGACCTGGAGGCGATCGAGACCGTCGGCACGACGCTCGAGCACGTGCTGGCGCCGGTGCGCGGAACGCGCAGCGTGCTCTACGAGCGCAACCTGGGCGGCCTGTACGTCGACATCGTTCCGCGCCCGGACAGGATGGCCCGCTACGGGCTGCGGGTGGCCGACGTCGAATCGGTGATCGAAGGGGCCGTCGGCGGCGCGCCGATCGGCACGACCATCGAAGGCCGGAACCGCTTCACCATCAACGTCCGCTATCCGCGGGACCTGCGCGACGACGTCGAGAGCCTGCGCCGCCTGCTGATCCCGATCGGCGCGCGCGGCGGCGGCGCGGGCAGCGGCAGCGGTCCGATGAACAGCGGCGGCACCATGGGCACCCAGGGCGCGCTCTGGCCGCCGCGCGGCAGCCATGGCGTCGTGCTGGCGCAGACGATGGAGGGAATGGGCGCGCGCCGCGGCCCGTCCGCCCCGCCCGGGCCCGAGCGGTTGACGCTGCCGCCGCCAGCGCCGTCGATGAGCGACGCGGGCGGCGGCATGGGCATGGGCGAGCCGCCCGCCGGCGAGATGCCGCCGGGCGCGGGGTTCGGCGCGCCGCCGCCCACGGGCGCGCTCGGCGCGCCGGCAGCCGCGCCGCCGGCGGGGCAGGCGTTCGTGTCGCTCGGCGAGGTCGCCGACGTCCGCATCACGGGCGGGCCGCCGATGGTCCGCGACGAGGCGGGCATGCTGGTCGGCTACGTCTACGTCGACATCGACACCCGCCAGCGCGACATCGGCGGCTACGTCGCCGACGCGAAGCAGGCGGTCGCGAAGGCGCTGGCCGACGGGACGCTGTCGTTGCCGGCGGGGTACCACCTCAAGTGGACCGGGCAGTACGAGCAGCTCGAGGAGATGGACCGGCGCATGAAGCTGGTGGTGCCGCTGGCGCTGCTGATCGTGATCATCCTGCTCTACCTGCAGTTCCGCAGCGTCGCCGAGGTGGCGATCGTGCTGATGTCGATCCCGTTCGCGCTGATCGGCAGCGTCTGGCTGCTGTGGCTGCTCGACTATCGGGTCTCGACCGCGGTGAAGGTCGGCCTCATCGCGCTCATCGGCCTGGCCGCCCAGACCGGCATCGTGATGATCGTCTACATCAACCAGGCGTTCGCGCGCCGAAAGGCCGAGGGACGCATCAACAACCTCGCCGACATCATCGCCGCGCACATGGAGGGGACGGTGCAGCGCGTGCGGCCCAAGCTGATGACGGTGTCGACGATGCTGATAGGCCTGGCGCCGCTGCTGTGGGCGTCCAGCTCGGGCGCCGACGTCATGAAGCGGATCGCCGCGCCGATGGTCGGCGGCGTGCTGACGTCCGCCTTCCTGACGCTGGAGATCATCCCGGTCGTGATCACCTACTACCGTCACGAGCAGCTGCTCTGGGAGCGGTTGCGCCCGCTGGCGCCGAGATTGCTGCGCCCGCTCCAGAGCGCCGCCGCCCTCGTCGGCATCGGCGTGTTGTTCGCCCTCCTGACGGTGACGCTGCCGATCTACTTCGCGCTGCCGCTCGCGTTCTACGTCGCCGCCCCGATCACGACGCTGATCGCCCTCATCGCGGGCGCGACCCTCTACCTCGTCAACCGCCCTCCCGCCCGCGCCACCGTCTGGCCAGTCTGATCCCGCACAGGTCCCCTCGCCCGCGAGGTGGGGAAAGGAGAAGCGCGATCAGCCCGATCAACGAACGAGCAGCAGCGCGGCGGCGCAGACGGTCAGCGCCATCACCAGCCGGTCGAAGATCGCCTGGGGCAGGCGCGGCAGCAGCGCGCGGCCGAGCAGCGCGCCGGCGACGACGACGGGCGCGAGCGCGAGATCGAACATCAACGATCGCCGATCGATCAGCCCCCGCCCCACGTAGATCGGGACCTTGATCAGGTTGACGGCGAAGAAGAACCAGGCGCCGGTGGCGACGAACTCCTGCTTCGGCAGCCGCCGCGCCAGCAGGTAGAGATTCATGACCGGGCCCGCCGCGTTGGCGACCGTGGTCGCGAATCCGGCCGAGACGCCGTAGCCGGCCGCCTGCCAGCGACGATCGCGCGGCGCAGGCGCTGCCGCTGCGGGCTCCCCGCCGCCGCGGCGGCCGCGCAGCCAGCGCAGGCCGATCATCGCGATCACGATGGCGGCCACCAGCAGGCGCAGGCTGCGCTCGCTCGCCGACAGCGTCAGGGCGCCGAGGCCGATGCCGCCCAGCACCCAGGGCAGAAGGTCGAACAGCCGGCGTGCGTCGGCGTGCCGGCGGTAGGCGGTGATCGCGAACAGGTCGGCCAGGCAGAGAAGCGGCAACAGCCAGCCCGCCGAATGGCGCGCGTCGCCGACGGCGAGGACCATCAGCGGCACCGCCAGGATCCCGAACCCGGGCACGCCGGTCTTGGCGATCCCGGTCAGCAGGCCGGCCAGCGCGGCCAGCGCGAAACGGAGCGGATCGAAGCCCGTCAGCAACACCCGCCCACCTTACATTGGAGCGTTCGTCGTGACGTCGCCGCACCGCGCCGCCGCGCGCCTTGAACCGGAGCCCGCGCGGGCCTACGCTGATGATCGTGGGAGCGGCGATCGGTCTCTGGGCGGCGCTGGCGCTCGCGATCCCGGCGTCGCTGCGGCCGATCAACCTGAACCTGCCGCCCCCGGCGCCGCCCGCGCAAGCGCCTGGCAAGCAGGGCAAGCCGAGCGTTCCGTTCACGCCCACGCCGCCACCCTCTTGGCGACCGGCCTGGCTGCCGACCTGGTTGATCCCGGATCGCATCAGCGTCCCGACGCGCAAAGGAGCGTGCGGCTGGGGCTTCCACAACGGCTGCAGCGCCGGCACGAAGCGCTGACGTGAGCGCGTCGAGACGCGCGAGCGGGCCGCGAGACGTCGACTGCCAATGCCGCGACGTGGGCGCGCCAACCCGGTTGGCGGTCGCGCGCGCGCAGCCCCGAGATCTCGCGGCCTGGTCCGGGCGCGTGATTTGCTTCTCGAGGTCAGAGGCATGACGTCTGCCTGCCGAGAGCGTGCGTGGTTCTGGGCGCTGGCCGCCATCGCGACCGGCTGCGGCAGCTCGCTCGACAAGCCGCCGTGCGCGGACGGCCACTGCGGCAGCCAGGTCTCGACGCAAGCGACCGGTCAATACAACGTCGAGCGCCGGCTCGACCTGCTGTTCGTCGTCGACGACACGCCGGCGATCGCGCCGTACGCGGACCAGCTGGCCGCCGGGTTCGCCGCCCTCGCCAACGAGCTGCAGGCCATCCCCCAGCCCGGGTCGCTGCACGTCGGGTTCGTGCGCTCGGGCTCTTGCGACACGAGCACCCGCGCGAGCGCCTGCGGCCTCCGTGCGCCAGCGCGGTTCCTCGATGTGAAGCCGTGCAACGTGGCCGAAAATAGCTCGCTCTCGGTCCCGGGCACGATCGGCTGCCTGAGCGAGCTCGGGGCCGCTGACTGCGCCCCGAACCAGCCGCTGGCGGCGGCTCTGCAGACGCTCGATCCCACGAACGCCGACTGGCAGGGCTTCCTGCGCCCGGACGCGTATCTGGAGGTGGTCTTCGTCGCCGCCAGCGACGACGCCTCGGGGCCGCCGGACGCGCCGACGCCGCTGGCGGACTTCGTCACCCGCCTGCGCGCCCTCAAGACGGACCCGAGCGCGATCCTGGTGGCGACGATCGGGCCGCGCGACTGCACGACGACCGGCGATGTCGACGCGCCCCGACTCGCGCAGTTCACGAACGAGTTCGGCGCGAACAGCCTCCAGGTCGGCCTCTGCAGCGACCAGGTCCCGCACGTGGTCGACAGGATCGTCGAGCGCTTGAACTTCGCCTACGCGCCGCCCTGCCTGACGAAGGTTCGCGACACGGACGTCGCCACGCCGGGCGTGCAGGCGGATTGCACGGTCGTCGCGCGCACCGTCGGACTCCCCGGAGGCGCAACCCTCGAGCGGCCCATCCCGAGCTGCGACACTGGCCAGTCGCCCTGCTGGCACCTGCAGACCGGCCCGTGCGGCGACGCCGGCTTGGGATGGGCCTTCTACGTCGACCAGCCCCTGGACGAGTGCATCGACGGCGACACGGCCCTCGTCGTCGAGTGCCTCTCCTGCGCGGACGCGAACGATCCCGCGTGCGCGCTGCCGCAGTGAAGCGCGGCGCGCTGCTGCTGCTCTGCCTGTGGGGCGCGGCGTGCGGCGACCGCCTCGAGCCGGCGCTATGCGACGGCGGCAACTGCGCCACGCAGGTCTCCTGGCAGAAGACCTACCAGCACAACGTCAACTACAAGCTCGACGTCCTGTTCGTCGTCGACGACACGCCGGCGATCGCGCCCTACGCCGCCACGCTGGCCGCCGGCTTCGCCGACATGGCCCGCACGCTGGAGTCCCTTCCGCAGCCGGCGTCGCTGCACGTCGGTTTCGTGCGCGCGGGGACGTGCGACGCGAGCACGCGCGGCGCCGCCTGCGGCCTCGCCGCGCCCGAGCAGTTCGTGCGCCAGGAGTGGTGCGAGACCATCACCAACTTTTCGGGCGCCTTCGCCGACACGTTCGCCTGCCTGAGCGATCTCGGCGCGGGCGACTGCGCGCCGGCCCAGCCGCTGGCCGCCGCGCAGCAGGCCCTCGCCACGCCGCCGCGTCCCGGCTGGGACGGCTTCCTGCGGCCCGAGGCCTACCTGCTCGCGGTCGTCATCGCCGCGGCCGACGACGCGTCGAGCGCGCCCGTCTCGGAGATCGCGTCGTTCATCCGCGGCCTCAAGCCGGATCCGAGCCAGACGGCCGCGTCGGCGATCGTCCCGGCCGGCTGCGCGGCCGCGGCCCCGCAGCGCCTCACCGAATTCGTCGAGTCCTTCGGCGCCAACGGCGTGCTGCTCGATCTCTGCGACGCTCCGCTGTCACCCGCGCTGCGGCCCGTGACCGAACAGATCAGCACCATCATCGAGCCCGCCTGCGCGTTCAACGTGCGCGACACGGATCTCGAAACGCCCGGGCTGCAGCCGAGCTGCGCCTTTATCGATCACGTCGTCACGGCGGACGGATCGCGCGCCGACTCGTCTCTCCCGAGCTGCGACGCCGACGCCCCGCCCTGCTGGCGCCTCGTCCCCGGCGGCTATTGCGCGCAGGGCTACGTCATCGACATCGAACGCGGCCCCGACTGGTGCAGCGAGGCTGGCGAGAACGTCACCATCGAATGCCTCGCCTGCGCCGACGCGAGCGACCCGGCCTGCCGCCTACCGCAGGCGCGGTGAGCGACCCGGCGGCGCGGGAGCATCGCCGGGCCGCCCCTCGCGCTTGCTACACCCCCCTTGATCAAACGATCGATCAGAGCGTCTGCAGGAACGCCTTCAGGTCGGCGATCTCCTGCGACGTGAAGCCGATGTGGAAGCGCCGGTCGTAGAACGAGATCACCTCGTCGATCGAATCGGCCGCCCCGTTGTGGAAGTACGGCGCCCGCGCCGACAGCGCGCGCAGCGTCGGCCCCTTCATCTTGGCCAGGTCGGCGCACTTGCCGGTGATCGCCGCGCGCCCGAGGTCGGTCACCTCCTCGATGGCGCCCGTCGCGCGGCAGGTGACGCGGAAGACCGGCAGCACGCCGTCGCCCTCGGCCGGGTTGCTGATGCCGAGGTCGAGCGGAAGGATGTCGGTGTGGTTGCCCACGTTGGGGTGCGAGTGACAGGTGGTGCACGTCCCGTTCAGCGTCGCGCTGACACTGCCCTGGAGCGCGTCGTTCACGCCGCGCACGCCGCTGATCCGGATGGTCTTGGTGTTGAAGATCGCCTCGCCGCGCGCGATCGACGCGCGCCGGTTGTTGACCGTGTTGCCCGACAGGCCGGCCCACGCGGCGAACACCGTCATGGCGTTCTGGTTGAACGCGGTGCCGAACGGGTTGCCGCCGTGCGAGTCGTTGATGCCGAAGAACGACTGCTGCGTCCTGAGCGCGGCGGGTCCGCCGGTGGCGCCCGCCAGGTTCAGCGCGCCGACGACGTTGTCGCGCTCCTGCGCGACGACCAGGTTCATCTGGAAGTCGGCGATTGCCGTCCGCTGCGCATCGGTCAGATCCACCGCGCCCTGCGCGTGCCCGCGGGTCGCGTCGTTGGACTGGACCTTCATGTTCAGGCGCACGGGCGCGTCGGCCTGCGACGCCTGGATACCGCTGCCGTCGACATCCAGCGGGTTTGTGGGCACCGCCGGGATCGTCGACTCGCGCCCGTCCCACATGACGGCGGAGATGAAGCGCGTGTTCGCCGACAGCAGCGGCCGCCGGTAGAACGAAAGCTCCGGCGTTTCGGTAGGCCCGATCACCGTGTTCTGGGCCGGGTTCGCGCCCGCGCTCGCGTACGGGTTCAGGGCCATCTTGACGTCGAAGTCGCGGTTGGCGGGAAGCGTCAGCCCGACGCGAATCAAGCCCTTGCTGAGCAGCAAGCTGTACGCGGCCCGCTTCTCGGCCACCGTCCCGGCCGGGGCGTTCGGTCCGTTCGAACCGTCATTCAACCGGAACACCGGATCGGTGCCGTTCGTCGCGTTGAACACCGCCTGGATCTGGGGCGGCGTAATCGTCATTGCGGCAGAAGGTTGATGGCAATTGACACACGCGCGTCCGTTCGTCCCCAAACTCTGGAAAAACGGATTCGTTTCGTCGATTGTCGCGCCGTTGACCGTGACGACCCGCGCCGCGCCGTTCGCGTTGGTGAACGCGTCACCGGCGAGAAACGAGTCGTCAGCGACGGCGTCGGACGCCTCCATGTCGCCGCAAGCGGCGGCCATGAGGGGCAGAGCCAACACGGCACCAAGTAACTTGGTTGCCGCGCGCTTTGAAGGATTTTTGGACATGGTTCGCTCCTTCGTTGCAGACGTGTAGCGGTACACGGCTGCGTGTTTGCAGACGTGTAGCGG
>DATBHU010000450.1:0-7470 GCA_036557265.1 Polyangia bacterium
CCTGGTCGACATCGATCCGGACGCCGTCATCCGGGCCATCGCGCGCGTGCCGCCGCCCGGGTGCGCGCAGCTGGTGGCGCAGGCGCCGCTAGACGTGTCGGGGATGTTCAACCGGCTCGAGCTCTGGTCGCGGGAGCCGCCGGCGGCCGAGGGGCTGGCGCCGCTCGTCCGGGCGGCCGCCGCGCACGTCGCGCGCTCGCTGCCGGGCCCGTTCGACGTGGTGGTCTCGTGCGGCGTGCTGACCCAGCTGCAGCTGGTGCTGCTGCAGGTGGTCGGCGACACGAACCCGCGCTTCGCCGAGCTGCGCGAGGCGTTCAATCGCGCCCACATGCGGACGCTCGGCGCCTTGCTGGGCCCCAGCGGCGTCGCCCTGCTTGTGACCGATCTGACCACCAACCAGATCTACCCGCCCCTCGCTCACCTGGACCCCGGCGCCGACCTCGGGAAGTTGATGGGTGATCTGCTGGCGGGCGGCCACGTCATCCACGCCGCGCATCCGGGGCTGCTGTCCTCGGAGATGCGGCGCGATCCGCAGCTCAAACAGGAGTTCGAGGTGCGTTTCCCGATCGGGCCCTGGCTCTGGCGCAACGGTCCGAAGCAGGTGCTGCTGGTCTACGCGCTCGAGCTCAAACGACGCAGCGGCTAGAACGTCGCCAGCACGCCCGCCGAGGCGAGCAGCGACGGCCAGCCGATGTTGCTCGCCTCGACGGTGCCGAACCGGACCGCCGTGTAGGGCCAGGTCGCGATCAGGTGCGCGTCGGCGACGAGCGCGGCGTGCGCCACGATCGGCACCACCACGCCGATCCCGGCGGTGACCAGCGCCGACCAGTTGCTGCTGGTCAGGCCGGTGGATGGATCGGGAACGCCCGTCCCTTCGACGCGCGCCCGGAAGACGCCGCCGCCGGCGGAGACGACCGGCTGGACGCGGGCACCGGGCCGGAAGCCGCGGACGATCTCCAGCGCCGCCAGCTCCTGGCGGATCTGCGCCGTGCCCGTCGGCGCGCTCAGCGTGCTCTCCGTTCCCAGCCCGCCGACGGTGACGCGCCCTGCCCACCCGTGCGGGCCGCCGTACGACGCGCGCACGATCGGCTGCCAGGCCGCGGTCACGGCCCCCATGCTGTCGAGCCAGCCGAGACCCGCCTCGATGCCGACCCCAGCCAGCACGGAGCGCGGGCCCGGCGCGACGACGCCCGTGTCCGGCGGGGGCGGCGGCGCGCGCCGCACCGACGCGAGCCAGTACTGCGCCAGACTGGCCTTGAGCAGCTCCACCGCCTGCACCGCCAGCACGACCGACCGCGACGACTGCCCCGACCGTCCGTCAGCGTCGAGGCGCACGCTCTGGATGACGGACTTCCCGGCCAGCCGATCGCACACCCAGATCTCGGCGGTGTTGGGGTTCGCCCCGCGCACGATCGCGAACGCGGCGATCGGATCCAGCTCCCGCCCGACGGTCTCGAGCGCGCCGCGCACGTCGAGGGTCGGATCCTGCGCGAGCATGCTGACGTCGAACCCGGCGGCCGTCAGCTCGCCGTGCACGCGGGCGAGCGCATCGGACGTCACGTCGTCGGTGACGGGCGGCCGCAGCAGCACCACCCGGTAGCGCAGCTCGGCGCGCGCGCTCGCCGCCGCGAGCAGGCCCAACACCAGCGCTGCGATGGAGGCCAGCGATCTCATATCCTCTGCGCCTCGCCCCCGAGGGGGGAGAGGCCGACGAGCCGGAGGCTCGACGGGAGAGGAGGCCGCCCGATCAGTCGCTGCCCCTCTCGCCAATCCTCCCCCGGCGCCGTGGGGCGAGGGAGATCGGAGATCTGCCGACGTGCACCACCTCTACGTACATGTCCGCGTGCACGAGGATCCGTCGCTTCAGACGGAGGGAGACGATCGGCGTGAAGCGGCTATTCCTGAAGCAGCTTCTTCGCCGAATCCGCGTACGGGCCGCGCGGGAAGCGCGCCAGATATTCGGTCGCGAGCGGATGGGCGGCCGCGGCGCCGCGGAGCTTGTGGACCAGGATCATCTGGCGCCCCAGCGCCTGCGGCGCGTACGTGCCGCGCGGGCTGTCAGCCAGGTAGTGGGCGTACCATTCGAGCGCGCTCTTCGCGGCGCCGGCGCCCGATTCGTCCTCGTCCAGCCCGCCCAGGAAGAACGCCGCCTCGCGCGCGTTGGCCGAGCGCGGGAAGCGATCGCGCTCCGCCAGCAGCGTACGCCGCGCGACGTCGCTGCGGCGCACGTAGCGGGCCGCGTCGGCGAGCGCGTTCAGATCAGCCGCCGAACCGCTCTCCAGCGTGCGGGCCAGGCCGCGTTGCTCGGCGTCCGCCAGCACGCCCTGGAAGTCGCCCTGCGCGATCAGCTTGCTCCAGCTGGTCTCCGTCGCGCCGGCAGGCGCCGCGCCGTGGCTGACCATCGCGCGCACGTGGGCGGCGTGCGACGCCGGCGACGCCCCCGCGGGCGGCGTCGGAACGGGCGACGGAACCGGCGCCGGAACGATCTCGGGCTCGTTCGCGAACGTCGGCTCCGGCGACTCCGCGCGGGCGCGCGGCAGCGCGGACGCCGTCTCGGATCCGGGCGTCGCGTCCAGGAAGATCTCGCCGTTCTTCACGTTGGCGACCAGGTGCTGCCCGGCCTCCATGGTCAGGCCGCCGCTCGCCAGCGGGCCGCGCACGATGATCTTGCCCCGCTGCATCTGCACGTCGAGGACCTCTTCGGGGCCCGACCAGCGGACGTCGAACTCGGTGCCGACGACCTGGACCGAGTACGGCCCCGCGTCGACGGTCCACTTCGCGGCCGGACGATGCGTGACGCGCACGTGGGCGCGCCCGCTCTCGAGCAGCACGCGGCTGCCGTGCGCGTCCAGATCCGTCACGCGCGTGCTGGTCCCCGGATCGAGCGTCAGCGTCGACCCCTCGGAGAAGCGCAACTCGGTCCCGCCCTCTGCCTTGGCGCGAACGTAGCCGCCGTCGCTGACGGTGCCGCCCACGACCGCGAACGTGATCGTCTCGTTCTGGTGCTGGAACATCAGCACGGCGGCGGCCGCGCCCGCGGCGACGATGCCGAAGCCGAACGCCAGCCCGCGGTTCGCGCTCGAGCGCAGCGTGCGCCGCGCGACCGCCTGCTCGAAGCGGACCAGCCCGGCTTGCTCGCCGGCCGACAGATCGTCCCCGAATACGTCGCGGGCCGCGCCGACCAGCTCGGTCAGCGTGCGATGCGAGTCCTTCACCCCGTTGCTCGTTACGTCGCGCATACCGTCGTTTCCAATCCCTTGCCCTTGCCCTTGCCCTTGCCCCGAATTCCCGGAAGAGCGCCTCATGATCGGCTCCCCTCCGGCTTTTCTTGAACCAGCTTGGGGCCGTAATGCACCAGCACCGGGTCACGTTCGACCAGCAGCATCACGCGCGCCCAGACGCGGGCGAGGCGGCGCTTGGTGGTCGCGAGCGACAACTTGAGCGCCGCCGCCACCTCGGTCAACTCCAGCCCCTCCATGAATCGAAGCACGAATGCGGCCCTGTCGGTTGCGTTGACGCGGTCGAGGATCTTGTAGAAGCGCGCGAGCGCCTCGCGCGCATCAGTGTCCGGCGTGACGATTTCCAGCTCGGCGGCGTCGGTCTTTCCCGACAGCCGCACCCAGCGGCGAACCCACCGCCGCCGCAGCTCGTGACGCATCGTCAGCGACGTGACCGAGATGACGAACGCCTTCAGCGCCTTCGGCTCGCGCAGCGCGCGCACCTTCTCGAACACGCACAGGAAAACTTCCTGAGCCAGATCGTCGAGGTCGTGATCCGAACCGAGCGTCCGCCGCAGCATGCGGAACACCATCGGCGCGAAGCGCTGCCAGAGCACGCGCGGCGCCCGCGGATCGCGCGCGATCAGGGCGCGGGCCAGGGTCGCGTCGTCGGCCTCGCCGAGCTTGGCGCCCGGCAACAGCAAAACCCGGGCGCCGTCTTCGGCATCCCGCGTCAAGCTATGCTCCTTGACCAGCGCAAGCCCCATTCCACCAAGGAAGCGTCGCTGCCGGACATCGGCAGCTCACAATTCTACGCCCTACATGCGCTTGTTTCTGCGCCGTTACGGACCTATTTCTTCTCGAAGAAGCGGTCGACGATGACGGCGGTCAGGATCACGCCACCTGCGACGACGTTTTGCCACAGGGACCTACCCACCAGGTTCACGGCGTTGAAGGTGATCTGCATGACGCCGGCGCCGATCAGGACCCCGAACACGGACCCCTTGCCACCCTGCAGCGAGCAGCCGCCCAGCACGGCCGCCGCGACGGCGTGGAGCTCGTAGGCGTTGCCGAGGGCGGGTGTCGCGGCCGGCAGGTAGGCAACATAAAGGATGCCGGCGACGCCGGACAGCAGCGCGCTCGCCACGAACGTGATGAGGCGGACCGTGCGCACCGGAACGCCCGACAGGCGGGCCGCCTCGGCGTTCGATCCGATCGCGTAGCAGTAGCGCCCGAAGATCGTCCGGTGCATGACGAAGGCCGTTATCGCCACCGCGCCGAGCGCGAACCAGAACGGCATCGGCAGGCCGAAGCCGATCCCCTCGCCCAGGAAGCGGAAGCCCGGGAACTTCCCCTGGAAGCCGATCTCCGAGCCGCCGGTCAGCACCTCGGCGACGCCGCGCAGGAGCAGCATCGATCCCAGCGTGACGACGAACGGCGGCACGCCGATGCGCGCCACCACCACGCCCTGGCCGATCCCGATCGCGATCGCCAGCCCGATGACGAAGATGACGGCGCTGACGATGCCGAAGCCCTGCATCATCGTCATGTAGCTGGTCGTCACCGAGATGATGCAGATGACCGACCCGACGGAGAGGTCGATGCCGCCCGCGATGATCACCATCGCCTCGCCGCACGCGAACAGCGAGATCAGCGAGATGTGGCGGACGTTGTTGCGCAGGTTGTCCGCCCCGAGAAAGCTCGGGTTCAGGATCGCCGTGATGACCGCCAGCGCGATCATCACCCCCAGCATCGTCAGTTCCTTCTTGAACGCTTTCATTGCTTCTTCGCTTCTTCCGTTTACATGGTCGTCAGGCGGCCAGCTTCAGGATGTTGGCGTCGGTCAGCTCCTCGCGCGCCAGCTCGCCCGCGATGGCGCCCCGGCTGAGCACCAGCGCGCGGTGACAGAGGGCCGCGATCTCGTCGGCCTCCGAGCTCGACACGATGATCCCCTTGCCCTCGGCGGCCAGCTTGCGCACGACGTCGTGCACGTCGCGCTTGGCCTTGATGTCGAGCCCGCGCGTCGGCTCGTCGAGCAGCAGCACCGTCGGCGACATCGCCATCCACTTCGACAGCACGATCTTCTGCTGGTTACCGCCCGACAGCATCGAGGCCGGGCCGCCCCCGCGGATGCCGAACTGCTTCATGTACGGCTGCGCGATCGCGTCCTCGTTCTCGAGCAGGAAGCGGTGCAGCTTGGGCAGCGCGATGTTGCGCTCGACCAGCATGTCCAGGATCAGGCCCTGCGACCCGCGCTCCTCCGGCACCAGCGCCAGCCCGGCGCGGATGGCCGCCGCGGGCGAATCGACGCTGACGTCCTTCCCGCGCACCTTCACCTGCAGGTTGTCGGGGCGGCGCCCGGGACGCCCGCCGAACAGGCCGGTCAGCACGCTGGTCCGCCCGGCGCCGACCAGGCCGGCCAGGCCCAGGATCTCGCCCGCGTGCAGATCGAACGCGACACGCCCGCGCACCTCCAGCACCACCTCGGGCTGAACGGTGGGCGGCGCCTCGACGTCGGTGGCGTAGACGCCGCCCGCGCCGGCCAGGAACTCGACCAGGTTCTCGCGGGTCGTCTCCTTGGTCGACACCTCCGCCACCTTCTGCCCGTCGCGCAGGCAGACGATGCGGTCGGTGATCTCCAGGACCTCGGCCAGGCGGTGCGAGATGTAGACCATCCCCAGCCCCTGCTTGCGCAGCTCGCGGAGCAGGTCGAACAGCCGGGCCGCGTCGTTCTCGGTCAGCGTCGCGGTCGGCTCGTCGAGCAGCAGCACCTTCGCGTTCAGCGACAGCGCGCGCGCGATCTCCACCCGCTGCTTCTGCCCGGGCGACAGCGACCCGAGCGGCGTGTGCACGTCGATGCCGCCGCCCACCCGCTCCAGCGCCTGCTTCGCCAGCCGGTAGAGCGCGCCGCGATCGATGATGCCGTAGCGGTGCGGCTCGTGCCCGAGCATGACGTTCGACCCGACGTCGAGATCGCCCGCCTGGATCAGCTCCTGCCGCACCAGCGAGACGCCCAGCGCGATCGCATCCGCCGGGCTGTGCGGCGTCTGCCCGTTCATCGTGACCACGCCCTCGTCGGGCAGATAGGCGCCGGCGGAGATCTTCATCAGCGTCGACTTGCCGGCGCCGTTGCCTCCGACGAGCCCGACGATCTCACCGGCGGCGACCGAGAAGTCGACCCCCTGAAGCGCCTTGACCCCGCCGAAGGTTTTCTTGATCCCCTTCAGCTCGAGCATTACTTCTGCAACTCTTTGAGCTTGGTCCAGAACGCGGTCAGGTTTTCCTTGCTGATGGTGTCGATGCCCGGGTTGACGTTGGCCGGCACCTGCTTGCCGTCCTGGATGTCCTTGAGCAGCTTCATCGACTGGTAGCCGAACTCGAACGGCTTCTGGACGATGGTGGCGTAGATGAGGCCGTCCTCGACGGCCTTCAGCGTCTCCTCGTCCTCGTCGAACGCGACGATGGCCGGCTTGTCCTTGCGCGACGACGCGCGGATGGCGCCCGCCAGCGACGGGCCGTTGTACGACCAGAGGCCGATCGTCAGCACCAGGTCGGGGTAGCGAGCCAGCGCGTCCTCGACGTTCTTCTTCGCCTTGGCGCGGTCGGTGCCGTCGAGGAAGACAGGCAGGATCTCGAGGCCGGTCGGCTTCAGCACTTCCTCGACGCCGGCGCGGCGCTCGATCGCGTTCTGCATGTCGATGCGGCCGACGAAGAGCGCGACCTTGCCCTTGCGCTTGTCGCCGAGCGCCTTCAGCGCGGCGGCGCCTGCGGCGCGCCCCGCCTCGGTGTTGTTGGTGCCGACGTACGCGATGCGCTTCGACTTCGGCGCGTCGGAGTCGTGCGTGATGACCGGCATCTTCGCGGCAACGCGATCCAGCAGCGGCGTCATCGAGTCCGGGTTGACCGGCGACACGGCCAGGCCGGTGAAGTCGCGCACCATCGCGTCTTCCAGCAGGCTCTGCTGCTCGGCGAGCTCGCCCTTGAGCGGGCGCATCACCTCGGCCTTGATGCCCAGGTCCTGCTCCGCCTTCTCGACGCCCTTCTTGGCGATGTTCCAGAACCCGGCCGAATTGTTGGTCACGAAGGCGAAGTGGTACTTGTTGCCCCCGCTCGGCGCGGAGACACCCGCGCCACTCTCACCCTTCTTGCAGCTGCCGAAACCGATCGTGGCGATCGCGGCAAATGCCACGATCGCGCCTCTGCGCGTCGTCATCGTCATTCGTCTCCCCTAGGTATTCCCGCTCGGGGGCTT
>DATBHU010000451.1:0-4878 GCA_036557265.1 Polyangia bacterium
GATCGGCCTCGAGCTCCGGAGGGACATCGAATTCACGCTCTTCAGCGTTCTCCGGGTTGAGCGGCATGAATGGACGGTACCACGCAGGAATGCCGCGGGCCCGGCGTCCTCCGGGTGACCGCTTGAGGTGACCGCGTGCTACCCTTGGGCCGCGAGGTCGCGATGCTGGGATTGCCCGTGGTTCTTCAGCTGGGGTTGCTGCTGGTGTTGCCGCAGCTGGCGGGGCTGCTGGTCACGCGGCTCGCGCGGCGGGCGTCGTGGGTGGCGTGGCCGGCGGCGGCGATCGCGGTGTTCGGCGTCGTCTGGCACGAATGGATATGGGTGCCGGCGCAGGAGACCGCCCGGTGCGGCCTCTGGTTGCGCGGGCTGACCTTCATTCTCGCGGTCGGCCTGCTGTTCCACCTCGCCGTGGGGGCGCAGCTCGGCGTGCTGACCCGCCGCCTGCGCGCGCGCCGCTCGTCGCGCCGCGCGCCGGCTTGAGCGCCGTCCGGCTGCACTTCGTCGACATCGACGGCGAGGTGGTCGCCGCCCTGCGCGCGGCGTTTCGCGATCACCCGGAGGTCACCTGCGGCGACGGCGACATCCTGGCCGCGGCGCACGACACGCTCGTGTCGCCCGCGAACTCGTACGGCTTCATGGACGGCGGCATCGACGCCGTCTACGCGCGGTTCTTCGGCCCCGGCCTGCAGCGCGCCGTGCAGGAGGCGATCAACCGCCGCCCCGAAGGGCACCTGCCGGTCGGCGCGAGCCTGGCCGTCCGCACCGGTCACGCGCGCATCCCGTTCCTGATCGTGGCGCCGACGATGCACACGCCGGAGCCGGTGCCCGCCGAGCACTGCTACCGCGCGCTGCGCGCGGTGCTGCGGCTCGCCGCCGCCGACGCAGAAATCGGCCGGGACGTGTTCTGTCCCGGCCTCGCGACTGGCGTCGGATGCGTAGCGCCCGGGCAAGCCGCAGAGCGGCTTGCCCGGGCGTACGTGGATTGGAAAGCCGCGCTAGCCCTTACTGGCGCGGTCCGGTGAAGTCGAGGCTGCCGAAGAGGCCGTTCGCCTCGTCGTTCGGGCCAGCCGTGAAGTAGATCTCGTCGGCCTCGAAGCCGGCCTTGCCCGAGCCGAACGCCAGCGCCCACAGGCCGTCGATCACCAGCGGCTTGCCGGTGGCCGCGTTGCCGAGCGCGCCTTCCCAGACCGCGTCGATGCGGAGGGCCGTCGTGTTCAGCGACAGGTTGTAGATGTTGATCATGCCGTCGCCGAAGTTACCGACGGCCAGGTCGATCGCCTGCTTGTCGTTGTCGGGCGCGAACACCAGGCCCCACGGCGAGTTCAGCTGACCGCCCGAGATCAGGCGCTGCAGGAAGAGGCCCTCGGCCGAGTAGAGATCGACGAAGCCGTTGCCCAGGCCCTTGACGTCGTCCCCGGCGTCCGCGTCCTGCTTGGCGTAGGTCACGAGCACCAGCGGCCCGAGCCCGTACACGTTGAACGGCGCGAAGCCGGCGGGCAGGTTCGGATCGATGAAGCCCATCGTCGTGACCGGCATGTACTGATCGTCCCAGACGTCGATCTTGTTGTTGTGGAAGTCCGCCCCGTAGAGCTGCGAGCGGCCGCCGGCGGTCAGCGGCAGGGCGATCGCCACGCCCTTGTAGATGGCGTTCCCCGTCGAGTTGTCGACGCGGGTCACCGCGGTGGTGCCGTCGGACGGCTGCCAGGCGGTGATGGTCCCATCCTCGCTGGCGAAGATGAACAGGTCGCCCATGAACGCGCTCGAAGCGGCGCGGTTGAACACCTGGCCGGTCGGCGCCGAAGGCGGCATGCCGCCGGCGGCCGGCGGGATCGTCACCTCGAGCGGGATCTTCGTCATGTTCGGATCGCTGTCGTCATAGACCTGCGACGTCCCGTTGCCGTTCGCCGACACCCAGGCGAAGCCGGCCGTCGGGTTGAAGGCCAGGCCCCACGCGTTCAGCAGGTGCGGATCCTGCGTCCGCGCCTTGCCGGCCTGATCGGCGACGATGTTCTCCTGCGTGACGTTGCCTTCGATCGCCACGTGGCCCTGCGCCTCCGCCATCAGCGCGTCGAAGATCATCGACGCCGAGGGCGAGCCCGGCTGGCCCGAGCTCGACGGTCCGGACGGCGCCGGCGCCGGCGTGGGCTGCGGCGTTGTCGTCGATCCGCCGTTGCAGCCGATGGCCGCCCCGACGATGGCAAATCCAAACAAACGGATAGTCCTCATGCTCCCTCCCCCTTCGGTTCACGCTTTCCGCTTCCTGGATCCTGGTCATCCGAAACGAAGGTCGGCAGTAGGGCTAGCCAGTAGGGGGTTGCCTGATCAGCCGCCGGCGAGCCGCGCCACGAACAGGGCGCCGCCCCCGAGCGCGATGGCGACGCTCAGGGCCTTGACGCCGCGGTCGCCGAACCACGGCGCGTTGCGAACAGTCAGGACGAGGGGGAGGGCGACCGCCAGCACCGCCAGCTGGCCGACCTCGACGCCGACGTTGAAGGAGACCAGCGCGATCGGCACCTGCGCGCGCGGCAGCGCGATCTCGCGCAGCGCGCCCGCGAAGCCGAACCCGTGAACGAGGCCGAACGGAAAGGTGATGCGCCAGCGCTTGCGGGCGTCCTTGACGAACAGGTTTTCGACGCCGACGTAGGCGATCGAGAGCGCGATGGCCGGCTCGACCAGGCGCGGGCTGGGCGCGAACAGCGACAGCGCTGCCAGCGCCAGCGTGATCGAGTGGGCGATCGTGAAGGCGGTGATCACGCCGGCGAGCGCGCGCAGCCGCCCGCCCACCAGAATCAGACCGAGCAGGAAGACCAGGTGATCGAAGCCGGTCAGGATGTGCTCGACGCCGAGCTTCAGCATCGACCACGCCATCCCCAGCGCGCCGCCCGCGCCGCCGCGGCTCGAGATCAAGGTGGCGTGCCCCGGATCGAGCACGCGCGTCTCCGCCTTGCCGGCGCGAAACAGGCGGGCCATGTGACGGTGCCCGGGCGACAGCCGCGCCAGCATCGGCAGCGACAGCGCGAGCTGACCGGGGGCCGCGCGACAGGTGTAGCGAACCTGGAACGCGACGCCGCCGTCGCTCTCCGACGCCAGCGCGCGATCGAGCGCGCCCGCGCAGGCGTGCCCGTCGGCCGTCACCGCGATGCCGCCCACGACGAGGCCAGTCACCTGCTCGCGCGCGGCGCCCAGCTCGGCGGCGTCGATCTCCCCGTCGTGGTCGGCGTCGACGGCGGGCAGGGCGCGCGCCAGCTCGCGGCTCGCCATGCCGATCTCGCCGCGCAGCACGCTGCCGTCCAGCCGGTACTCTCCGCTCGACACGCCGACCGTGTGCGCGGCCGCCGTGCGTTCGGACGCCACCACGACCAGGAAGACGACGGCGGCCAGGACGACGGCTCCCCGTCGGAGAGGTCGAGGGCACGCCGCCGGATCTCCTTGCCTCTCCCCCGCAAGGGGGAGATCCCGACGAGCCGAAGGCTCGGCGGGAGAGGGGGCCCGCGGAGAAGACGGACCCCTCTCCATAACCCTCTCCCCGCTTCGCGGGGCGAGGGGATCTGATCCATTCATCGGCTCTGTCACGGCGCCGGCGATTCGGCGACCGTCGCGCCCCCCGCCATCGCCGCCAGGTACGGCGCGTCGGTCAGCGTCTTCAGGAACGCGACCACCGCGTCGATCTCCTCGTCGCTGAGCGCGGGCGGCGCGCCCTCTCGCCGGTTGTAGATGGGCGAGAAGACGTTGACGTTCTGCCGGTACTTCGCCGGCACGTCGTCGAACTTCTGCCCCGCCGGGTAGATGCTGCCGGGCGCCGACGCGCGCAGCGCATAGAACTTCACGACGTCGCGCAGGCTCCTGTACACGCCGTTGTGGCCGAAGCTGTCGCGCACCGCCACGTTGCGCAGCGACGGCGTGCGGAAGCTCGCGCAGAACCGCGGGTCCGTCGCGGCCAGCTTCGACTTCGGCCGCGCGCACAGCCCGAGATCGAACGCCTTGCCGTCGCGGTTGGCGGGCAGATCGCGGTTTCGCGGCCAGGCCACCACGTCGTAGCCGTCGTCGGTGAACATCGACTCCGCCGGGTTGCTCGACGTCTCGGCCATGCGGTGGCAGCCCGCGCAGGCGCCCCGGCGTCGGTCCTTGAAGATCTCCAGGCCCGAGCGCTCCTGCTCGGTGAAGGTCGCCTGGCCGCGCACGTAGCGGTCGTACTTCGACGTCGCGGGCGTCATCTCGTCGCTCTTCAGGAACGCCTCCACCGCCACGCCGACGCCGCGCAGGACCGCCTCCGGATCGGACGCCGCGCCGAACGCCGCCCGGAACGCCGTCGCGTACGGGCCACGCGCGATCTTCGCGGCGACCAGCTTCGGCGAGGTGGCGTTCATCTCGTCGGGGTTGAACAGCGGCTGGCGCGCGAGGTCGACCAGGCTGTCGACGCGCCCGTCCCAGAAGAAGCCGCCGCGCGGCTCGGGCGCTGGGTTCTCGTCGTCTTCGAAGTAGTAGAAGGCGGGGCGATAGCGCATGTAGAGCACCGACGGCGTCGCGCGCCGCGCGAAGTGCCCCGCGCGGCTCCCCAGCGGCACGCCGATGCGCGACCCGTGGCTGCCGGAATAGGCGCGCGCCGGATCGTGGCAGCTGCCGCAGCTCGTCCCCGCCGGCTCCGACAGCCGGTCGTCGAAGAAGATCTTCTTGCCCAGCGCCACCAGGGCCGGATCGTCCGGCGGTCCCTGGCGGGGCGGCACCGGCAGCACGTTGGTCCGCCGCGCCGGAATCTGCGGCCCGTGCGGCAGCTTGGGCAGCTTGGCCGCCGCCCACGCCTGTTCGATGGTCGGTTTCGGCGCGCTCTTCTTGCTACACGAGCTGCCCGCGCCGAGCGCCAGTACGAGCGCGGCGCCT
>DATBHU010000452.1:0-10318 GCA_036557265.1 Polyangia bacterium
GGCCGACGGCGCGATGGGCACGCCGCCGGCCGACGCCGCCTGCGCGACACAATCGGTGGCCGCCCAGACCCTGCCGCTCGATCTCTACATGATGATCGACAGCTCGGGATCGATGAGCGAGCAGACCGCCGCCGGCCCGACGAAATGGATGGCCGTGCAGACCGCGATGGGCGCGTTCTTCAATGATCCGATGTCGGCGGGCATCAGCGTCGGCTTGCAATACTTTCCGCAGATCCAGCCGAACGTCGCCACGACCTGCTCATCGAATGCGAACTGCGGCAGCTTCGGTCCCTGCGACCTGTACCGGACCTGCTTCGGGCCCACCACCACGCAGATCGTCCTCTGCAACACGAACGCCGACTGCAACCGCGGCGAGACCTGCGTGCAGCTCGGGCAGTGCCCGCTGTCGGGCGGCTCGTGCGCCCCGATCGGCGCCTACTGCCCTTCTGGCGATTACTGCGTGCCATACGACGGCTACTGTGATGGTCGCGATCGCTGCGACCTGCCGACCTACGCCACGCCGGCTGTCTCGTTCGCGGCGTTGCCCGGCGCCGCGCCGGCGCTCGCCGCCTCGCTGGCCGCGCGGCAGCCCGACGGACGGACGCCGACCGGTCCGGCCCTGGCCGGCGCGCTGCAAGCGGCGGGCGCGCGCGCGAGCGCCGTGCTCGATCACCGTGTCGCCGCCGTGCTGGTCACCGACGGGCTGCCGACCGAGTGCACGCCGCTCGACATCCCGGCCATCGCGGCCGTTGCCGCGCGCGGCGCGTCCGGAACGCCCGCGATCCCCACGTTCGTGATCGGCGTCTTCGGCCCTGATGAGGCGGCGACCGCCCAGCCGAACCTCGACACGATCGCGGCCAGCGGCGGCACCGGTAAAGCGGTCGTGATCGACACCAGCCAGGACGTCACCAAGGCGCTGCAGGCCGCGCTGAACCGGATCCGGACGACGGCGGTCGCCTGCTCGTTCAAGCTCCCGCCCGCGACCATGGGCGCGATCGACTTCAACAAGGTCAACGTCCAGGTGACCCCCGGCAGCGCCGCGGCCAGCACGATCGGCTACGTGAAGGGCAAGGCGAGCTGCGACCCGGCGCGCGGCGGCTGGTACTACGACGTCGACCCGGCCGCCGGCCAGACACCGTCGACGATCATCACCTGCGACGCCACCTGCGCGCAGCTGACCAGCAACGCCACGGCGCGCATCGACATCGTGCTCGGCTGCCAGACCATCGTCATCACGCTCGACGACCCGCCTCAGCGCAGCGGGTGCTCGCGCAGGTCCTGAGCGAGGGCGAGCAGCTCGTCCTGGCGCGGATGGTTCGAGCGCCAGACCAGACGGAGGTTGTCGGTCGCGAGCGCGACCCGCGGCATCAGCCGGACCAGGCGGCGCCGGGCCAGATCGTCCTTGACGAAGAACGTCGGCAGCACCGCCACGCGCCCGCCCCCGCCCAGCACGCGCTGGCGGACGTTGGCGATCCCGCCCATGTACTCGACCCGCGCGAAGCGCCACGGCCCCGCGTCGGGGACGGCGTCGAGGAAGTAGCGGAACAGCGGCAGATCGGGGCCGATGTCGACGAGCGTCAGGCGCGCCGCGTCCTCGGCGCCGCGCAGGCGCCGGTCCCCGCCGACCAGCTGATACTCCTCGGGGTGCAGCGTCGCGAAGGTGAAGTGGGACGCGCCGAGGCGCACGCTCGTCACCGCGGCGTCCAGCTCGCCGCGCTCCAGCTTCGCCAGCAGGTCGTCGCCGTTGCCGCTGTAGAGGTGGATGGTGCGCTCGGGGCGCTTGCGCGCCAGGCCGTCCAGCCCCGCGCACAGCCAGGAGAGGCCGACCTCGTGGCGCGTGCCGACCACCAGCTCGTACGACGGCGGCGCCGCGCTCTCCTGAGCGGCGCCCGGCATGTGATCGACGAGGCGCAGGATCCGGCGCGCCACCGGCAGCAGGCGCTCGCCCGCGTCGGTCAGCGCGACCCGGCGGGTGGTGCGCTGCAGGATGCGCGCGCCCAGCACGCGCTCGAGGCGGCCGATCCGATCGGAGAACGCGGCCGGCGACAGGTGCACGCGCGCGGCGGCGGAGCGAAACCGCAGCGTGGTCGCGACCGCGTCGAAGCAGCGCAGCGAATCGAGATCGATGTCGGGCCCGTTGGCGGGCGTGGGCAGCCGCCGCGGCGCGGTCGCGTCCAGCTCCGGACCCGCCGGAAACGAGGCGATCAGGCCGGGCGGCGGCCCGTCGCTATGGGACAGCAGTCGCAGGGGGTCCGGCACAGCTCGCTCCCACGGTGAACACGGATTGATCGAAGTGCACGTTGACCTGCGCGCCCGCGGTCAACGTCTTGGCGAACAGCGCGCCGTTCAGCTCGAGGCCGCTCGAGGCGGTGACCGGCGCGCCCGCGGCGTGAACGACGGCGCCGACGTTCGGGTCGTCGTCGAACACGACCGTCTGCGATCCGGCCACCCAGATCCGGAAGCGGGCCGGCGTCATGCTGCCGATCGCGTTGCTGCCGCTGGTCAGCAAGCGACCGCCCACCAGCAGGTCGAGCTCGGCGCCCGGATCCAGCGTCACCGTGAAACCGGCCCGCAGCACCACGTCGCCCGCCACCGCGACCAGCGCCCGCCCGTGCACGGCCAGGACCAGCGCGGCGCGCGTGTCGATCGCGGAGAGCGCGTAGCTGCCGCACGGGATGTCGAGCAAGGTCGACGTCGTCACGGCGGCCAGGCGATCGGGCCCGAACCCGGCCGCGGCGTCGGCGTTCGCGGCGGTGGCGGCGGCGATGGCCCCGGCCACGTCGACGGTGCCGGCGCCGCCGCAGTCGCAGGGCGGCGCGACCGACACGGGCTCGACCACGACGCCGCCCGCGTTCACGTAGGCCATCGACGCGTCGACGCCGGGCGCGACGTGCAGCGTCCCGACCACCACGAAGAACCCCTGCATGGCGCCGCCGAAGTAGGCGTCCTCGCCGATGTCGAACAGCGCGCCGGTCCCGCGCGTCGGCCCGGCCGCGCGCAGCGAGCCGAGCGACACGATGCGATCCGACACCGTGATCCCGCCCGCGCCGGCGACGTACACCGAACCGAACGCCTGGATCTTGCCTGCCTGCAGATCGCCGTCGACGCCGATCGCCGCGGGCGGCTGCGCGCCGATGGCGGCGCCGCTCGAGTCCATGGCGTCGGTGTAGATGGGCGCCGTGACGTTCAGCGAATCGCAGAAGCAGAGCGCGTACCGGTGCTGGCGCGTCGCCAACGCCGAGGCGCAGGCCGAGCCCGCCGCCAGCGGCAGCATGACGGGCGGGCCGAGGCCGCTGCACGCGCCGGCGCCCGCGTCGCCGGGCGGCTTCGCGTCGGCGGTGTCGGCGCCGCCGTCCGCGCCGGCGACCGCCCCATCGCCCATCACGCCGCCCGGGGCGCGCCCCAGCAGGTGCCCGGAGTTGCCGCAGGCGGGCGCCATGCCCGGGACCGCCAGCAGAAGGCCGATGCTTCGAAGCGCCACGCCCCTCCTGTGAAACGAGCGGCCGAAACGGGTCACAGTCGAACCTCCAGCCCGATCGCCAGGCCGGGCCGCAGCCGGTACGGGATCAGCACCTCGTTCAACCGTCCCTGCGCGTCGTAGGCGTCGTAGTGCACGCGCTGGAGCGCGAGCTCCGCCAGGAGGCCGGCGTTCACCGCGACCCGCGCCGCCACCTCGAGGCGCAGCGCCGCGTCCAGGCACCCGACCGGGCTGACGAACGTGCCGCCCGCGGCGGTCATCGCGCCCGGCTGCTCGGCGGTGGGCGTGTAGACGACGCGATCGGCGCCGCCGCCGACGCCGATGCGGAGCGCGGCCCGTCCGCGCCGCCACGGCTCCCAGACCAGCTGCAGTCGCAACGTTGCCACCCTCAGGTCGGCGCCGACCGCGCCGCCCGCGAAGCGCGCGGGGAAGCCGTACGCCAGCACGAGGCGGCCGCCCAGCGAGCCCGGAGACCACGGCGCGCCCGCGACGCGCGAGATCGCCTCGATCGCGACCTCCAGATCGGCGGTCGGCGGCAGGTCGGGCGCGTAGAGCTGGCCGCGCACCGCGGAGCCGACCGCGACGACCGTCGCGCGCGCCGGCGCCGGCGGCGGGGGCGCCGGTCGCGGCTCGGGCACGCTGAGCGCGACGCGCGCCTCGGGGAGCGACAGCGCCCACCCGGTGTCCGACGCCAGCGCGTGCAGGACGGACTGGATGATCTGCGCGATCTCCTCGACCGCCAGCGGTCCCACCCCGCCCGGCAGGGCGACGCGGCGGATCACGAACCGGCTCCCGGCCGCGGCCCGGAAGGTGATCCGCGCTTCGCGCGCGGACGCGACGTCCACCCAGACGAACACCGGCGCCGCGCGATCGCCGGGCGGCGTCGCGAACATCTCCTCGGCGCGCAGCTTCGCGACCTGGTGCCAGACGACGGCGACGCCGTCGCGCGCCAGCAGCTCGGCCGCGACCGCGCGGACGGACGCGACCGCCGCCTCCGGTCCGATCAGCGTGATGTCGGCGCCCACCGGCGCGGGCCAGCGATCACCTCGATCGGCGGGCGCCGCCCCTTGCGCGCGCGCGGCCGGCGAGACGGCCAGCGGGACAGCCAGCGGGACAGCGAAGACGGCCAGAAAGAGCGCCGCGCGGATCACTGCCCGCGTCGCAGCTCATCCAACCGCTGGCGAGCGACGGGACCGTAAGCCGAGCCGGGAAATTCCTGGACCAGGCGAGACCAGCTGCTCCGCTCCGCCGCGTCGTCGCCCAGCTTGCGCGCGCAACGCGCCCGCCCGGACAGCGCCTCCTCGCGCATCGATCCACCGCTGCCCGCCCCGCCCTCCGACAGATACGCGTCGAAGGCACGCAGCGCGCGCGCCGGCTCTCCCAGGCGCAGCAGCAGATCCCCGCGCGAGATGGCGGAGACGCGGGCCTCGGCCGAGTCGGGGAAGGCCGCCCGCAGCGCCTCGTAGAGCGCCACGGCGCGCCGCAGATCGCCCTCGCGACGGGCGGCGTTCGCCGCCGCGAACAGGGACGCGGCGGTCTCGGGCGGCGTGGCCGCGACGGCGCCCTCGTGGATCGGCCGGGCCAGGACGTGACGCGGCGGGGGCGCCGGGCGCGCCGGCGCGACGGGCGGCGGCGGCGGCTCGGGCGCGCTCGCCAGGTTGCTGTTTCGGCGAAACACCCGGGGCCGGACGAAGGAACCGGCGGCGACGACGGCGCCGCGATCGGCCGCGCGCGGCGCGACCCAGGCGCGGCCGATCCAGGCCGACGCCACTCCGCCCAGCCCGAGGAACGCGATCACGCCCACCGCGACCCGGCGCCAGCCGAAGCCGGCGCGATGCGCGCCCTTCGCCAGCGCCGCGCTCGCGCGCGCCGCCACGCGCTCGACGAGCGCGCGATCGGCTTCGGAGGCCGCGCCCGCGCCCGCGAGAGGCTCCTGCAGGATCGCCGCGGCGCGCTCCCCGGCGCGGCAGCTCTCGCAGCGCGCCAGGTGCGCCGACAGCGCCTTCCGCTCCAGATCCGAGAGCCAGCGCCGCCGCGCCGCCACCAGGAGATCGTCGGGACAGGGCCGGTCGGTCCCGTGCCCTTGCTCTTGCCCGTTCCCGCTCACGGCTGCATCTCCAGGATCTCCGCCAGTTCGGCGCTGCCGCCGATGCGCGCGCGCAACGCCCGCTTGGCCAGCCGCAGCCGGCTGCGCACCGTCTCCGAGGGCCGCCCCACCGCCGCCGCGATCTCGTCGACGGTGAAGTCCAGCGCGCAGTGCAGGATCAGCACCTCCGCCTGCGGCGGCGGCAGCTCGTCCAGCAGCATCTCGAGCGCGGCGCGGCGCCGCGACGCCACCGCCATCTCGGCCGGCGACAGCCCGCCCTCGACCGCCCACTCCTCGACCTCCGGCTCGTCGACGATCCGCGCCGCCCGGAAGCTGACCCGACGGCGCCAGGCGAGCGCGGAGAAGACCGCCACCCGGCAAGCGAAGTGGAGCACGGTGCACTGGCCCCTGAACGAAGCGACGGCGGTCAGCAGCCCCTCCGAGGCGTCCTGCAGGACGTCCTCCGCGTCCGCCGCGTGGGGACCGATCACCGTCCGGATCACGCGCAGCATCGCCGGTCCGACCGCGACGATGAGGCGCCGCATCGCCTCCGGGTCGCGGGCGCCGGCCTTGCGCGCCCACGCGACCAGCTGGTCCTCGTCAGGTCCGCCGACGCGCGGGGCGCGGGGAAGCTGTGAGAAGACCTTCAACACGACCACCTAGTATCCGGAGGAAGCCTTTCGGGTCAAAGGGGATGGCCCAGCGCGGCGATCCGACCCTCCGCCGCAGGCGTGAAGCGCCGCCAGGGCTGCGCCACGGTTCAGGAAAGAAATGCACGGGATCGTTCGGCCAATCCGGACAATCGCGCGCGAGCCGGGCGCTATCGTGCGCGCGTGGATCGGCGCATCGATCGGCGGACGGCTTGGCAGACGGCGTGGATTCTCCGGACGTGGACGGCCCTCGTCACGGCCGCGCTGCTGGCCGGCTGCACGGCCGGCGTCCACGCCTCGCCCACGGACGGTCCGGTCGGCCCCGACGCGGGCCCGTCGCCGGCCGACACCGGCGCGGCGCTCGACGCCCCCGCCGAGGCGCCCGCGCCGGACGCGCCTCCACACGACGCGCCGACGTTCGACTTCGGCGTCGGCGAACGCCCGGACGCCGCGCCGCCCGACGCCCCGTGCAACCACGAGCTGCACCCGACCATCCGGGACTTCCGCGGCTACAGCGCCGCCAGCGGCCCGCGCCACCCCGACTTCGAGGCGCCCAACGTCACCAGCTACAAGGGGATCGTGCAGCCGCTGCTGGGCGCCGACCAGAAGCCGGTGTACGCGCCGGCGGGCGCGACGCCCGCCACCACCAGCAAGGCCAACTTCGATCAGTGGTACCGCGACGTCGACGGCGTCAACCTGCGCTTCGACGACGTCGTGCTGCCGCTGACGCAGGATCCGGCGCGTCCCGAGGTCTACGTCTACGACGACCAGACGTTCTTCCCGATCGACGGCCGCGGCTGGGATGATTGCCAGTTCTGCAGCGACAACTTCCACTTCACGACCGAGATCCACCTGCAGTTCCCCTACCGCGGCGGCGAGACGTTCACGTTCCGCGGCGACGACGATCTGTTCCTGTTCATCAACGGCCACCTCGCCATCGATCTGGGCGGCGTCCACCCCGCGCAGGAAGAGACCGTCGACCTCGACGCGCGCGCCTCCGAATTCGGCATCGCGCGGGGCGGCAGCTACCAGATGGACATCTTCCACGCCGAGCGCCACACCGACTTCTCCACGTTCCGCATCGAGACCACCATCCAGTGCGTCACGGTGATCGTCGTCGACTGAGCAGCCCCTCCGCGGCGGTGGTACCGTTGTTGCCTTGGCAGCCAGGCGAGGAGGTACGGGAGATGCGAAACGCTGCGATTCCGGTGGGCCTGATCGTCACCTTGGTTGGCACCCTCGCGCTCGGTGGTTGCGACGGTGGCGGTGGCAACGAAGGCCAGGCGTCTCTCGTCGGTGGCTGGACCTACAGCGGGCGCGTCCCCAACATGGTGACCGTCGCGCTCATCTTCGGTCCCGACCAGACATTCACCTTCGTCGAGCAGGTCGCTCCGGTCACCTCGCCGGCAGGTTCCGGTCCCTCCACGTGCGTCACGAGCCACAACTTCTCGGCGGCCTACGTTCAGGCCGCGAACACGCTGACGTGGACATTCACGCAAGGCACGCGGAACGTGGTGTCCGGATGCGGCGACGCCTCGAGCGACTCGGCGGGCACGCCGATGACCGCCGACGACATCACCGCCTACACGAACCAGGGCGAGTTTCCGCCGACGAATCTGACTTACTCCGTGACCGCGACGACCCTCGTCCTCACCTCGAGCGTCAGCGGCGTCGGCGTCGGGCGCAGCGACGGCACCACGTTCACGAAGTTGCATTATCGGTGACGAAGCGGCCGACCTCGGCCGCGAGGTCGGCGAGGAACGCGTCGCGATCGGGGAAGGGATCGGCGATGTGCGGCGGCAGCTGGTTCATGAACGAGAAATGGCCGGCGCCGTCGATCACGCGCGTCTCCACCGGCACGCGCGGCGCCAGGCAGTGTTCGATCAGCCGCACCTTTTCCGGCGTGACGACGGTGTCGGCCGCGCCGGCCCAGGCGAGGATCGGCGCGCGCACGCGGTCGAACGCGCCCGGCGCGCGGAAGAAGTCGGTGGCGGGCGCCATCAGCGCCAGGCGATCGAGTCGGTCGACGACAGGCGCGGCCACGCGTTCGTGCCGGATCGTCCAGGCCTGCGCCCCGGCGAGGGCGAGCAGCATCGCCGCGCCGACCGAGTGCCCGACGCCCGCCACCGGCAGCGCGGCGCCGTTCACGGCGTCGAGCGCGAGCCGCAACCGACGCGCGCGCAGCTGCAGGTCGGCCAGGGTCGGGATCGCCGATGCCAGCCGCTGGAAGTGAGGGGCCACCACGACGCAGCCCCGCCCCGCGAGCGACTCCAGCAGCGGCAGATGTCGCTCCGGGTTCCCGCCCAGACCGACGGCGAACAGCACCACGCGGGCCGGCGCGGATCGCTCGAGCACGGTGACGTCGAAGGATTCGGCGCCGTCGAGAAGCGCGCGTGTGCTCACGCGGCGAACGTACCATCGACGGCCGGTCGCCCGGGTCCGTGTTATAAAGAGGACGCTTTCATGAACGCCGCGCGCGCCGCCCTCATTGCGAAGATGTCCATTATCGGCATTCGCCGAAGAGGTGGGGGCCCGCCGCGCTGAACTGACCCGACGCAAGCAAACAGGCCCCGCACCTCTCGGAGGGAGCGGGGCTTTTTTTTGCCATCGCACCTATCCACGCTCCGGGGGATCGGACGCCGCAACCAGGAGTCCGTCATGTCCGCCCCGTCCAACCTGTCCAATCCGGCTGACTCGCCCCGGGCGAGCGCCCGCGCCCGCCACGACGATCCCTCGCTGGCGCCCGACGGCCTCATCGACCCGACTCTGCTGGCGGCCGCGGCGGCGCGCGTGCGCGGCGCGCTGCCGGAGACGCCGCTGATTCGCTCCGAACGCCTCGGCGCCTGGCTCAAGCTCGAGAACCTGCAGACCACGGGCGCCTACAAGGTGCGGGGCGCGTTCAACGCGCTGGCGGTCGAGGTCGCGCGCGGCCGGCGCGGGCCCGTGTTCGCGGCGTCCGCGGGCAATCACGGTCTGGGCGTCGCGTGGGCCGCGCGCCGCCTCGGCCTCGCCGCCACCGTCGTCGTCCCCGACGGCGCGTCCCGGACCAAGGTGGCGGGCTGTCGGGCGTTCGGCGCGCGCGTCGTGCACGCGGGCGACGGCTTCGAACGCTGCGTCGCCCGCGCCCGGGCCCTGGCCGCCGCGGCGGGCGGCCATTTCCTGCACGCGTTCGACGACGCCGCGGTGATCGCCGGCCAGTCGACCGTCGCGGCCGAGCTGCTGGCCGCGCGGCCGGACGTCGTGGTGGTTCCGGTCGGGGGCGGCGGCCTCGTCGCCGGGGTGGGGAGCGTCCTGCGCCGCCACGGCATCCGCGTCGTCGGCGTGCAGGTGGCGGGCGTCGATTCGCTCCGGCGCGCCCTCGCCGGCGAGCGCCCGCCCGCGCCGCTGCCGCTGCCCGCACCCACCTTGGCCGACGGCTTGCGCGTGAGCGCGCCCGGGCGGCTGCCGCTGCGGATCGCCGCGGCGTTCCTCGACGAGATCGTCATCGTCACTGAAACCGAGGTCCGGGCGGCGGTCGCCTCGCTCGCGCTGCAAGAGCGGGTGATCGCCGAAGGCGCCGGCGCCGTGGCGGTCGCGGCGCTGGCGCGGGTCGGGGGCAGGCGGCGTGTCGCGATCGTCTCGGGCGGGAACATCGACGCGGCCCTGCTCGCCCGCCTCATCGCGTCGTCGCCGCCGCGCCAGCCGCGACCGGCCCGGGGTCCCAGGATCGACGCTGGTTCCACTTGAGCCGCCTCTCGGAGGTGAGTACGGTATTAGTCACCTTTCTTAACTGCAGGAGCGAATAGCCTTGAACATCCGACGGCAGGTCTTCGCGATCGCAATCGTCCCGACTGCACTCTGGCTCGCAGGCTGCGGGGACAGCCCGGCCACCGGCGGCAGCGCGGGCCAGGCCGGTGGCGGCTCTTCAGGCAGCGCGGGCGCGGCCGGCACGGCGGGCACGGCGGGTACGGCGGGCGCGGGCGGCACGAGCGGCACGGGCGCGACGAGTGGAACGACCGGAACCGGCGGCAGCGTCAGCCGCGGGGGGGCCACCGGCTCGGCGGGATCGGGTGCGGCGGGCTCGGGCGGCACGTCCGCCCGCGGTGGAACCTCGGGTCAGGCCGG
>DATBHU010000453.1:0-31854 GCA_036557265.1 Polyangia bacterium
CGGCGCCGCGGGTCGAGGCGGAACGACCGGCGCCGGCGGCGCGGGCGGCAGCGCGGGCAGCGGCACGGGCGGGGCGCGCGGCGGAACCGGCGGAAGCGGCGGCGGCGCGGGCGCGTCCGGCGGCGGCGGCGCCAGCGGCCAGTTCACCATCATGGTGCAGCTCGCCAGCGCCGTGAAATCGACGGCGCCGACGACGGTCGGCATCGTCACCTGGTCGACCACCGTCTCGGGCGTCACCGCGGCGCACATCGACTTCGGCCGCGACACGACCTACGGCATGACCGCCCCGGTCGATCTCACGGCGATGAACTATCGAGCGCTGCTGCTCGGCATGAAGCCGGCCACGACGTACCACTTCCGCGTCGTCGCCAGCGCCGGCGCGACCGCGTACATGAGCGACGACCAGACCGTCACCACGGGCGCCAAGCTCAGCTCCGCGCCGATCACCAGCTTCTCGGTGAAGAACGCGGCCGCCCTCCCCAAGGGCTTCTTCATCACGTCGTTCTGGAACGGCAACGGCTCGCGCGTGCCGTTCATCTTCGACACCGACGGCGACGTGGTCTGGTGGTACACGGCCGGCTCGGGCGAATCGACGGACGGCATCTCGCGCGCGCGCCTGTCGGCCGACAGCCAGAGCATGTGGCTCGTCAACGAATCGCTGTCGGGCAACCCGCTGCGGCGCGTGACGATGGACGGGGTGACGACGCAGACGTACTCGAACACCAAGGCGTCGCACGACATCGCCGCCGTCACCGGCGACACCATGGCCTACCTCGACTACGGCGAGGCCGACTGCAACAGCATCTTCGAGATCAACAACGCCGGGACGACCAAGGAGGTCTTCGAGCCCACCAACGTCACCAGCACGGGCACCGGGATGGCGAACTGCCACGGCAACGCCGTGCGCTACTCGAAGAAGGAAGACTTCTACACGTACTCGGACTGGCAGCACGAGCTGGCCGTCGTCAGCCGCACCGGCACGCTGCAGTGGAAGCTGACCCAGAAGGTGAGCGGCGGGAACACCGCCTGGGGCGGCGTCCAGCACGGCCACCAGCTGCTGGACAGCAGCATCATCCTGTTCGCCAACAACGGCGCCGGCGCCAACAAGTCGCAGGCCTACGAGTTCGGCCTGGACGGCCAGCTCATCAAGAAGTTCACCAGCAACGGCAGCGCCACCAACTTCGGCGACGTCCAGCGCCTGGCGAACGGGAACACCATCATCACCTACTCGACGTCGTCGCTGATGCAGGAGGTCGACGCGAACGACACGGTCGTGCTCGAGGTGAAGGGGACGGGCTCGTTCGGCTACGTCGAGTTCCGCGACAACCTCTACGGCCCCCCGCTCGACATCGCTCAGTAGCGGCCCCGTAGCGCCATTTGTCGACGGGCGGTCGCGCCGTGAGATAGCCTAGCGCCGTGCCCAGCGACGGCGCCGACGCCCAGCCCGCAGATCCGCTCGTCGGCCGCACGATCGCGGGCGGCCGCTACACCGTGACGTCCGTGCTGGGGCGCGGCGGCATGGGCGTCGTCTACGCCGCCGTCCAGCACCCCGTGAACCGGAAGGTGGCGCTCAAGCTGATCCACCGCGAGCTGGCCGGCGATCGCCAGATCATCGATCGCTTCATGCAGGAGATGAACCTGACCGCGGCGATCGAGCACCCGCACACGGTGCGGCTGTACGACGTCGGCGATCTCGACGGCCAGCCGTTCATCACCACCGAGTTCCTGGAGGGGCGGACCCTGCGCGACGAGCTGGCGCGCGTGGGCCGGATGCCGCCGACGCGCGCCGTGGCGATCGGGCTGCAGATCGCGCGCGCGCTGCGCGGGGCCCAGGCCCACGACGTCGTGCACCGCGACCTCAAGCCCGAGAACATCATGCTGCTCGACCGCTACGGCGAGCGCGACTACGTCAAGGTGCTCGACTTCGGCATCGCGCGCTCGCTGCACCGGACCGGGGCGGACTTCCGCACCGGGACGGGCGCCATCATCGGCACGCCGGCGTACATGTCGCCCGAGCAGTGCGAAGGCAAGCCTGTGGACGCCCGCAGCGATCTCTACACGCTCGGCCTCATCATCTACGAGCTGTGCGCGGGCGCGCTGCCGTTCCCGTCGACGGCGAGCATTCCCCAGATGCTGCTCGCGCACGTGGCGCAGGCGCCCCCCGATCTGGCGACGCGCGCGCCCGGCGTGCCGCCCGAGCTGGCGCGGCTGGTGATGTCGCTGCTCGCCAAGACGCCGGCGGAGCGGCCCGCCGACGCCGACGCCGTCATCGCGGCGCTCGAAGGGATGCCGGGTGGAACGCGGGGTACGGCGCCGTCGCCCGCGGTCGACGGCGCGACGGCACCGACGGCGGCCGGGCTGAAACCGGCGACCGTCGCGGCGGCGACGGCCGCGGCCGGACCGGCCGCCCGGCGCCGGGGACGCGGGGCGGCGATCGGGCTGACGTTCGCGCTCGTCGCCGCCGTCGCCGCCGGCGCCGCGCTGGTGTTGCACAAGCCGGACGAGAGCGCCGGCAGCGGCGGCACCGGCGTCGCGGCGGCGTCCGACGAGCCGCCCTTCCCGGCCGCGTGCGATCCGGCGCTGTCGCGCCAGCTCGCCGACGCGCGCCGCCCCGGCCTGGCCGACACCGAGGCGCTCCCGCGCCTCGAGGCGATCGCCGCCGCCTGCCCGTCGGCCGCGGTCGCGCAGGCGCTGCTCGGCACCACGCTGGCGCGCCTCGATCGCGACGGCGACGCCGAGCCCCACCTGCGCCGCGCGCTCGCGCTCGTGCCCGGCTACACCAGCGCGCAGCACAACCTCGCCGTGTTGCTCGTGAAGCGCGGCCGCGCCGCCGAGGCGCTGCCGCTGCTCGACGCCGTGCTCGCCCGCGATCCGGCCCACCCGAGCGCGCGGCTCGCGCGGGCGCAAGCGCGCCTGGTGACCGGCGACGCCGCGGGCGCCGCCGCCGATCTGCGCGCGCAGACCGCGCGCCGCCCCGACCAGGGGAGCGCCTGGGCCCTGCTCGCCGAGGCGCTGGCGCGTTCGAACGACGAGGCGGGCGCGCGGGCGGCCGCTTGCCGGGCGGTGGCGCTCGGCGTGGGGGCCGCGCGCGAGCGGTGCGGCGGCGGGCCGCCCTGAGGCGGACCTCGCCTCTCGCAAGGCCTGCCCTCACCCCGACCCTCTCCCGCAAGCGGGAGAGGGAGATGAAGCTACGGCGTCAGCAACGCGTTCAGGTCTTGCTTGGCGAGCGTGAAGCCGGGGGCTTCGTCGACGACCTTGGAGAGCAGGCCGCGGGCCTCGGCCTTCTTGCCCGCGTCGGCCGCCGCCAGCGCGCGCCCGTAGGTCACGGCGGTGGCCGCGGCCAGCTTCGGCGGCCGGGGCTTCGGCGGCTGCAGCGCCGCGTGCTCGAAGGCGGCGGGCAGCGCCGTGCGCATCGTATCCGCCAGCTTGGCGGCGAGATCGCGCTCGAGGCCCCAGAAGTCGGCGGCCGGCCCGTTCACGCCGACCGAGCGGACGATCTTCCCGGTCTCGACCTCGACGACGCGCGCATCGACGCGCAGCGCGCCCCCGAGGTCGAAGAAGCTGCCGAGCACCAGCTCGTGCGCGCCCAGCAGCTTGCCGACGCGCGCCGCCGACGCGGCGTCCACCTTGCCCGACGCCGTCAGGTTGTGCTCCTCCAGCACCGCCTTGAGGCGCGCGCGCTCGACGACGCGGATCTCGCGCAGGTCGGCCAGGTCCGTGATCAGCATCTGCGCCAGCCCCTCGCGCAGCGGCTCGAGCTCGGCCTTCTTGCCGCCGTAGTCGAAGTACAGGACGGCGACGGTCGGCTTGACCGGCTTGCCGGCGGCCGCCTTCTCCTTCTCGGCGCGCGGCGCGCCCGCGAAGCCCGTGGCGACGGCGATGATGACGATCGAGAGCGCCAGCAGGCGCACCGGGCGGGTCACGCGTCGATCATCGTTGCGCCGGCCGCCCTGTCAAGCAGCGCGGCCGCCTCGCTACAGGTGCTGCGCCACGTTGTTGAGCGCGTTCGAGATCTGACCGCCGAGGAAGTACGCGATCACGATCAGCACGCCCGCGATCGCCGACGCCATCAGCCCGTACTCCAGCGCCGTCGCGCCACCTTCGTCCCGCATCAATCTAACGAGTTGCTTAAGCATGGCGGCAGACGCTATCGGATCCTTCGCGGCGCCGCGGTGACGCCTCGCACACGGCGGCCCCTCCGTCGTCGATCGCGCCGCCGAGCGGCATGCGTTGACCGCGCGCGCGGCCGGACGGCAAAATCGTCCCCATGACAGCGCCGGTCCTCGTGTTTTCGGCCCTGCTGCTGGCCGCCGCGCCGCCCGCAGCCCCCGCCAGTCGTCCGGCGCCGACGGTCGCCGTGTCGTACTTCGACAACAACACCGGCAAAGCGGAGTACGACCCGCTCGCCAAGGGCCTGGCCGACATGCTGATCACCGATCTCGGCCAGCTCGGTGCCCTGCGCGTGGTCGAGCGCGAGAAGCTGAACCAGATCCTCGCCGAGCTGAAGCTGTCGCGCTCGAAGTTCATCGACCCGAAGACCGCCCAGCGCGTCGGCAAGGGGCTGGCCGCCCAGTTCATCCTGAGCGGCGGCTACATGCTGGCCGGCGACACCATCCGCATCGACGCGCGCGTGTTCAACGTCGAGACCGGCGCGGTGGTGACCAGCGAGCGCGTCGAGGGCAAGAAGGACGAGTTCTTCGCGCTCGAGAAGGAGATCGCCGACGTGCTGATCGCGGCGCTGCAGGTGAAGCTCGCCTCCGCCGAGAAGAGCAAGCTGCGCGCGAACGCCACCCAGTCGTTCGAGGCATGGTCGTCCTACGCCGCCGGCCTGGACGCCCAGGACAAGGGCGACGTCGCGGCGGCGCGCGCCGCCTACGCGAAGGCGCTCGCCGCCGATCCCAACTATCGCGCCGCGAAGAACGCCACCGAACGGCTGGCGGTGATCTTCGCCCAGAGCGCCAGGCAGACGGAGACGCGCTTCGACGCCTCGTTCCGCGATCTCGACCCGAAGGCGAAGGACTTCGCGCAGCGCGTGAGCGGGCTCTTGCAGTCGCTCGACAGCACGCGCACCGATCAGCTGGCGCGCAAGCTGGCGCTGCTCACCTGGCTGGGGCGCAAGAACCTGCTCGCCTGCACCGCCGTCGCGGGGCCGGCCAGCGGCAACCCGACCGTCATCGTGGGCGGCGTGCCCCAGGGCGGCGTCGTCAGCACCTGCGCGCAGGCGCAGGAGACGCTGGTCGTCGCCAATCGGCTGGTCGACGATCCCAGCCAGTGGGAGGCGATCCCCAAGGTGTGCGAGCACTTCATCACCCGCCTGCCGGGCGACAAGTCCGTGCTGTCGTACTGCGAGGTGGTGATGAAGAGCATCGAGCTCAAGAAGAAGGAAGGCGCCGCCGCCGTCGCCAAGGAGCTGGCCGACGACGACGCCTTCGTCCTCAAGAACACCGCCCCGTTCGACTGGCGCCGCGCGCTGATCGACAACCGCCCGGCGATGCGCGAGCTGATGCAGGTCTACGCCGGCAAGGGCCGCTGATTGTCAGCTGGCGGGCCCGGGCGCGCGCGGGCGCGCGGGGATCGTCAGCGCGTCTCGCCGGCCGCGACCCGGTGCGCGGCCTGGGCTGTCTCCAGGTCGACGGAGTCCCCCATGCGCGTCAGCGCGCTCTGCTCCGCGTCCTGCTGCGCGCGCTCCACCTCGTCAGCGGAGTAGCGGGGACCATGAGCCGGCCGAGCGGTTGTCGCACAGCCAACGGCCATCATGGAAAGCCCTGTTATCACAAAGACTTGAATTACTCTCATTGTCATTATCGTATGCCCTCTTACTAGTCTATCGGCGATAGTAAAGTTTCCTTGAGGCCGCGTTCGAGGGCTCGATCAGACGCGCATCAAGGCGCGCGGCAGCCGTCGGGGAGAGAACAGGTGTCGTCGAACGCGGGACCGGCGCAGCTCGCGTCGAGAGCCGCCTCGACCTGCAGCGTGGCCGGCGCCGCCAGCGTGTTCGTGTCGGCGCGCGGATGCGCCGCGAAGCAGAGCGCCTCGGCGTCGATGCGCTGCAGCGGGTCGCGCGGCCAGCGCTGCTGGTCGCTGTTCTGGCACAACCCGTCGGCGCACGCGTAGACGTCGACGGGGGAGTCCTCGAACATGATCGGGCAGTCCGCGGAGGTGGCGCAGGCGAGGACGCGGCACTGCCCCGGCTGCGTGCTGTACACGAAGCTGCCGCTCCGCGGCGCGCAGACGCTGCACACGCTGAAGAAGCGGCCGGCCGCCCAGCCGTAGCCGGGCACGTCGTCTCCCGTGCACGGGTCGGGCGCGGGCGTGGTCGGAAGCAGCGCGAGCCCGCAACCGCTGGCTCGGCAGCTCCAGCCGAACTCGACGCCGGTCACGTCGCTGACGGCGGTGGGGTTGTCGGCGGGGCCGTAGCCGGACGCCCCGCATCCGGGCGTCGCCGAGGCGACCAAGGCGATCGCGGCGGCGAAAGAGAGCGCGACGGAAACCTTCTCGGTGGTGCCAGGCATGAACCAGTTCCTCCCCGACCAGGCGACGCAACCATTCTGCCTCCAGCGGTCGAGGCGCGTCCACTGCGTCGAGAGACGCGTGCTTCTAGGAGCCGGTCGGCGCGACGATCTGCAGGCCGTTCACGGGCGCGCGCGTGTTGTTGCCCGTGCCGGGGGTGGCGGTCAGCGTGAACGTCGCGCCGGTCAGGTTGCGGAACACGATGTAGTTGCCCGCGCCGCCGGCGGGCGCGAGCGTGAACGAGGAGAAGCTGGTCGGCACCGGTCCGGTCTGACTGACCGTGAACGTCGCCGTGCCGATCGCGTAGTTGTACGTCCGCGTGTTGGTGCCGGTGCCGATGTCGCCGGTGACGTAGACGTAGACGTCGTAGCCGGCGCCGGTGATCGACGCGGGCAGCCCGCTGACGGTCACGACGGCGGGCATCGAGGCCATCACCGGATCGAGGTAGCCGTTCATCATGCGGGTGTTGCCCGGCATGTCGGCGAAGCCGACCATCCATTCGCCCGGATCGGTGCCGCTGGTGGGCGAGCTCCACATCGCGGTCGCGCTGGTCGTCGTCCCGTCGGCGAGCACCAGGCTCGCGAGCGTGCCCGTGATGTTGGCGGCGCCGTTCCAGTGCGCGACCGGCTTGACGCCCGCGACCTCGGTCGCGGTCATGGCGGGCGCCGCCACCAGCATCGCGCCGCCCGCGCCGCCCGCGCCTCCCATCTGGGTGCGGCCGCCGATGAAGTCGATGCTCAGCACGACCTGGCCGGTCCCGCCCGTGCCGCCTGCCCCACCCGCGCCCGCCGAACCGCCCGCGCCGCCCGCGCCCGCCGAACCGCCGCTGCCCGCGCTGCCGCCGCTGCCGCCCGTTCCGCCGCTGCCGCCCTTGCCCGCACCGCCGCCCACGCCCGCAGATCCGGACGTGCCCGCGCCGCCCCCCGTTCCGCCGCCGCCGGTTCCTCCGCGACCGCCCGTGCCTGCGCTGCCGCCCGTTCCGCCGCCGCCAGTGCCCGCGCCGCCGCCCGTGCCTCCGCTGCCGCCGGTGCCCGCGCTGCCGCCCGCGCCACCACCGACTCCGCCGCTGGCGCCCGCTCCGCCGCTGGCGCCCGCTCCGCCGCTGCCACCCGCTCCACCGGCGCCGGCGTTCCCGCCGGTACCCGCGGTTCCCGGCCCGGGATCGACGGAGCCGCCGCTCCCTCCCGCGCCGCCGGCCCCCGGCGCGCAGGTCGTGCACTTCTCACCGCCGCCGCTCGTGCACCCGAACGCGAGGCCCACGAGCACGGCGCTCAGGATCGCGCCGCGAGGCGCCGTGCGATGCGGGCGTACCACAGCTCGATCAACGGCGGCCGGCGCCGTCACCTTGAATGGTCCTCGTCGGGCGGCCGCGAGACGCTGGCGATGATCCGATCCCACCGCTGGTGGCGCCCGGACGGCGCCGGCCGCGCGCCGTCGAACTTTCGATCGAGCGCGCGCAGGCCGGCGATGTCGCCGAGGTCCGCCCAGCGCCAGCCGACGGGCGGCGCGGAGCGGCTCGCGCCGCCCACCTGATAGAAGAAGAGCCGGCGCCGGCCGCCGATCACGCCGTAGTCGTGCGGCTCGGCGATCCGCTCGCGACCCTGCAGCGAGAAGCTGACCAGCCGCAGCCCCGCGATCGCCTCGCACAGTCGCTGCTCGGTCTGCGACGTCGCCGGATCCGCGGCGCTCATGCCGCCGATTATGAGCGCGATCGGGGCGCCCGCGCCTCTTCGATCGTGTTACGGTCGCGCCGTGGCCGGAGATCCTCCGCTCCCCGGGGGCAAGCTCGAGTACGCGGTGCTGGTGGCCGTCTGGGAGGGCGGCACGGTGACGGCGCGCGAGGTGCACGAGCGCGTCGCGGTCCCCCTGGGGCTCGTCTACACGACCACCGCGCGGGTGCTCGATCGCCTGCACGCGAAGCAGCTGGTCGAGCGCGAAAAGGACGGAAAGGTGTTCCGCTACCGCGCCGTCGCGGCCCGCACGGACGTCGATCGGGCGCGACTGTCGCAGACGCTGTCCGGCGTCTTCCGGGGCGGGCAGCGATCCGCGCTGGCCGCCCTCGTCGACGTGATCGAGGAGATCGATCCCGACCTGCTCGAGGAGCTGTCGCGCGCCATCGCGGCGCGCCGGAGGCCTGGCCCATGAGCCGTGACGTGGTGCTCGCGGCCGTCGCCCTCGTGCTGTGCGGCGCGGCGATGGCGCTGCCTGGGTTGCTTCCGGGCCGTGGCGCGCGCCGCCGCGCGAACAGCGCCGGTGCCCGCCGCCTGGAACAGGAGGCCTGGCGCCGGCTCTGGCTCCCCATGTTGCCCGCGGCGCTCGCGTTCGCGACGCTGATCGGCTGGCGGCTGCAAGAGCCCGACCGGACGGACGAGCTGCTGCGGCCGGTGGTCGCGGTGTTCGCGCTGCCGTTCGCTTTCGTCTGGCTCCGCGCGCTCATCAAGGCGCTCCTCGCCTTGCGGCGGCCGCGCGTCATTCCGCCCGCGGTGACGTTGGGGCTGCTGCGCCCGCGCGTGGCGATCGATCCGCGGCTGCGAAATACACTCGACAGCGCGGCGCTCGCCGCCGCCGTCGCGCACGAGGAAGCCCACGTCGCGCATCGCGATCCGCTCCGGATCTGGCTCGCCCAGCTCGTCACGGACGCACAGTGGCCGAGCGCGTCGGCGCGCCGGCGCCTCGATCTCTGGAGCGACGCGCTGGAGATCTCGCGCGACGAGGAGGCCCGCCTGGGCGGAACGCGGGGCGAAGATCTCGCGGCGGCCGTCATCGCCGTGGCGGCGATGGATCCCTCGCCGCGCGGGCATGCGCTGGCCTGCCTGACCGGCGCGGAGACCGCGCTGCTCGATCGGGTCCGCCGGCTCCTGATCCCGATCCCCGTCGAGGCGGCGCGCCCGGGCCGGGCGTTCTGGGCCGCCGTCGTCGTCGCCCTGGTCGCCGCCGTCGTGATCGGAGTCGAGCACGGCGATTCGATTCTCCGCGCGCTGCCGTTCGTGACGAGCTAGGGCCCGAACTACGACGCTCGTCGTAGTACGACGTTTGTCGTAGTCGATTTGTCCGTTTGTTCGTTGACGGGCAGCGACGCCGCCTGCTTTCGTTGCGCCGTGCTCAAGACGACGTTCACGTCGATCGGCGTCGTGTGCGGTCTCTGCGCGATGGCCCGCGCCGACGAGCCGACCTTGCCGACGTCGCCGACGTCGCCGGCGCCGCAGCCCGCGCCCGCCCCGCCCGCCGCCGAGCCGCCGCTGCCGGAGACGGTGGTGACGGCGACGACGCCGCTGCACGGCTCCGGCCTGCCGCGCGAGGAGGTCCCCGCCAACGTGCAGACCGTGACCGCCGCGCAGCTCGCCGCCCAGCACAGCCTCGATCTGTCGTCGTACCTCGGCGCGGCGGTCGGCAGCGTGCACGTCAACGACGTGCAGAACAACCCGCTGCAGCCGGATCTGCAGTATCGCGGCTTCCTGGCCTCGCCGCTGCTCGGCGCGCCGCAAGGGCTGTCGATGTACCTCGACGGCGTCCGCCTCAATGAGCCGTTCGGTGACACGATCAACTGGGATCTGATCCCGACCAACGCGATCCGCTCGGTCAACGTGATCCCCGGGTCGAATCCGATCTTCGGGCTCAACACGCTGGGCGGCGCCCTCTCCATCGAGACGAAGGACGGCTTCTCCGACAGCGGCGTCGAGGGGAGCCTGCTCTACGGCTCGTTCGGGCGGAAGCTCGCGCGCGCGAGCGGCGGCGCCCACGGCGAGCGGTTCGCCGTGTTCGCGGCCGCGCAGCTGCTCGACGAGGACGGCTGGCGCGACCACTCGCCGACCAGCGGCCAGCAGGCGTTCCTGTCGGCGTCGTATCGCAACCAGGGCAGCTGGGCCGACCTGTCGCTGCTGGCCGGCAACAGCAGCTTGACCGGCAACGGCCCGGCGCCCGAGCAGCTGCTCGCCACGGGACGCAACCAGATCTTCACCTATCCCGACACGACCAGGAACCAGATGTTCATGGCGGTGCTGCGCGGCGAGCGCCCGCTCTCGGCGCACGTCGCGCTGTCGGGCGCCGCCTACGCGCGCACGAACCGGACGCGCTCGGTGAACGGCGACCAGCGCGAGTGGTCGGCGTGCACGATGACGGCCGGCGTCCTCTGCTCGACCGACGACAGCGGCGCGGAGATACCGGTGCTCGACGCGAACGGCAACCCGGTGCCGTTCTCCGACACGTACGACGCCGCGTTGAACCGCACCGACACGCGGCAGACCAGCGTCGGCCTGTCGGCGCAGCTGGCCGCGCACGCGCCGCTCCGCGCGCACGAGAATCATTTCTTCCTCGGCGCCACCGTCGATCAGAGCCGGATCCGGTTCCGCGCCCAGTCGACCGTCGGCCATCTCGAAGCCGATCGCGGGACGACGGATCTGGGCTTCCTCGATCCCGCCTCGCCCATCGCCGTCGACAGCGTCGTCGACGACTTCGGCGTCTACGCGAGCGACACCCTCGCCCTCCGCCCGCAGCTGTTCCTCACCCTGTCGGCGCGCCTCAACCTGTCGTCGCTGTCGCTGCGAGATCAGCTGGGCGACGCGCTGAACGGCGACCACTCGTTTCATCGCCTCAACCCGGCCGCCGGGCTCAGCTACCAGCCGCGGCCGTGGCTGGGCGGCTACTTCGGCTACAGCGAGTCCAGCCGCGCGCCCACCGCGATGGAGCTGACCTGCGCGAGCCCGACCGATCCCTGCCGCCTCCCCAACGCCTTCCTGACCGACCCGCCGCTGGCCCAGGTGGTGGCCCGCACGTTCGAGGCCGGCCTGCGCGGCGGCGTCCGGCGCGGCGGCACCAGCCTGCGCTACGACGTGACGGCGTTCCGGACCACCAACAGCGACGACATCCTGTTCATCAGCTCGGGCGCCGTCGCGAACCAGGGTTACTTCGCCAACGTCGGCGAGACGCGCCGCCAGGGACTCGAGACCAGCCTCTCCGGGCGGCGGCGCCTGGGCGCGCGCGCCGGCGATCTGGACTGGGCGCTGTACTACACGCTGACCGACGCCACCTTCCAGACGTCCTTCGTCGCGCCGAGCGCCACCCACCCCGACGCGGTCAACGGCAGCATCGCCGTCCCCGCCGGCGCCCACATCCCGTCGATCCCGGCCCACACGGGCAAGGCCGTGATCGGATGGACGTCGAGCTTCGGCCTGTTCGCCGGCCTGAACCTGCTCGCCACCAGCAGCCAGTATCTTCGCGGCGACGAGGCGAACCTGCTCGCGCCCGTGCCGGGCTTCGTGGTGGTGGGCGCGCGGCTCGGCTACCAGATCGCGCCGCCGATCGCGATCGTCCTGCTCGCCAACAACCTCTTCGACGCGCGCTATTCCACCTTCGGCGTGCTGGGCGACGCGGCCGACGTCCTCGGCGCGGCCTACGACAGCCGCCGCTTCCTCGGCCCGGGCGCGCCGCGCGCGGCCTGGCTCGAGGTCGATCTGCGCTACTGACGCCTGACTTGCCGACGCCGCTTCAGCGCCGTCTCGGTCCGGTGCGGCCCGAGCGCGCGCCCATCAGCTCGGACAGCGCGACGAAGCGGAAGCCGCGCGTCCGCAGCTCCTTCAGGATCGTCGGCAGCGCCTCGGCGGTCTTCCAGCCGCGGCCGTTGATGTGAAAGATGATGATCGACCCGGCGCGCGTCTTGGTGACGACGGCGTGGATCATCCCGCTGGTGGTGGTGCGGGCGCTCGGGTCCCCGGACACCACGTCCCAGGTGACGAACGGGAGGTGCTTCTCGTCGGCGACCTGCATGACCAGATCGTTCCAGTCTCCGAACGGCGGCCGGAAGGCGACGCTGTGCCGGCCGTAACGGCCGAGCGCCGCCTCCGTGCGATCGATCTCGTCGGCGATCTGCGGGGCGCGCAGGCGCGACATGTGCGGGTGGTCGTACGAATGGTTGCCGAACTCGAGCAGGCGGTCGTCCGCCAGCTCGGCCATCGCCGCCGGGTGCGCCTCGACCCAGCGGCCCGACACGAAGATCGTCGCCGGGACCGCCTCTCGCTTCAGGACCTCGAGCACCGCGCGATCGAACCCGTTCTTCTGCGTGCGCGTCGCGCAGGCGTCGAACGTGATGGCGACGGCCGGCTGCCGCGTGTGGACCAGCGTCAGCGGGCGGTGCCCCGGTGGCCGGGCGGTCGGCAACGTCTGGAGCGCGAGCAATGCAGCAATCGTGGCGAGCACTTTCAGTCCCTGGATCAGCGTATCTGAAATTGCGTTCGGCCAGAAGGCCCTCGCGAGCTCTCTGTTCCAGACGGCCTCTCCAGACGGCCTCGCGAGCTCGGCCTGTCATTCCGGCGACGCCCGAATTGCCGCTCGCAGGGCGCGCCCCACCTTTCAGGGACAACCAGGCGCCCATGAGCACAGATGGATCGCGGATACCGGGCTTTTACCGACTTTCCGTGGAAGAGCGCCGGCGCGCGCTGACGGGGCTGTCCGAAAAAGACCACGAGATCCTGGACCAGGGTGGTCTGACACCCGACACCGCCGACCATGTGGTCGAGAACGTCATCGGCATCTACAGCCTCGCCTTCGGTCTGGCGGTCAACTTCCGCGTCAACGATCGGGACTACCTCGTACCGATGGTGGTCGAGGAGCCGTCGGTGATCGCCGGCGCGTCGAACGCCGCCCGGCTGGTCCGCGCCGGGGGCGGCTTCCTGGCCGACGCGGATGAGCCGCTGATGACGGCGCAGATCGAGGTGCAGGAGGTGGCGGACGTCGAGGCCGCCAAGGCGCGCCTCGAGGCGGGCGCCAGCGAGCTGCTCGCCCTCGCGCACGCGGCGCTCCCGCGGCTGGTCGATCGGGGCGGCGGCGCCCGCACGCTCGAGGTGCGCAGCCTGCCCGGGCGCGTGATCCTGCACGTGCAGGTCGATTGCCGGGACGCGATGGGCGCGAACATGGTGAACACTATCGCGGAGGCGCTCGCCGATCGGGCGGCCGACCTGGCGGGCGGCCGGCGCGGGCTGCGCATCCTGACCAACCTGTGCGATCGCCGCTGCGTGCGCGTGACGGCGCGCGTGCCGGCGCACGAGCTGGCGACGCCGGACATGCCGGGGCCGGCCGTGCGTGACGGGATCGTCGCGGCGTCGCTGCTCGCGGAGGACGATCCGTACCGCGCCGCCACCCACAACAAGGGGATCATGAACGGCGTCGACGCGGTCGTGATGGCGACCGGCAACGATTGGCGCGGCGTCGAGGCCGGCGCGCACGCGTTCGCGGCGATCGACGGGCGCTACCGGCCGCTCGCGATCTGGCGGGCGGATTCCACGGGCCCGCTCGCGGGCGCCGGCGGCGAGCCCGACCTGGTCGGCGAGCTGGAGATGCCGATGGCGATCGGGACCGTGGGCGGCACGCTGCACGCGCACGAGGGCGCCCAGCTGGCGCAGCGGCTGCTCGGCGTCACCGACGCCAGGACGCTGGCGATGGTGATCGGCAGCGCCGGCCTCGCCTCCAACCTCGCGGCGCTCCGCGCCCTGGCCACCGACGGCATCCAGCGCGGCCACATGGCGCTGCACCGTCGCTCGCACGCGTTCAACGGCGGCGGCGGCTAGCGGGGCAACTCGAAGGCGAAGCTGTACGACTCGATGACGAAGGCGACAGGGTGGCCGTCGCCGCCGATGGCGGGGGTGAAGCGGCAGCGGTGGGTCAGCGCCTCGACGGCGGCCTGGTCGAGCCCGTAGCCGATGCCGCGCAGCACGCGCGCCGACGTCACCTGCCCGCGCGCGTCGAGCGCGACGCGCAGGCGGACCTTGCCCTCGATGCCGGCGCGCTCCGCCTCGGGCGGGTAGTTGATCGATCGCCCGCAGGCGTCGGTGTCGACCTCGGGCATCTTCTTGATGCTCAGCTCGGCGGCGGGTCCGGCCGGGCCGCTGCCCGTGCCGCCGACGGCGCCCCCGACGACGCCGCGGCGACTGCCGCCGGTGGCGACGCCGAGGCCCGAGCCGCCGCGCGGCGCCGCGACGGCCGAGCTCGCGTCGGTCGGCGACTCCATCGCGATGCCGTCGACGGGAGGCGCGGCGGGCCGGCGGCTCGGCGGCTCCGGCGTCGGCGCGGGCGGGATCGGCGTCGGCCGCGCCGGCGTGGCGATCGCCACCTTGCGCGCGATGGGACGCGGCGCCAGCCGCGGAGCGGGCGGCGGCGGGACCGGCGCGGCGATGGGCGGCGGGGCCGGCGGCGGCGGCTCCGCGTGACGGAACTCCACCTCGATCGGCGGCTTCACCGGCGCCGGGCGCCGCTCCTGCCGCGCGACGGCCAGCGCGGCCACGGCGTGGACGGCGACGGCGACGGCGGCCGTGACGATGTCGGCGCGGCGAGACACGCGGCAGACCGTTGCTAGCGGCGGCTCTCGGTGCTGAGGGCGAACTTGGCGACGCCCAGCCCCTTGACGAGATCGACGAGCCGCATGACCCGGCCGTAGTCGACGCCCTCGTCGGCGCTGATGATCGCCTGCAGCTCGTGATCCTTCGTGATCAGCGCGGGCACCAGCTGCTTCACCCCCGCCTCGTCGGTCGGCTTGCCGTTCGCGAACAGCTGGGCGCCGCCCGCCGCGCCGCGCGCGAGCGTCAGCGTCAGCGGCGACGGCGTCGTCGTCTCGGCCGTGGCTGCCTTGGGCAGGTTGACCTTGATCGAGGACGCGCTCGCCAGCAGCGGCGCCGCCACCATGAAGATGATCAGCAGCACCAGCGTCAGGTCGACCATCGGCGTGACGTTGATGGAGGCGATCGGACCGTCGTCGTCGCGGTGGGCGTGCCCCGCCATCAGATCGCGCCCTCGAGCGGATCGAGCTCCAGGCCGCGCTGCTTGCGCAGCTCGACCGCCGCCATGTGCGCGGCCCATTCGACCTTGCACATGAAGGCGCGGACGCGCCGGTTGAAGTAGTTGAAGGCGACGACGGCGGGGATCGCGACCATCAGCCCGACCGCTGTCGCGACCAGGGCCTCGGAGATCCCGGCCATGACGACCGACGGCCCGCCCGCCTGGTTGGCGGCCAGGTCGTGGAACGCCTTGATGATGCCGAGCACCGTGCCGAACAGACCGATGAACGGCGCGTTCGACCCCAGCGTCGCCAGGAAGGTGAGGTTGCGTTCGAGGCGCAGCTTCTCGCGCGCCTTCGCCCCCTCGGCCGCGGCCGTCAGATCGTCGTGCGGGCGCCCCGGGCTGTCGTCGTCGCAGCGCTCGACCGCGTGCTCGCGCAGCAGCGCCTGCATGTCGGCGAGCAGCGTCGCCTTGCGCACCCGATGGGTCCTGAAATACCAGAGCCGCTCCAGCGAAATCGCCAGGCTGATCACGCTGAGCGCGACCAGCAACCAGAGCACCCACCCCGCGCCACCCAGAGCCAGGCTCAAAAATCGAGCCGAGAGGTCCATCTTCTTAGTCGTCTCCTTTTCCTATCCCGTTTGGACGTTGGGATCTCCCCTACTGTCCGAATGCCAACGTCCGATGGACGTAATCGATTCCCCCTCGATCGTCACGAGTGACAGCAAATAGATCGATCGCGCCGCCCGAGGCGGGCACCAGGGCGCCAAGGTCGAGCAACGTCGCCGGCTGAGCTCCGTCGCTGCGCTCCATGGTGAACTGTCCGGCGGACGAGAACCACGACGTCACCAGCATCTCGTCGGTCGTGCCGCCCCCGAGCGCGGCCGGATAGCTCTCGACGCTGCCGTCGGCGACGGCCGCCTGCAGGCTCAGCTGGTCGCCCCGGTGGACGGCGGGCGGGTTGACCGGATCGATCGGCGTCGTGCCGCCGGCGGCGTCGACCAGCAAGATGCCCGTCAAGACCGGGTTGTGGTTGACGTCGCCCGCCGTCGACAAGCGCAGCCGGTAGGTGGCGAGCAGCGTCTGACCGGCCACGCCGATGCGGGCGATGAGCGGCAGGTAGACGCCGCCGCTCGCGTCGGGCTCGCCGAGCGCGTCGGCCGTGACGTCGGCGGGCATCGCCGTGGTGATGGTCGTCCCTTCGCCGATCGGCTCGAGGAAGTCGGCCTGCGCGGTGTCGACGCAGTCCGGGTTGACCGTGTCGCCGGGACGCGGCGCGAGGCGGCAGCGCGTCCACGACACCGACGGCGTCGCCCCGCCCACGCCGACGATCAGGATGGTGACGGTGGTGCTCTCGCCCGCCGCCACCGACGGCGGCTCGGCCTTGATCGCCAGCACGCGCGGCTTGGTGATGAAGGTGCGGGGGATGGCGCCCTCGGGCGAGCAGGCGGCGGAGGCGCAGATAGCCGCGACCACGGTGAGCGCGAGCATCGCGCGGGCGAAGGCAGTCATCAGAAGTCTCCTCTCACGCCGCCGATCGGGAGCAGCGGCAGGCCGGCCAGCGGGCGGGTGACGGTGAAGTCGAAGCTGTAGCGGAAGGCCTCCGCGTTGGTGGCCCGCGTGGCGTTCTGGACGTCGAGGTAGAGCGAGATGCGCCAGCGATCGAACGTCCAGACCTTGTCGACGCGCAGGTCCAGCTGGGTGAACGCGGGCAGGCGCTGGCTGAACGGCGCGCCGAAGATCGGCGAGTAGCTGTCGGCGTTGGAGTCGTAGTAGGCGCCCACGACCGGCGTGAACGGATCGCCGGTGACGTAGCGGAAGCGGCCGCCCACCTGGAAGCCGAGCGGCAGCCGGTAGCTCGCCAGCAGCGTCAGGATGTGGGTCTGGTCGTAGAGGTAGCGGTGCCACGCCTCGTCCGCGTGGTCGCGCCGCTCGCTGCGCGACAGCGTGTAGGCCGCCCAGCCGAACAGGTTGCGCCAGAGCTGCTGGCGGACGAGCAGCTCGCCGCCGTAGGCGCGCCCGCGCCCCTCGTTGGTCAGCACCGGATCGTCTGGACCGACGCCGGGCACGATCAGGTTGCTCATCTCCTTCCAGAACCCCGCCAGCTCGACCTTCAGCGTGGGGGTGACGTCGACGTCGCTGCCCAGCACGTAGTGGGTGGCGCGCAGCGGGCGGAGGTCCGGGTTGCCGAACACGCGCGACAGGGTGTCCGGCGAGGGCGGCTGGCTGTAGAGGCCCACCGCGCCCTTCAGCGCCACCCGCTCGCTCACGCGCACGCGCGCCGTCAGCCGGGGATCGATCGTCACGTACGCGTGCGTGAAGCTGTCCGGCGTGCCCGGGTAGCCGGCGAACGAGATCACCTGCATGCGCAGCTGCGGCGTGATCGTCAGGCGCTGCCCGAAGAACGACAGCTCGCCCGCCAGGAAGGGCGCGACGTGATTGGTGTAGAGGGTCATCGATTCGGCCGCGTAGCCGCTGGCGCTGCCCGAGAAGCTGCCCGGGCTCTGCTCGCCGAAGCCGCCCACGCTGGTGCCGGCCGCGCCGCCCACCGGCGGGCGCGCCACGCCGGCCCGGCTCTGGGCGTAGCGGCTGCCCTCGTAGTCGATGCCGCCGTCGAGCCGCAGCCACGGCCGCACCGGCAGATCGAGGACGGCGCGCGCGCTGTAGCCGAGGCTGTGTGCGTCGAGCGAGGTCGCGACGCCGCCGAAGTCGATCCCGAGCTGCAGCGGGACGTCGTAACCGATCGACGACGTCAGCGCGAAGCTGCCGCCGCCCGACAGCCGGTGGGTCCAGCCGAGGATGCCGCGATGGAAATAGGTGTGTGACGCCGCCTGCGTCGCGGTCATGGTCTTGCTGGTGGCGAGCACGTTGAGGCGGTCGTCCGACCCGAGCACGAACGCGCTGATGGTGTCCGCCGGCTGCGGCCGGTAGGCGAGGCGCGCCTGGTAGTCCCAGTAGATCGGCGACAGCTGCAGCGTGTTGCTGGTGAAGTACGGGAGCGTCTGGTCGACCCAGCTCCGGCGCCCCGCCACCGCGAACGACAGCTTCGGGGTGAGCGGCCCCTCGAGCATCAGCGACCCGTCGAGCAGATCGATCTGGGTGTAGCCGTGCAGGCCGTCGTTGCGCGGCGTGCGCGTCTGCACGTCGATGATGCCGCCCAGCCCGAGGCCGTGGTCGACCTGGTAGCCGCCCGGGACGAACGTCAGCCCGTCGACCATCTCGCTGTTGACGGTCGAGCGCAGGCCGCCGAAGTGGTAGAGGGTCGGGATGTTGACGCCGTCGACGAACACGCGCGTGTCGGCGGGCGACGAGCCCCACACCGGCAGCAGGCCGATGCCGTAGGGCGCGCGCGCCACGCCGGGCAGGTTCTGCACCGCCTTCAGCGTGTCGCCCTGCGTGCCCGGGATGTACTTGATCTCGTCCTGGCGCAGGCTCTGCTCGATGGTCTCGACCAGCGCCCGCCGGCCCCGCACCACGGAGGCGTAGCGCTCCTTCGAGTCGACGTAGACGGTCATCTCCATGCGCTTGCCGGCGGTGAGCGTCACCGTCGTGTCGACGGGCGCCGTGGTCGGGCTGCGCAGCTGCAGCTCCGTCGGGCCGACCGGCAGCGCGTCGAAGGCGAAGCGGCCGTCGTCGCCGGTGACCACGCGGGTCGCGCCGCGCGCGATCACGGCGACGCCGGGGATCGGCGTGCGGTCGCCCTTGCGCCGCACGATCCCCGCCAGCGGCGCGGTGGGCGCCGACGGCGTCGCCTCGACCGGCGCGGGCGGCGGCGCCGGCGGCTTGGCCAGGAAGTGATAGACGTAGGTGATGCGGACCGGCACCGGCTTGCCGGCCGCCTCGGCCGGCTCGAACGTGAACCGGCGCGCGGCGGCCACGGCGGCGCGATCGACCTCGGCGCCGGCCGACTGGGCGACCGTGACGTCGGCGACGTGCCCCTGCTCGTCCACGTCGATGGTCAGCACGACGTCGGCGCGCTGATCGTCGGCGAGCGACGCGGGCCGCTCCGCTTCCACGAACTTGCTCAGCCGCGGCGGCTTCGAGAGCGGCGGCGGCGCCTCCGCGTCCGCGCCGCCGCCCACGCCGCCGTCCGCGTCGGCGGCGCTCGCCGCGCGCACGGGGGCAAGCCCGGCGCAGAGCAGGACGCCTGCAATCAGGCAAATACGGATACGGATGACATCCGGCCGTTTGCGCCGTGCCACGAACCGGGATCGCTCCTGATTTTCGCGATTCGGATCCGTGGACAACTCCGAAGTTGGCAGCCACGCGAGGGTCATCAATCGGCCCCAATGTGGTTCCGATCAGAGGTACCCGATGAGCGATGTTGACGATCTGCTGCAGAAAACCAGTCGAACCTTCGCGCTGACCATCCCCTACCTGCCTCCCCCGACCCGGGAGGAGGTGAGCCTCGCGTATCTGTTGTTCCGGATCATCGACACGTTCGAGGACGCGACCCGCTGGTCTCCCGACCGGCGCGTCTCGCGCATTCGCGATTTCCTGCCGCTGCTGGAGGCGCCCGACCCGGCCCAGGCCCGCCGCTTCTCCGAGAAGAGCCTGGTCGATCCGCCCGTCGACCACGCCGGCTACCTGGAGCTGCTGCGCGAGATCCCGTTCGTGCTGTCGTCGCTGCACGCGCTGCCCGAGCAGAGCCGCCGCATCCTGATCGAGCACGTCAAGCGCTCGGCCGACGGGATGATGTCGGTCGTCTCCCGGGCCGGCACCGACCGGGTCGTCCGCATCAACACCATCGACGAGCTGCGCGACTACTGCTACATCGTGGCCGGCATCGTCGGCGAGATGCTGACGGAGCTGTTCTTGCTCGGCCGCCCGCGGCTGGCGAGCGTCGCCGACGACCTGCGGGCGCGCGGGCGCTGGTTCGGCGAGGGCCTGCAGCTGGTGAACATCCTCAAGGACGTCGACGTCGACGCGGCCGAGGGGCGCGTCTACATCCCGCCGGCGCAGCACGACGACGTGATGGCGCTGGCGCGCCAGGACCTACGGGCCGCGACCGAGTACACGCTGGCGCTGCAGGAGCGCGGCAGCGAGGTGGGGCTGGTGACGTTCAACGCGCTGCTGGTCCGGCTGGCGACCGGGACGCTGGCCGCCATCCGCGACAAGCGGCCCGGAAACAAGCTGACGCGCCCGCAGGTGTTCGCCGTGATCGCGGAGGTGTTGAGCCAGGTGGATCGGGGTGACCCAGCGTTGCCGGCCGCCACCGCCGACGCCCAGCTGCCGGCCGCGGAGTGATCGCCAGGCGGGGGGTGGTCGGCGCGCTCGTCGGCGCGCTGATCGCCGCCACGTTGGTCGCGGCCCCTCGGCCCGCCGTGGCCACCGAGATGCGGTTCTTCCCGCTGCCGATGTACACGACCGTCCCGAACGAGGGCAGCACCTACGGCTTCCTGCCGGTCTTCCTGTGGGAGGACGAGGACATCGTCAGCTCCATCATCGCGCCCAGCGTCAGCTGGAACAGCTCGGCGCACTTCACCGGCACGTTCCGCTACTACCGCTTCCTGGCGCTGCTGCAGGGGTGGCACTTCATCATCTCGGCCAGCACCGTCATCAACAAGTCGATCTGGTTCGAGTACGACGACGAGCGGCGGACGCCCGGCCAGATCACCAGCACCATCGTGCTGCGGGCGCGCCGCAACCTCTTCTACCGGTTCTTCGGCTTCGGCCCCGACACCTCCACCGCCGACGAGTCCAGCTACACGCGCATCTTCGCGACCGCGAACGGGCGCCTCGGCTGGAACGTCACCTCCAGCCTCAACCTCGGCCTCACCGGCGAGGTGCGCGGCGATCTGCCGCAGACGCACGCGCTCTCGGGCTTGCCCGAGACGCAGGCCGTTTACCCAGACACGCCCGGCCTCGACGGGTCGGCGTTCGTGCGCACCGGCTTCTCGATCCGCTTCGACACCCGACCTCAACGCGAATACTCGCAGGCCGGATTCGCCACCGAGCTCTACGGCAACGTGGCTCAAGGGTTCAAGGGCGTGGGCCGCTTCGAGCAGCTCGGCTGGACCGCCTACGCCCTCGTGCCCGAGCTCTCCTGGCTACAGGGCGCGGCGCGCCTCTACTGGCTGCAGGTGTTCGGCACGAACGTGCCCTTCTACGATCGCGCCAGCCTCGGCGGCGAGCTGCTGTTCCGCGGCTTCCAGGAAGATCGCTTCATCGACATGGGCGCGTGGGAAGCAGAGACCGAGCAGCGCATCACGCTTTTTCAGACTCACATTTTCGGGGTGGTGGCCGACTGGCGATTGGATCCGTTCATCTCGGCGGGCCAGGTCTACGGCGAATCCGGATCCTCGCCGTGGTCGCACGTCCGGATCGCCGCCGGCGCCGGACTGCGCATGATGATTCACCCGGACATTCTCGGCCGTGTCGATCTGGCGTGGGGAGGTGAAGGACTGCGGGCGTACGTCGTGCTCGGGTACCCGTTCTGATGGAGGCGGGCCCCACGTCGTCGACGTCGAAGTCGCGGTTCGTCGCCTTCGGCGCGCTCGTCGGGCTGGCCATCCTGATCGTCGTCGCGGTCAAGACCCGCACGGCCGAGGTGGTGCACATCCTCGAGGACGGCGGCGTCTGGGCGCTGCTGGCGGCGTCGCTGTACCGGATCGTCCCGGTCGAGCTGAACGCGCACGCCTGGCAGGCGCTGCTGGGCGGCCGGCGGCTGCGCTGGGTGACCATGTTGCGGCTGCGCTGGATCGGCGAGGCCGTCAACGCGCTGCTGCCCGCGGCGCAGATCGGCGGCGACTTCGCCCGCGCCCGCCTGCTGACCGCGGGCGGCGTCCCCGCCGGCGAGGCGACCGCGGCGATGGTCGCGGACGTCGCGATCGGGGCGATCACGCAGGTGCTGTTCACGTTCTTCGGCGCGGCCGCGCTGATCCTGGGCGCGCAGCGGGCGGCGTCCGCGCGCCTGCACCTCGGCTGGCTGGTGCTGGTGATCGGGATCGGCCTGGCCTTCGCCGCCGTGCTGCTGGTGGTGGCGCGCGTCGGCGTGGGCCGGCTGCTGACGGCGCTGCCGCTGCACCTGCCCCGCCGGCTCGCCGCCCGCCTGAGCTCGGGCGGCGCCGCCATCGATCGGGCGCTGCGCACGATCCGCGGCCAGCCGCGCGCGCTGCTCGCCTGTTCGGGGTGGCACCTGGCCGCCTGGCTGGCCCAGGTGGTCGAGAGCTGGCTGGTGCTGCGGCTGCTCGGGCGGCCGATCTCCTGGACCGCGGCGCTGGCGATCGAGAGCCTGGCCGCGTCGGCGCGCGGCGCGGCCTTCGCGGTGCCGGGCGGCATCGGCGTCCAGGAAGGCGCGCTGGTCGCGGTGGGCGCCGCCTTCGGCGTCCCGGCGCCGGCCGCGCTGGCGCTCGGGGTGATCAAGCGCGGGCGCGAGCTGCTGGTGGGCGCGCCCGCCATCGTCGCCTGGGCGATTGCGGAGCGGCACGCGCTTGCCAGCTTCTGGAGGCGTCGCCACCACCAGGAGAGACGCAAGATGGAACGCGCCGTCACCTCGCCCAATCTGTCCACCTTGTCCATCGTCACCCGCGCGCCGCGGCTGCGCGTGGGCGTGCTGGTCGACCTCTACTGGACCCCGACCGCCGGCGGTCACGTCAAGACCTGGGAGCGGCTGGCGCTGGCCGCCGCCGCCAGCGACGAGCGCATCGATCTGACCATCCACTTCCTCGGCGAGCGGAACCACACGCACCAGCTGGGGCCCCACGTCCGCTACCGGATCCACCCGCCCCTGTTCAGCAGCGCCCGCATCCCCTTCCTCTCGCACATCCCCGACCACACCGATCTGGCGCCCCACAATCCGCTGCTGACGTCGCGGCTGCGCGGCTATGACGTCATCCACACCACCGACGGGACGTTCGCGGCCGCGCGCACGGCGGCGCGCGTCTCGCGCTGGCACGGCATCCCGCTCACCAGCTCGGTCCACACCACGACGCCCTACTACACGCGGGTGTTCACCACCGCGACGGTGATGCGGGTGGCGGGCGCCGGCCGGCTGTCGCGGCTGCTGCTCAACCGCTACGACGTCGCCCGCGCCGCCGAGGCGCGCATGCAGCGCCGCCTCGACGACCACCATCGCCTGTGCGCGTTCGTGCTCGCCTCGCGCACCGACGATCGGGCCCGGCTGGCCGCCCTGATCGGACCGGACCGCGTCGGCCTGCTCCGGCGCGGGATCGACCGCGCGCTGTTCGACCCGCAGCGGCGCGATCGCGCCTGGTTGTCGCGCACCTTCGGGATCCCGCCCGAGCGCCGGGTGGTGATCTCGGTCGGGCGCCTGGACGCGATCAAGAACGTGCTGGTGCTGGCGCGCGCCGTGCGCGAGCTCGCCGCGCGCGGCCTCGACCTGCACCTGCTGTGCGCGGGCAAGGGCCCCGATCGCGACGCGGTGACGGCCCTGCTCGGCGAGCGCGTCAGCTGTCCGGGCGTGCTCCCGCCCGAGACGCTGGCGCGCGCCTACGCGTCGGCGGACGTCTGCGCCCAGCCGGCGCTGATCGAGGAGCTCTCGAACGCGGTCCTCGAGGCGATGAGCTCGGGCCTGCCGATCGTCGTCGGGGCGGGCAGCGGGAGCGAGCGGTTCGTGGTCGAGGGAGAGACGGGCCTGGTCGCCCGCGACGGGACGGCGGAGGCGTGGACGGCGGCGCTCGCGCAGATCCTCGGCGACCCGGCCCGCGCGGCCGCCATGGGCCGCGCCGCCCGCGCCTGGTCGGCCGCGCACGCGCCCACCTGGCACGACGTGCTGGTCGGCGATCTGCTGCCGGCCTGGCACGCCGCCGTCGAGCAGCGCGAGCTCAAGGGCGCGGCGTGACCGCCTTCGTCACCGGCGCGACCGGCTTCGTGGGCGCCCACGTGGCGCGCGCCCTGCTGGCGGCCGGCAAGCGCGTCCGCTGCCTGGTCCGGCCCACCAGCAACGCCGCGCTGCTGGCGGGGATGGGCGTCGAACAGGTGGCGGGCGACGTCACCGACGCCGGCGCGGTCGCGCGCGGGATCGCCGGCTGCGACGAGATCTTCCACTGCGCGGCCGACTACCGCCTGTACGCGCGCGATCCCGCCGAGATCTACCGGACCAACGTCGACGGCACCCGGATCATGCTGGCGGCCGCCCGCGCCCAGGGCGTGCGCCGCTTCATCCACACCAGCTCGGTGGCGACGCTGGCGGCGCGCGCCGACGGGACGCCGGTCGACGAGCGCGCCGTCGCGGCGCTGGACGACGTCGTCGGCCCCTACAAGCGCAGCAAGCTGCTCGCCGAACGCGAGGTGGAGGCCGCCTGCGCGCGCGGGCTGCCCGCGGTGGTGGTCAGCCCGTCGACGCCGATCGGCGACGGCGACGTCAGGCCGACCCCGACGGGAAAGATCGTCGTCGACTTCCTGGCCGGCCGGTTCCCCGCCTACGTCGACACCGGCCTCAACCTGATCGACGTGCGCGACGTCGCCGCCGGACACCTGCTGGCCGCCGAGCGCGGCAGGCCGGGCGAGCGCTACATCCTCGCCCACGCGAACCTGACCCTGAAGGAGATCCTGGCCATGCTCGCCCACATCGCCGAGCGGCGCGCGCCGCGCGTCCGCCTGCCGCACTGGGTGCCGCTCGCGATCGCCCACCTGGAGGCGCCGGTGGCGCGCCTGCTCCGGCGCGAGCCGCGCGTGCCGCTCGACGGGGCGCGGATGGCGCGGAAGCGGATGTTCTTCGACGGGGGCAAGGCGGTGCGCGAGCTCGGGCTGCCGCAGAGCCCGATCGAGCCGGCCCTGCGCCGCGCCGTCCAGTGGTTCGTCGCGAACGGCTACGTCTCGGCCCCCGCCTGACGGTCGGTCCCCTCGCCCTCACCGGCGCGCGGCAGGACGGGCAAGGCGTGAAGCACGGTCAGCACGGCGGCGGCGAGCGTCTCGGCGCAGGTCTGGACGCGCTGGCGCAGCGACAGCAGCTGGCGCAGCACCGACGGCTGGCGGAACAGCCGCACCGCGAGGCGGCCGCGCCGGAGCGCCCCGCCGTCGTCGAGGCAGTCGTTCAGCAGGGCGGGCAGCTCCTCGCCGGCGTCGTCGCTGACGGCGCGCAGGATCAGCCAGGGCAGCCCCCACGCGGCCGCGGCGGCGGCGAAGGCGGCCGACTCCAGGTCGACGGCGGCCGCCAGCCCGGGGGCGAGATCCGCGGCGATGGTCTGGAGGCGCCGCTTGTCCGCGCGCGTGGCGGCCAGCCGCGGCACCGAGATCAGCGCGGCCGGCCGGGCGGCGAGCAGGCGCGCCGAGGCGGCCAGCAGCGCGGGCGCCGGCTCCTGCAGGGCCCGCCCGTCGTCGCGCATCACCTGGTGCCCGACCAGGAGATCGCCCGCCGCCAGCCCCGGCGACACGGCGCCCGCGACGCCGATGGCGATGGCCGCGCGCGCGCGCACCCGGAGGAACGCGGCCGCCGCGCCCGCGCGGGCGTTGCGCGCCCCGTCGCCGGTGACCGCCAGCGCGACCTGCCGCTCGTCCCAGCGCCCGCGCCAGATCTCCTGGTCGCCGGCCAGCCGCCGCACGTCGGCCAGCATCGCCCGCAGCGGGCGCATCTCCTCCGGCAGCGCGGACAGGACGACGATGTCGACGAGGTCGGTCACCCGGGAGCCGCGCGCGCCCACCGTCACCCCAGGAGGTTCCAGGCCGCCATGCGCACCATGTCGCGCGGGCTCTTGCGCAGCCCGCGCACCGCCGACGCCTCGAACCCGGAGTGCATCGCGCAGTTGGCGCAGCGGCGATCCTGGCGCGACTCCCAGTAGGCCCAGTCGGTCTTCTGCCAGAACTCGTCCCAGTCCGGGATGTACGACTCGCCGATCAGATAGCAGGGCGCCTTCCACCCGCGCGGCGTGAAGGTGACGGTGCTCCAGGGCGAGCAGTCGTAGTCGCGCTTGCCGGCCGCGAACTCCAGGTACATCGGCGTCGAGATCAGCGGGTAGCGCTTCGACAGCGCCAGCACGCGCTCGAACTTGCGCTGGATCTCCTGCCGGGTCGGGAAGATGTCCTTGTCGACCGACTCGTAGTGGTACCCGGGCGAGATCAGCATCCCGTCGATGCCGAGCCCGGTCACCAGCGCGCACAGCTCCTCGACCTCCTCGATCGACGTCTCCTTGAACACCGTGGTGTTGGTGGTGACGTGGTAGCCGCGCCGCTTGGCCGCCGCGATCATCGCGATCGCCTTGTCGAACACGCCGGCGCGCGCGCAGACGCGATCGTGCGTCTCGCGCATCCCGTCCAGGTGCACGTTGATCGTCAGCCGCTTGCGCGGCGCGATCTTGCCGAACACCTTCTCGTCGAGCAGCAAGGCGTTGGTGCACAGGTAGATGTGGCGCGAGCGCTCGACGATCCCGTCGATCAGCGCGGGCAGCTCGGGATACAGCGTCGGCTCGCCGCCGCAGATCGACACCGTGGGCGCGCCGCACTCGTCGACGGCGCGCAGGCATCGCTCCAGCGGCAAGCGATCGGCCAGCTTGCCGGTGTGGCGCTCGACGGAGCAGCCGATGCACGCCAGGTTGCAGGTGTAGAGCGGCTCGAGCATCAGCACCAGCGGATAGCGTCCGTGGCCGCGGAGTGATTGCCCTACCTGGTAGCGGATCTGATCGGTCATCACGTGCAGAGGAAAACGCATTTCGCCTCCCGACTTTCGAAACGTGCTTATCAGTGAAGCGAAATCAAGCACGCACGCGACCGGAGATTCCCCTGATGCACGACAGCGCCGACGTCGAAGCCACGAGTGCGGGAGCGGTAACGGTTCCGCTGCCCGGGCCAACCCGGATCGATCGCGCCGTCGAGTCGGCGCGCGCCTGGCTGCTGGCGCGCCAGCACGCGGCCGGCTTCTGGTGCGCCGAGCTCGACGCTGACACCACCTGCGAGAGCTATCCCATCCTGCTGGAGGCCTTCCTGGGCCGTCGCGGCAGCGACCGCTCGCTGCGGCTGGCGCGCACCATCCGCGAGCGCGCGCTGCCGAGCGGCGGCTGGAGTCAATACCCGGGCGGTCCCGCAGATCTCTCGGTGTCATGCCTGAGTTACTTCGCGCTCAAGGTGGCGGGCGACGACGCCGGCGCCGCGCACATGCAGCGCGCGCGCGAGGCGATCCTCGCGCAGGGCGGCGCGGATCGGGCAAACACCTACACGCGCTACCACCTGGCGCTGTTCGGCGAGTACCCGTGGGACGCGCTGCCCGCGATCCCGCCCGAGATGATCTTCCTGCCGGCGCGCGCGCCGTTCAGCGTCTACGACCTGTCGAGCTGGTCGCGCACCATCTTCGTGCCGCTGTCGATCCTGTGGGCCAAGAAGCCGATCTCCCGGCTGCCCGCGCCGTGCGGCGCGCGCGAGCTGTTTCGCGGCCAGCCCGGCAGCGATCCGCCGCCCGTGCCGCGCTCGGGCTGGGGCCTGCTGTTCTCCGCCGTCGATCGCGGCTTGAAGGCGGCCGAGCACCTGCCCGGAACCAGCGCCGTGCGCGCGCGCGCCGTCGAGCGCGCCACCGCCTGGGTGACCGAGCGCTTCACCGGCTCCGACGGGCTGTCGGCGATCCTGCCCGCCATGTCGAACGCGGCGCTCGCCCTCGCCGTCGTGCGCGAGAGCGCCGACGACCCCCAGCTGCAGGAGGCGTTGCGCGCGCTCGACGGACTGCTGCGCGAGGACGAGACGGGCGCGCTACGGATGCAGCCCTGCCTGTCGCCCGTCTGGGACACGGTGCTGGCCGGCCACGCGCTGGCGCAGGCCGGGCTCCCCGCCGGCGACGCCAGCCTGGCGCGGACGGCGTCGTGGCTGATCGCGAAGCAGACCCTGCGCCTGGGCGACTGGTCGGAGCGCAACCCCGCGCCCCCCGGCGGCTGGTACTTCGAGCACCGCAACGAGATCTACCCGGACGTCGACGACACCTGCATGGCGCTGATGGTGCTGCGGCAGGCGCGCGCGGACGGGCCGGAGGAGACGCAGGCGGCGGCGATGGCGCGCGGGCTGGCCTGGATGCTCGGGATGCAGAACCGCGACGGCGGGTGGGCCAGCTTCGATCGCGGCAACGACAAGTCGTGGCTCACCCACGTGCCGTTCGCCGATCACAACGCGATGATCGATCCCAGCAGCGCCGACATCACCGGGCGCGTGCTCGAGTGTCTCAGCTACTTCCCCGGCTTCGGGCCGGAGCAGCCGGCGGTGGCGCGCGCGCTGCGCTTCCTGCGCCGCGATCAGAACCGCGAAGGCGCCTGGTACGGGCGGTGGGGCGTGAACTACATCTACGGCACCTGGCAGGTGCTGCGCGGGATGGCGTGCGTCGGCGAGGACCTGCAGGCGCCGCACGTCCGCCGCGCCGTGAAGTGGCTGCTCGACCACCAGAACCGGGACGGCGGCTGGGGCGAGAGCATCGCCAGCTACACCGATCCGGCCCAGGCCGGCCGGGGCGAGTCGACGCCCAGCCAGACGGCCTGGGCCACCATGGGCCTGATCGCGGCCGGCGAGGAGCGCGGCACCGCCGTCCGCAACGGCATCCGCCACCTGCTGGAACGGCAGGACCCCGACGGGACCTGGGCCGAGACGGCCTGGACCGGAACCGGGTTCCCGAAGGTCTTCTATCTCGGCTACCGGTTGTACCGACACACCTTCCCGCTCATGGCGCTGGCCCAGTACCGTCGCGCGACGGCGATGACGTGAGCGGATAGCAGACCGTCGAGGCGCAGCGAGGCGACGTCGTGAAAGTTCTCTTCTGTCATCCGAGCGGCCTCATGTACACGGAGATCTTCCTCCGTCTGGAGCCGCTCGGGCTCGAGCTGGTGGCCGGCAGCGCGCGCCGCGCGGGGCACGACGTGCGCGTCATCGACCTGCAGGTCTCCACGCAGGACGACTACCTGCGCCTGCTGGCGGCGTGGCGGCCCGACGCGATCGCGTTCGGCCTGAACTACCTCGCCAACATCCCCGAGGTGATCGACCTCGCCAAGATGACGAAGCGGCGCCTGCCGGGCAGCCTGGTCCTGGCAGGCGGGCACAGCGCCTCCTTCACCGCGGCGGAGGTCCTGGAGCACGCGGGCGGCGCCATCGACTGCGTGGTCAAGGGCGAAGGCGAAGCGGGCGTCCCGCCGCTGCTCGAGGCCGCGCGCCACGATCGCGCCGGCCTGCACGCGCTGCCGGGCGTGATCACGCCCGCGGGCGAAGGGCCGCCGCCGGTGTTCGCGGATCTCGACAGCGACCTGCCCGCGCGCGATCTGCTGCCCCACCGGCGCAAGTACTTCATCGGCGTCCTCGATCCCGCGGCGTCGATCGAGTTCACGCGCGGCTGCCCGTGGGACTGCACGTTCTGCAGCGCCTGGACGTTCTACGGGCGCAGCTACCGGCGGCGCTCGCCCGAGGTGATCGTCCAAGACCTGGCGCGCATAAAGGAGCCGGGCGTCTTCATCGTCGACGACGTCGCGTTCATCCAGGCCGAGCACGGCTTCGCGATCGGCCGCGAGATCGAGCGGCGCGGCCTGCGCAAGCGCTACTACCTGGAGACGCGCGCCGACGTGCTGCTGCGCAACCGCGAGGTGTTCGCCTACTGGAAGCGCCTGGGGCTGGAGTACATGTTCCTCGGCATCGAGGCGATCGACGAGGAGGGCCTGCGCCTCCACCGCAAGCGCGCCACGCACTCGACCAACGTCGAGGCGCTGGAGTTCGCGCGCTCGCTCGGGATCACCGTCGCGATCAACATCATCGCCGATCCCGACTGGGACGAGCGGCGCTTCGCCGTCATCCGCGAGTGGGCGCTCTCCATCCCCGAGATCGTCAACATCAGCGTCAACACGCCCTACCCCGGCACCGAGACCTTCGCGACGCAGGCGGGGCAGCTCACCTCGCGCGACTACCGGCTGTTCGACATCCAGCACGCGGTGCTGCCGACCCGGCTGCCGCTGGCGCGCTTCTACGAAGAGCTGGTGCGGACCCAGCAGGTGCTGAACAAGAAGCACCTGGGCCTGTCCGCGCTGAAGGGGACGGCCGTGCAGGCGGCGCGGCTGCTGGCGCGCGGGCAGACGAACTTCGTGCGCATGCTGTGGCGCTTCAACCGCGTCTTCAACCCGACCCGCCAGCTCGCCGACCACGCGCGCCACGTCGCGTACCAGATGCGCCTGCCCGCCGCCAGCGCGGCCCCCGTCGAGCGCGACCGCCTCTACATCCTCCATCCGCCGGGCCGGCATCCGCAGAAGCAGGCCGGCGACGTCGCGCCGTGAGCGGCGGTCATTCCTCCGCCTGGGCGAGCGCGGCGCGCAGCGCCGCCGACGGCCGGGGCGCGAACCGCGGCGCGGGCTCCAGGCTCCGCAGCGCGTCCGGCAGCGACCCGAGCTCCAGCCGGGCGCGCGCCCGGATCACCTCGAGCGACGGCGGCGGCGCCACCCGCCGCCCGCTCCGCATCACCGGCACCAGCAGCGGCTCGGCGCCCGCCACCTGCTCGTCCGCCGTCGTCAGGTGATCGGCGGCGAGCCGGCCGGCGGCGTCGCGCTGGCGCCAGATCTGCTTGGGGCCGGGCCAGGTCCCCTTCCCCTCCGAGCGCTTCACGCGGGGACGGCCGGCGTACTCGACCAGCTTGTAGGCGCAGTCCAGGTAGGGCGCGTCCGCCGAGGTGACGACGCGGGTGCCGGGCGCGAAGCGATCGATGGGCGCCGCCGCGGCGACCAGCGCCGCGATGGCGTGCTCGTCGATGCCGCTGCTCGCGATGATGCGCGTGTCGCGCAGCCCGCCGTCGTCGAGGATGCGCCGCACGCGGCGGGCGTGCGCGGCGAGATCGCCGCTGTCGAGTCGCACCGCCGCCACCTTCACGCCGCGCGCGGCCAGCTCCGGGGCCAGCCCCACCACCGCGGCCGCCGCGGCCTCGGTGTCGTAGGTGTCGATCAGCAGCGTGACGCCGCCGGGCCGGGCGGTCGCGAAGGTCACGAACGCGCGGCGCTCGTCCTCGTGCGCCTGCACGAACGAGTGCGCCATCGTCCCGAACACCGGTAGCCCGAAGTCGACGCCAGCGCGCACGTTGGAGGTGCCGCCGAAGCCGGCGATGTAGGCGGCGCGCGCCGCGAACGTGCCCGCCTCGCCGCCGTGGGCGCGGCGCAGGCCGAAGTCGACGAGGGGCCGCCCGCCGGCGGCGAGCACGGAGCGCGCGGCCTTGGACGCCACCACGGTCTGGAAGTGGATCAGGTTCAGCAGCCGGGTCTCGACCAGCTGGGCCACCGGCAGCGGCGCGCTCACCCGCAGCAGCGGCTCGTCGGCGAACACGACCGTCCCCTCGGGGATCGCCCGCACGTCCCCGGAGAAGCGCAGATCCGCGAGCGCCGCCCGCGCCGCCGGCGACAGCGGATGAACCTGCTCGATCTGCGCCAGCGCCTCGCGGGAGACGCGAAATCGCTCGAGGAACTGCAGCGCCTGCTCGAGGCCGGCCGCGACCAGGAAGTTGCGCGAGGCCGGCAGGCGCCTGATGAACAGCTCGAACGAGGCCGGCCCATGCATCCCGGCCTCGATGTAGGCCTCGAACATGGTCAGCTCGTAGAGATCGACGATCAAGGGATCGCTGAGCTCCGGCGTCACGCTCGTGGTTGTCGGCATCATCCTCGCCCTCACATGATCTCTTAGGGACGGGAGGCGGCC
>DATBHU010000454.1:0-10805 GCA_036557265.1 Polyangia bacterium
CTGGCGATGCTGGCCCACGAGCTTCGCAACCCGCTCGGGCCGATGCTGAACGCCACCCATCTGCTGCGCCTGCCCGGCCTGGAGGACGACACGTCCGCCCGCGCGACGGAGATCCTCGACCGCCAGGTCGGCCACATGGCCCGCCTGCTCGACGATCTGCTGGACGTCTCCCGCATCCAGGCCGGCAAGATCCAGCTGGTGCGCGAAGCGGTCGACGTCGCGGCGCTCGCCCGCGAGGTGGCGGGCGACCACCAGGGATCCTTCCAGTCCGCCGGGTTGATCCTGGAGCTGGCCGCGTCCGGGGAGCCGCTGCTGGTCGACGGCGATCGCGCGCGCCTGTCGCAGATCATCGGCAACATCCTGTCGAACGCGGCCAAGTTCTCGCAGCGCGGCCAGTGCATTCACCTGCGCACGGGGCGCGACGCCTCCGGCCGGCGCCTGGTGCTCACCGTCCGCGACGAGGGGAGCGGCATCGAGCCTGCGCTCCTCGACAGGATCTTCGAACCGTTCGTGCAGGCGGAGACCCCGCTCGCCCGCCCGCGGGGCGGCCTCGGTCTCGGGCTCGCGGTCGTCAAGGGCCTGGTCGCTCTTCACGGCGGGCGGGTCTCGGCAACGTCGGGAGGTCCGGGGAAAGGCGCGGAGTTTTCCCTCGAGCTTCCGCTGCACGCGGGCCAGATCGCCGCAGCGAGCACCCCCGAATCGACGATCGCCGCGCGGGCCGCGCCCGAGGCGATCCTCGTCTTCGAGGACAACGCGGACGCCGCCGAGAGCCTGCGTGTCGTGCTCGCCTCCGCCGGGTACCGCGTGTCGCTGGAGGCGACCGGCCGCGACGCGATGGCGGCGATCAAGCGCGTCAGGCCGACCATCGTGCTGTGCGATCTCGGGCTCCCCGAACGGGATGGATACGCCATCGCCTCCGATGTCCGCGCCGATCCGGACTGGTCGCATCTGCAGCTGATCGCCATCTCCGGCTACGGCTCCGCGGACGATCAGGTCCGATCGAGCCGCGCCGGGTTCGATCTTCACCTGACGAAGCCGGTGCCGCCGGGCCTGCTGCTGGCCGAGCTCTCCCGTCGCGTCGCCGACGCCGCGCACGCCCGCGCACCTGTCCACGCGATCTAGCCCGAATTTTTTTCGGGCGGCCGCCTGATCCGCGCCGGCCGGGGGTACTGACCCGACCGAGATGCCACAGCGCAACGCCGGCCGCCGGCGTGCCGATGCCGCTCGTGACCTTCGCCGATCTCATCCGAGGCGCACCGAAGTGCCGGCCGCGAGCGTGCTCTCCGCGGCGGCCAGCATGGCGCTCGTCGCGGCGCTGCTCGCTTCGCCCGCGGCGACGACGATTACCAGTACTGCACTCGCGGCCATCGGAATGCCCGGCGCCCGATCAATAGCACGGGCTGCTATCGCGTCAGGCGCCGAGGTGAAACAGCTCGCCCAGCAGGCAGACGCTGGTCATGGCCATCAGGCCGACGTCGAGGGGCGCGCGGTCGTGCGGCGGCAGCGAGGGGAGCGCGTCGAGCAACGCGGTGACCCGCTTGGCGTCGTAGAACGGGGTGTTGCGCAGGGCGGGGCCGCGCAGGGTCTGCTGCACGAGCTCGTCGAGGGGGCCGCCCAGCGCGGCGGCGGCGGGCGGCGCCAGGAACGGGTGCTTCTGGCGCCGGTAGACGGTGTCCGTGATGATCGGCCGCACCGCCTCGCGCAGCACGTGCTTCTCGACGGTGCCGCGGATCTTCGCGCGCACCGGGAAGTCGCGCACCGTCTCCACGACGCGGTGATCGAGGAACGGCACGCGCCCCTCGACCGAGTGGGCCATCTCCATCCGGTCGCCGAGCACGCTCAGGATGAAGTTGGGCAGCGCGGTCTTCGACCACAGATAGAGCGACTGGTTGACCGGCGCGCGTCCGGCCAGCTGGCCGCGCACGTCCAGGCCGTCGAGCAGCGCCCCGAACGGCTCCCGCTCGGCGCCCACCGCGGCGAGGTAGTCGGCGGCCAGCAGCGTGCGGGCCTTGTCTCCGCCGCCCCCGATCGCCTCGAGGAAGCTCGGCAGGTAACCGAGCCGGCGGCGCAGCGCCTCGAAGCCGGGCGGGCCGGACGCCGGCGCGCCGGCGCGCGCGCGCGCGTCCGCGGTCGGCATCAGCAGCCCGCGCGACACGGCGTTGGCGGCGACCAGCTCGGCGAGCAGCCGCTCGACGACGGCCGGATCCTGCCCCTTGTGATCGTAGAGCAGCATGTCGCGCCGGAAGTGCGGGTAGCCGGCCAGGATCTCGTCCGAGCCCTCGCCGGTGAGGACCACCTTGTAGCCGGCGTCGCGCACGGCGCGGCTGAGGCGGAACTTGGCCACGCTGTTGGCGTTGATGATGATCTGCTCGGCGTGCCAGATGGTCGCGGGCAGGTCCTCGGCCAGATCGGCGCTGCTGATCGGCAGCGGCACCAGCTCGGCGCCGCATTTGTCCGCCATCTCGCGCGCGATCGAGAGCTCGTCGTACTCGGGCCGATCGAACGACAGCGTGAAGGCCCGCAAGGGGCGAGAGAGGTGCCGCGAGGCGAGGCCGATGACGGCGCACGAATCGATGCCGCCGCTCAGGTAGCACCCGACCGGTACGTCCGCGCGCAGGCGCAGCCGCACCGCCTCGTCCAGCACCGCGCGCAGCCGCTCGGCGCGCTCGCGGTCCGCCGCCGCCTCGCCTGCTTCATCGCCGGCCGCCTCGGGCTCGTCGCCGGCGAGCGGGTAATCGAAGTCCCAGTAGCGGACGATCTGGCGGCGCCCGCGCGTGGCCAGCAGGTAATGACCGGGCGGAACCTGGCGCACGCCCGCGAACAGCGTGCGGTCCTGCTCGAGGCCGCCCATCACCACCGCCTGGAAGAAGGCCTCGCCGTCCCAGCGCGCGGGCACGCCCGCCGCGAGCAGCGCCTTCGCCTCCGAGGCGAGGTGAAGCGCGCCGCGGTGCACGGCGTAGAACAGCGGCTTGATGCCGAAGCGATCGCGCGCGCAGAAGAGGCGCTGGTTGCGGTCGTCCCACAGCACGAACGCGAACTCGCCGCGCAGGTGCTCCACGCACTGGGCGCCGTACTCCTCATAGAGGTGAACGACGATCTCGCTGTCGGAGCCGGTGCGGAACCGGTGGCCGCGGGCCTCCAGATCGGCGCGGATGCTCTCGAACCCGTAGAGCTCTCCGTTGACGACGACGCGGACGCGGCCGTCCTCGCTCTCGAGCGGCTGCGCCCCACCCTCGAGATCGATGATGCTGAGGCGCGCGTGCCCGAGCCCCACCAGGCCGTCCGGCGCGATCCAGTGGCGGCGTCCGTCGGGCCCCCGGTGCTCGAGCGTGGCGAGCGCGCGTTCCATGGTCGCGCCGGCGACCGGCTCTTCGGGGGAGAACATCGCGACGATTCCGCACATGGGGCAGCTGTCCTTTCGCGAGGGCGGTGACGGGTTCCGTTGCTTCAGTCAGAGGGGACCGCGGCGGCCGGCAGGCGCGGCGCCGCGCGGGTGGCGGCGGCGCGCAACCGCGCGACGATCGCGGCGCGGGCCAGCGCGAACGCGCCGGGGTCGCGGAACAGCTGGAAGGACCAGTTGGCCTCCATGGACAGCGCGTGCAGCTCGAAGGCCAGCAGGTCGGCGCGGGTGCCGCGCGCCAGGTGCCCCTCGGCGACCGCCTTCTCGACGGCCACGCGCAGGGCGTCGATCCACTCGCGCATGATCGCCGCGATGCGATCGCGGATCGGGCCGGGACGGCTGTCGAACTCCATCGAGGCCGAGGCGAAGAAGCACCCGCCGCGGAACACCTTGCGCTCGACGTAGGCGAGCCACCCGTCCGCGAGCGCCCACAGCCGCGGCAGCCCGCGCGGGGCCGCCAGCGCGGGGCGGACCACGGTGTCGACGAACACGTCGCGCGCCGCCTCCACCACCGCGAGCTGCAGGCCCTCCATCGAGCCGAAGTGCGCGAACAGGCCGCTCTTGCTCATGCGCAGCTTCGAGGCCAGCAAGCCGACGCTCAGCCCTTCGAGCCCGTGCGTCGACGCGAGGTCCACCGCCACCGACAGGATCGCGTGCCGGCGGCGTTCGCCGCGCGCGCGCCGGAGATCGTCCACGGGCGGGGCGGGCTCGGGCGAGCGGGCGCGTGGGTGAGCCGTCGGCATGCCCCAAACAAATAGAACGACCGTTCGTTCTAGTCAAGCCCGGCCATCGCGAAAGAAAAACTTTCCCCACTCCCGCGCCCTGAACGCACTCCCCTGTGCAGACGTGCCGGCGTCCGAAGCGCCGGCACCGATTCAACGCGCCGGAGTTCCGGTGGGAGGAGAGACCATGCTGCGCCACAGATCTGCCATCCGTACGTCATCGCGTCACCGTCGACGATCGTTTTCGGTTTTCCGGCCGTCGTTCCGGCCACCTTCGGGGGGCGCGCAGCCGCTGCTGATCGCGGCGCTCGCGGCCCTCGCGCCGCTGGCCGCCGGCTGCAACGCGGGCGACGGCGGCGAACCGACCGCGACCGTCCAGGCCGACCTGTCGTCGACCGAGCAGTGCGGGACGCTGTCGCCCGACGTGACCCTGAACGGCGGCGGCGCCATCCGCTCGTCGGCGAGCTACGGGCGCTCGCAGTGCTTCGACGGGTACCTGGTCGACATCAACAACTACAGCGCCCGCAACACGGAAGGCACGCGCGTCACCTACGGGCGCGTCGCGCCCACCACGCAGGCCGCCTGCGAGAACATCCAGGTCCGCGCCTACGTCTGGCGGAAGAACAGCAACGGCACCGCGACCTTCATGACCAACAAGGTCGCGAACGGCGTCTGGGTGACCGACGCCAGCTCGGGCGTCGGTCGCTGCAGCACGCCCAGCGTCTTGCTGGAACGCGACATCCCGGGATACGCGCCGGGCGGAAGCTACCGGCTGGCCTTGCGGGGCGCGCAGCTGTCGCCCTACCAGCGCCAGGAGGTCTTCGTCGAGACGCAGATGCCGTACATCCCGGTGCAGCCGGCGCACGCGTTCGACAGCCTGGCCGTCGTCCAGGAGAACCTGCACTCGGTGACCGCGGGCTCGATCGACCCGGTCATCCAGTCCGTCTACAGCACGCCGGGCACCGCCCGCGCCAACATCGAGTGCCGCGTGATGCAGCTCGAGCTGTCGGCGATGAAGGTGATGGAGCCGCAGTTCGTGCGGGCGGGCGCGTCGGCGACCACCGTCTCGCGCCGGACCAGCACCGTGGACGCCGTCTACCAGGGCCACTGCGTGCGCCGCGACGACACCATCCAGCAGTTCCAGACGCGCGTCAGCGACGAGCTGGACGCGTTGCTGGCGATGCAGGGCGAGATCGCGGGCGCCATCGGCGCGTCCTTCGGCGAGGCCGCCGAGCTGATGGGCGCCATCTGGCACACCGAGCTGGCGCGCATCCAGGCCGGCTGCGGGTCGTCGCCCAACGAGGTGCTCGGATTCCTGGAGACGGGCGCCGTGCCGGCGGGGATGACCGGCGCCAACGTGCTGCTGCGCAGCTGCGCGGGGACGCCCAGCGCGACGCAGACCGCGCTCGGTCTGGCCGGTCGCCCGAACATCGGCGCGACGCTGAAGTCGTGCATCGTCAACTCGTTCAACGGCCCCAAGCTGGCCAGCAAGTCGCCCTGCCACGAGGATCCGCGCGCCGATGACGCCGGCCCGGGCGGCGAGGCCGGGGGCGGATTCTCCGAGTGCAAGACGTCCGCGTCGTCGGCCGCCTGCATTCAAAGGCTGCTCGGCGTGTCGCCGCCCAGCGCGCAGATGAAGCAGCAGATGGAGCACATCGAGCGGCTCGACAACGCGTACATGGAGGCGGTGATCAGCGTCAGCCGCGCCGAGGAGCGGGCGGCGCAGCTGGCGATGGAGTCGGCCCAGACGGCGCTCGAGTCCGCCAAGATCAGCCAGCAGGCCGCGCTGGTGAACCTGGAGGCGCGGCTGCTGGCGGTCTCGGCGGTGGTCGAGCTGGCCGCGGGAAATCCGCTCGGGGCCATGGAAGACCAGACCATGATCCTGATCCTGGACGTCGACGCGGCGTTGCTCTCGCTGGAGAGCGCGGACGCGAACGTCAAGTCGGCGCAGGAGAACGTGGACATCCTCAAGCTCAACACGGAGGAGATCCCCGCGCTGAAGCAGAAAGAAGAAAAATCCAAGGAGGCGCTGTGCAAGGACGCCCCGTCGATGCCCGGCTGCGTCCCCATCGACGACCCGCGCAAGCAGTGCCCCGAGTGGCAGATGGCGAGCGGGCCGATCTGGGTGGACAGCGAGGACACGCTGCAAGAGATGAACATGTCGAACCGCATCGAGCAGTGCACCTGCGAGGCGATCAAGTCGATCGCGGGCAGCTTCACGCGCAACGGCGTCGCCATGGCGGTCACCTGCGAGAGCGACAGCGAGAAGACCAAGAACGCCTGCGTGGGCGGCGTCGCCAGCATGCCCAACCCGGAGACGTGCTGGGACTTCATGCAGCCGAGCGAGGTCGACCGCGACGCCCTGAGCGCCGACATGTGCGAGCACATGCTGTGCCCGCCCGACGACATCGGCGTGGTCGTCAACAAGGTCTGCAAATGCCTGCGCGCGCCGACCGACGCGACCCTGGCCAGCACCTGCAACTTCAACGGCGCGGCGGGCTCGCTCCGCTGCGGCGCCGACGCCGGCCTGGTGTGCGACGCGCTGGGCGCCCGCTGCGTCGGCTACGACGCCGGGCGCAACCCGCTCGGCAAGCCGAACTGCCGCATCCCGGCCGGGATCCAGCTGGGCGGGCGGAACGAGTGGGGCTTCCTCAACCCGACCGACGTCTTCACGGCGACGTTCCCGTCGCGGCCGACCATCGTCGACCGCGACATCTTCATGGTGAAGCAGGGCTTCATCTCGATGGTGGCGCCCGAGCTCACCGCCAACCAGTACGCGCAGATCGGGAACGCGGTGCGCGTCTCCGTGCTGGGGCCGGACGTGGTGCCGACGGGCGATCGCGGCTCGCTGCAGCTTCTCTGCAGCAACACGAAGCTCAACATCTCGAACGCCTTCTGCGGCCAGAAGGAGTTCACCAACATCGTGGCCGGCCAGCTGAACAACTTCGACTTCGCGCTGCCGAGCGCGTGCACGGCCTGCGTCGGAGACGGCACCACCGGCTACCGCCTCGGCTTCGGCTTCCGCACGCCCGTCAACCAGACGAGCCGCGCCGGCCTGGCCGGCTTCCAGTGGACCGGAACGCTGGCGAACAGGCCGAACGTCTTGCCCAGCTGCGACCAGGCGCCGGTCGATCCGTCGCCGTCCGTCGATCCCGTGCTGATCAGCCAGCTGCTCGGCAACGGGACGATCCGCCTCGGGACCATCGACGGCATCTACGTCGCGCCGTGGACCTTCCCGCTCGCGTCGGGCACGGCGGCCGGCACCGTCCCGGTCGTCATCCGTTGACCCAACCCGCGTTGACCCGCCCGCGCTGACCCACGCGCGACCGAAACCCGCGCGGCGGCCGGCCCGTTCCGGCTGCCGCGCGCGCGGTCCGCGGCTATCGCCTGGAGAACCCGGCGACCTTCCCGATCAGCCGCTGATCCCAGATGGGCGGATCGGCGAGCCGGTTCGACAGAAAGTCGACGGTGGCGCGAATCTTCGTCGAGAGCTGGCGGGCCGAGGCATAGACCGCGAACACGGCGGTCGGTTCGAATTCGTAGTCGCTGAGCACGCGCACCAGCTCCCCGGACAGAAGCGCCGCGCCGACCGACATCGTCGCGCCGACGGTGATTCCGAGGCCCTGCTTGGCCGCGGCGGTCAGCGTCTCGACGTTGTTCGTGGCGACGCGCCCGGCGACGGCGACGGTCGCTTGCCCGGAGGGGCCGATCAGCCTCCATTCGGCCGGCTTGGCGAAGCCGTTGAACAGCACGCACTGGTGGCGGCTCAGATCCGCGGGGGTCTCCGGCGTCCCCCAGCGCTCGAGGTAGCGGGGCGCGGCGACCAGGATGCGGTGGTTGGTGCACAGGCGGCGCGCGATCAGCCGCGAATCCGCCAGCTGCCCGACGCGGATCGCCAGGTCCATCCCTTCCTCGATCAGGTCGACGAAGCGGTTCGTCAGCGACACGTCGAGCGACAGGTTCGGGAACTGATCCAGCAGCTCGCCCAGCAGCGGCGCCAGATACAGGTGACCGAACATCAGCGGGGCGGTCAGCTTCAGCGTCCCTTTCGGCTGCGTGGCGGTCTTCTGGACCTCCGCCTCCGCGTCCGCGAGATCCGCCAGGATCTGGGCCGCGCGGGCGTGGAACGCGGCGCCCACCTCCGTCAGCGACAGCTTGCGCGTCGTCCGTTGAACCAGCCGGGCGCCCAGGCGCTCCTCCATGCGCGTGATGATCCGGCTGACGCCGGACGCGCTCAGCGACAGCTCCTCCGCTGCGCGCGCGTAGCTGGCGTGCTTGACGACGCAGTTGAAGACCGCCAGCTCCTGGGTCTCAGTGATCATGTGCGAACGGTCACGATTCTAGACGAATGATCCCGAGCCCTTGCACCGATTCGTGACGTGCCGTCATGAGTGTCGTGAAGGCCAGCGCCTTCCGGGGTCGCCCGCGCCGTCGCTACAGTCGAGCAAACAGATGACGTCGACTTCGACCTACGTCCGCTTCGCGCCCTACGTACGCCGACAGCTCGCCGCGCTGGGCGTGCGCGACGCCGATCTCCCCGATCTCTGTCACGAGGTCTTCCTCGTCGTGCACGGCAAGCAAGGCCTCCCGGCGGTCGAGCGCAAGGATCTGTGGCTGCGCGAGATCTGCCGCCGCGTCGCCGCCGGCTACCGGCGCCGGGCCGGGCACCGACTGGAGGTGCTGGGGAGCGACGTCCCGGAGCGGCCCGACCCGCGGACCGCAGCCGCCGACGAGCGTGACGCCGCGGCGCGGTTGTCCCTGCTCCGGCGGGCCCTGAACCACCTCGACGACGAGTCGCGCGATCTGGTGGCGCTCCACGATGTCGGCGAGATGCCGCTCAGCGCGCTGGCGCGGCTGGTGGCGCACGATCGCAAGACGGTCCGCAGCCGGCTGGAGCGCGCGCGCCGGCGGTTGTCGCGCTGGCTGTCCGGGGACGGGGCCCCCGAGGCGGGCCAGCGCTCCGGCGCCGCGGCGCCCCGGACCACCCCGCCCGCGTCGGCGTTCATGCGCGAGCAGGCCGCGCGCGGCCGCGCCGCCGGGTGCGCGCCGGGCGAGCTCGACATCCTCGGCCTGTCGCCCCAGCTCTGCAGCGGCGCGCTCGGGAACGTCGCCGTCTCCGACTGGCGCGGGCCGCAGATCGACGCCGCGACGATCGAGTCGGTCGTGGCGGCGGCGCCCTACACGCTCGAACGATGCGGCGGAGAGATCTGCTCTCTCGCGATCATCGAGCCGACGATGCACCCGCCGGCGCTCGAGGTCCGCCAGAAGGTCGTCGACGCGCTCGAGATCGTGGGTCCCTACTTCACCGCCTTCGCCGTCGTCCTGCTGACCGCGAACGCGCGCATCAATCGGCCGATCCTCGAAGGCCTGGCGCTGCTCGCCCGCCCGCGATTCCCCATGCGCTTCTTCTTCTCCTTCAGGGCGGCGACCGCGTGGCTGTGCGCGACCACCGCGCGGAGCGCCGCGGGACCGCTGGACCCGGACGAGCTCGCCGCCGCCGCCGAGCGCGTGCGGCAGCTCGACCCCGATCGCGGCGACGAGCGGCGCCACGTCCGCTCGCTCCGCGCCGTCACGGCCTGACACCGCTCGCCAGAAGATAGGCGCTGTCCGGAGATACGGGGTCCCGCGCCTCCGTCTTCCGCGGGTGAGGCTACGGGTGGATGACGATCGCCGACAGGTTGTCGGGGGTCAGCGGCGGCTTGCCGGCCAGGTCGACGCCGTTCGCCTTGAGGTCGAACGCCAGGATGGCCAGGTACTGATCGAGCGTCGGTTTCGGGCCCTTCGGCGGCATGTTCGCGCCCACGAAATCGAAGATGTCCTTCGCGGTGTGGAACTGCGTCTTGCGCAGCTTCGCCGCCGGCCGGGGATCGAGCGGGAGCGCGTTTGCGCCGACGACCGGGGGGCCCTGGTCCGTCCCCTGGCCCGCGTCGCCGTGGCACTTCGCGCAGAACTGGCCGTAGAGCGGGCCGCCGGCTTCAGCCTGGGCGACGGCGTCCGTCGCGTTCACCGGCGCCGCCGCCGCGGCCGCACCGCCGCCTTCGTGCGCGCATCCGAATGCCGCGCCCGCGACCAGCGCCAGCAGAAGTGAAGCCTTCCGTGCGGTTGCCATCAGGAGATCGTCGGTCTTGGTCATTGGTCTGGATCCCTTCGTGAGCATTGGGTACGCGCATAGAGCGCGCAACCGTCCGTTGGTGACGAGAAAAACGCAATGTGGGTCCTCGACCGGTCCAGGGGGCGGAAATTGTTTCGTCGGCGACACCCATTTCGAGGATCCAGCTTGGTCCGGTGACACTTTCGCCGGCTGCCGGTGTTGTGGTGGAGGGAGGCCAATCATGGCGATTCGATTCGAAGCGGCACGGCTGATCATGGTTGCGACGCTGGCGGCCGCGGGCTGCGGCCTGTACGTCGACGGAAACGGTGAGCGCGCCACGGAGACGCGGCCGCTGCAAGGGTTCACCGCGGTGACGGCCGACGGCCCGCTGGACGTGCAGATCCAGCGGGGCGACGCCTTCAACGTGGAGGTCAGCATCGACTCCAACCTGCTGCGCGACCTGCGGACGGACCTGGTCGACGGCGGCGCGACCCTGGCGCTCGATCTGGACGGGCGGGTCTGGGACATCCTGCCCGGCCCCCACGTCATCGTCACCATGCCCGTGTTGCAGCGCGCCGCGCTGAACGGATCG